>DASXHF010000215.1:0-87755 GCA_036488775.1 Gemmatimonadaceae bacterium | reverse complement strand
CGACGCTGCTCAAGTTCCGTCCGTCGACCGGTGTGTCGACCCCGGCGATCACGACCGGCCCGGGCTACTGGACGGCGCAGGTGACGCACTCGCAGATCGCGAACTTCAGCTGCTCGATCGGTGTGAACACCCAGAACCCGGTGATCAGCACCGCGGGCGACGGCGAGCCGGCCTGTAAGTAAACGCTCGACCCGGTACATGCTGGCCTGATCGGCTAGCGACCGTAGAAGGGGCACATCGGACTTTGTCCGGTGTGCCCCTTGTCGTTGCGGAGCGTCACTGTGGGCGATGCGACGTCACCAATCCCACCACCTCGTCAAGAACGTACCGAAGACGCCGGTGCGCACGGTTGGATGCGTGATGCCCAGATCTTCCGGTGCACGGAAGAGGAAACGCGGCTCGACCACCACGTCGAGCCGGTAGGCGTCTCCAACACGCTGAGCGAGGCGGGCGCCGGGAATGGCTGTCGTGAGTCGCACCTGCCCACCGACGTACCTGTCGAGCGTCAGGTACCGTCCGCCTTCGATCACCGCGCCACGCACCCCGCCGGTCTTCCCGAATACCAGCTCGGTCGGAACGTCGCTGGGCGAGACGCTGAACGCGTCGAGGCCGAACTCCTTCGTCGCGCCGGTTCCGATGTCATGGAGCACGACGCCGAGTGCGGTCGCCGCCTGCTGTCGTCGCGCCAACGCGCCTGTCTCGCCTGAGAGCTGTCCGCTCCACGACGGACTGCCGGAGAGCGAAGACCCGGACTGTTGGAGGAGCGAGCTATGATCGCGACCAACGGTGAGATAGCCATTCAGCTCGCGGCCGCGAATGGGGAACAGCGTTCCGGCCTCGAGCCCAAGGGCCGGTGCCTGGGACGTACCGCCAGTGAGGAGCTGGAGCGGGAGCATGCCGCGACCCGGTTCCCAGATAAGGTGCTCGCCCACCTGCTCTATGTATCCCGGTCCCCCGGTGTAGCTGGAGAAGGTGAGCGAACCACGCGCCGGCTCGAAGTCGCGCGCGCGGAAGATCGCGATCCCCTCACCGATCCGTACGAAGCCGACCGCCCACGCGTCGTCGCTCCGAGTATCGATGTGCGCCCGCAATTCCTCGCCATCACCGGTATAGAACTCGGTGTTCGCGTCGGGCCGGTTTCTATAGTAGTTGCCACGGTCGACAACCAGCGACAAGTCGGCGATCATCCCGAACGCCGGCGGCCGAGTCAGGGCAGCAGCACGCTGGAGCGACACGACGCCCGGAGTAGTCGTGTCGTAGACGGTGAAGAAGGACAGCTCGCCCGGCGCCTTCACGCGCAACAGATCCTTGCGAAACTGCTTGAGTGCGAGAAACCCATCCCGCATCTCCGCGCGCCCGGTGACGTGAACGGCCGAGAGCGGTCCCTCCGCGTTGATCTCTCCATCCGCATCGACCAACCCACGGGTAGCGTCGAACACGCGCAGATCGCTTCCTTGCGCGGTCATCCGCACGACAGGATGCGAATTGGCGCCGAACGTCATCATGCCGGACGCTCTGAGCGATCCCTTTGCCCGCGCAACGAGAGAGTCGAGACGAAGCGTGTCACCAATCAGCCGGAGCCCGGCCGCCGCGTCGGTGACGTGCATGCCGGTGCCGACGATCAATGCGCCGCCGTCGCCGAGCGCGACGTTGCCCGAAAAATGCGGCCGTTCCCACGTCCCGCGCGCGTGAGCGTTGCCGACCAGGTGTCCACGTACGTCGCTCACGCTGCGCGAAGCAATTGGTAGCGCGGCGAGATCGAAGGTGTCCAAGATGACGTCCGCCGCGATGGGACCACGCAGGCGCCGGGAAGTGGACGTCCGCTCGAGCGCGAGGTCGACGGGCAACGACGCGTTTCCGGAAAGCACACGACGGCCGGCGCTGTCGCGCATCGTCACATCGACATCCAGCATTCGCGACGCATATCGAAGTCCGGCGTTCGCGTCCGGAGCCCGCATACCGCGCAAACGTGCATCCCGGAGGTCCAACTGCCCGACGATCTCGGGTGCCGCGCGCGAGCCCCTGAGCCGCGCGATCGCGGACAATCGTCCGGTAGCACCCGCATCGCGCTGCAGCGCTCGCAGCACGGTTGCAACCTGGACGTCCTCGGCGGCGGCGTCGAGCCGAATGGTACCGGTTCGTCCGATGACACCGTCGGCGAACAGACGACCGCCTCGATTGCTCCGCAGCTCGATGGAATCGAGAGCGACGGCGCCGTGGTCGAGCGTCACCCGAGCCGGACGCGTGGACTGCCACAGCAATGTGTCGAAGCGAGCCACGAGCGAGTCCAGCCTGATCTGCTGGACGCCCGCTGACGGGCGCTCGACGCTGCCGCTGGCGGCATAGTCCACCAGCGAGTCCTGTCGAACCGTCACATCAGCGGAAAGCGTCCGCTGCTGCCACCGCCCCGCGGCGCGCGCGCGTTCGAGCTCGTAGCCGCCGGCCTGCATCGACTGCACATCCGCGCGGAACGTCAACGGCACGCCGGCATCTCGAACGTTTGTGGAGGATAGCGCGGCCGACACGGAGCGCGCTGCGTTACCGCGGATCACGACGTCACGTGCGGCAACATGGGCGTCGATTCCGAGATGCTTCACGTTGCCGTGCAGCGTGGCATCGGCGCGCACGGAGCCGGACAGCGAATCTCTCCGGAGCGATGGCAGCGTGTCGACGACGAGCGGCACACCTGGCGGCAGGCCGAGCGCCAATCGCTCGATCCGCACGGCTTCGGCGCGCCGTGCCGAGTCGGCCCGCGCCGCAGCAAGCCGCGCTCCCTGGCGTCCTGCCGCAGGGACGACGCGCGAACTGTCGCTCGTGCCGAGCCAGCGCCGCAACGCGCCGAGTGAATCGATCGCGACAGCGACCCTCATGTCGCCCGACCGACCGGCAACGAGTCCCAGCGTTCCCGCCACATGCGCCTCGGCGCCGGCGGCATCGACGACGAGGGTGTCGACGCGCAGCAGCCCGTCCGATGCGGTGAGGCGGGCGAGTAGCCGGTCGACGAACAGAGTGTCGTAGCTCGAGCGGCGGAGGTTCGCCGTCAGAGCGACGTCGGCCGATGCAAGAGAAATCCCTCCTCCGCGCGCAGTGAGCGTACCCGAGAGACTCGTTCGCGGCGCACGGCGCGAGAGACTGGAAACGTCCAGCGCGTCCAGTGCGGCCGCGACGTCGTAGCGCGTGCGTACCCCGGCGAGTCGTGCAACGCCACGCAGATCGAGCGTCCCGCCATTCGCTGAATGCAGCGCGCCGGAGACGCGCAAGTCGCGTGTCGTACCTTCCGCGTGCACACGACCGGTAACGGATCCACGCAATCCGGCGGAGGGGAACAAGTGCCCGACGGTCGCGAGCGACAACGGTTCGAGGCGCGCGTCGGCAAGGACGCGCTTACCGACCGTTCGGTACTCCACATCTCCGGCGACACGGGAATGGCTCGCACCATCGACATGCGTCAGATCGCCGCGCACGTGCCATCCCTGCAACGACGCTCCGTTGATCGTCGCGGAGCCGCTGACGACTCCCCCGAGCGGGACGTGCGCGGGAGTGCCGGCGAGTGTGGCGAGCCGCAAGGGGCGCAGGTCTACGTTGAGATCACGCGCGCGAAGTCCGTTGCCGATCCCAAGACCACCACGGGCGACCAACCGACTCCGGCCCGACCGCGCATCGTCGAACTGAAGGTCCGCGTCGAGGTGCAACGCATCGGGCGTCCCACTCACGACTGCCCGCCCGTCGATCGTGCCGCGACGATACAGCTTCAACGAAGGGGCGAGCTCTCGGAGCGTGGCGGTGGTCAAGCGCGCGACGACCACGTCCGCACTCCGTACGAGCACGGTGCTCACACCGATCGCGGGGTGAACGCGCGCAAGTGACACGCTGCCTGCCACCGTCGCTTCGCGGTAGCGCAGGTCGGCGCCCGCGACTGCGTATTCCGCGGTGTCGCCATGCACACGCATGGTGTACTGCAATCGCCCGCCTCCATCAGCGGGGAATCTGGGGTTCAACCAACGCATGTCGGCAAAGGCAACGGGTCCGGCGTCGAGCCGCAGCACGAAGCCACTCCCGTTCAAACCGATACGTCCATCGCCGGTGACCTGCGAGGCTGGCAAGGCCATGCGTGCGCCGCGCCACCATAGGGAATCCTTGGAGAAGTACAGAGTCGCCGTCAGCGATCGCACCTCGATCGGTGGAGGCCGATATGGCTCGGCGATCATCGACAACGCAGCAATGCGGGCGAAGGTTGGCTGTCCACCATGCGCGAGATGGAACTCCGGAACGTGCGCGTCGATGTCGTGATACTCGACGATGCGCTGGAAACCACCGGGCACGCGTTCGGTGCGGTTGCGCGCGGATGAACCGAGCGCCGCCGCGATCGCGGCGTCACGTTTGTCGGCCGGGAGCGTACTGTCCGGCCGCCACGGCCGCCGATAGACGAACTGACCGTGGTGGATGACGACGTCGCCGATCTCGGGGGACGCACCGCGCGTCGACGTGTCCTGCGGTGTGTTGCTCGGCCGCACCAAGGTCTGAAAGTTCCAGCGGGCTCCGGGCCGCTTGTCCATCATGATGAACGGCGTATCCAGGACGACCGATTCCAGCACGACGCGCCGATGCAGGGCCGCCCAGATCCCATAGCGGACCTGCACGCGTCGCGCGGAGAAGAGCGGCTGGCGAGCGCTGTCGACGATTCGTACGTCGGTGAGCGTGGCCCCGGATAGGAGGTTGCCACGGAGACGCGCGACGTCCAGCCGGCCCGTCAACCGCCCGTTCGTCTGCGAGACGAGAATGCGCCGGACCTGCTCGTTGCCCCACGGGGTGTTCGTGAGCACGAGCACGACGACAACGAGAGCAACCATGACGACCGTGACGACGAGCGCGAATCGACGCGTAGCTCGGACGAAGGGGCGTTCGCCAAGGGGAGGTCGTGCGGCACGCCGTGACGGCGACATCGACGGCGCGGAGGTCAAAAGGACTGTCCCATCGCGAAGTGAACGACGAGGCGACGTCCGATCGATCGCAATACACCCGGCGAAGGGTCGACGGGCGAATAGCTCTTCTCGCGGGCGAGGCGTACGATTCGTTGATTGCCGGCGCTGTCGGAGACGACTGCCACGACGGGAAGCGATTCGGTGCCGACGGGATGGATGCCGACGTCGAGCCGCAGGACGCCGAGCGGGGACCGATACCGAAGGCCACCGCCAGGAGTGATGGCTCCTTTGCCGCGCGCCGGTGAATCCAGACCGCCGGTACCGACATAGGCGCCATCGAGAAACGCCACCGCGCCGAGCTGCTTCGTGAGTGGCAGTCGCAGCTCGGCACTCGCCTCGATGACGCTGCTCCCACCGACCGGGCGCTCGAACAACTCGTTGGACGGCACGCCGGAGGGATCGCAGCTGCCATCGGCGATCGTTGCATCGGTGCACCCGGCGGCGAGGAGTGAGGAGCGGCGCGCCTCCAACACGCGTGGGCCGAGCGCATTCTCGGCGAAGCCTCGAACGGACTGCATGCCGCCGGCGTAGAATCGCGCGCGCGGATGCAGGATTCCCGGCCCGCTGCCGTCCACACCAAGTGTCGCACGGTCCTCGGCGAGCGGCCGCACCCAGCCAGCGCGTCCGTGCACTGCAAGCACCAGCGGGACGTTCGACTCTTCGGTGTTGGGCGTGAGACCGAACGCGTGATAGTAGGCGCCGTCGACGGCTATACGGTCATGCGCGAAGGTGGACCCCGTTGCCCGCGATGCGTGTTCGGCGTCGATGAGCGCGGTGTAGCCGCGCGTCGGTGCTTCCAGATCATCGGACCGGTCGATCCAGCCGCTCACGCCGACTGGCGCCAGCCGCTGCCGCCTGGTCAGCGCGGCGGCGGTGGCGTTGTCGCAGATCCCGTAGCCAGCGCAGAAGTAGACGACATCGCCCTCGACCCGCGTCGTCTCCAGTCGGTAGTTGAGGCCGATCGGCGCGCGAGGCGCCAACTCGTGCACGACACCGAGGGTAGCGCCGGCGTCCTCGTCGATCACCACACCCGGCAGCGAGCGCCGACCACCGAACAACGTCAAAGCCGCGGAGGTGCGTGGGCCGGCGATCCACGGCTGCGTGAGTGTCAACGAGCCTTGATACGTGAGTCGGAGAAAGCGCGTCTCGTCGGGGGTGTCAGGCGGGACGGCCTCGCGAAAGATCGCCCGTCCGTTGAGCTGTTCGCCGAGCAGATTGCCGACGCTGCCGCGGACGGACAACCAGCGGCCCGCACCGAGCACGTTGTGCCGGAGTTCGACCGCCGCCTGGCCGAAATCGACCGTGTTGAATCCCAACGTCGCGCTGGCGTGGTGGGGCGCCGTCTCCGTGACAGCCACGGTGATCTGTTTGACGCTGTCACCGCTGGGCGGAATCACCACGAGCGCACGCGCGATGGCCGGCGACTCGAAGAGACGGCGTTCGCTTTCCAGAACGGCGTCTCGTGTGTACAGCGCACCTGGTCGGAGCAACAGCGCTCGGCGGAGTGTCGCGTCGCTCAGCGCGCTGTTTCCCTCGAACTCCACGTGCCCGACGCGTGTCAGGTATCGCGGATCGATCGCGATGCGGACAGGCACCAAGCGTCCCGCATCAGGGCGCGGAACGACCGTGTCGATGTGCGCGTCGCCGTAGCCGTGATTCCAGATCGCGGCGCGCAGCCGTGCCAGCGTCGTGTCGAGTGCGACGAGGCTCAGCGGTTCGCCCGCGCGCAACGCAACGGCCTGTGCGAGCTCGGCGTTCGAGAGAACCGGCTCGCGCTGCACGATCTGTAACGAGGCAATGCGGGTCGGCTCACCTTCGACGATGCGGAAGGTGACGGCGACACCGCGCTTCACCGGAACGAGAACAGTGTCGACCTGTGCTTCTCGAAAGCCCCGGCGCCAGTAATAGACCCGAAGATTGGTGATGTCGTCGCCCAGGGCCGCGCGCGTCGTACGACGCCGATCGGTGAAGAGAAGATTCGGTGTGAATCGGCAGATCGGCGCGAGAAGGATCAGCCGGCAGGCCGACGTTCGCGTGAAGATCACCAGCCGGAGATCGGCGGGCGACACGGCGTGCGCGCCGTCGAAGGTCAGAGACGCGACGTCCATGGAGTCGCGCTGATCTGCTGGTTCTCGCTGTGCCGATGCGACGATCGGAGCGGCGATGACTAGCAGCGTCGCGACGAGGGCGCGAGATGACGAGGTAAAGGAGTCCACGAACCGAAGTTGAGCATGCGGGGCGGACTGGGCAGTAATGCGAAAAGTGGGCCCGGAAGGGGTAGAGACATGAGACGGCACAACGGATAAGGAGAAAGGGCACACCGAGCCGAGTCCGGTGTGCCCTTCTCTCTCTTTCGTCAAACCATCCTACCGTCGAGCTAGTATCTGTAGTGTTCCGGCTTGTACGGTCCCTCGACCGGCACGCCGATGTACTCGGCCTGGTCCTTCGTGAGCTTCGTGAGCTTCACGCCCAGCTTCTCGAGGTGCAGCCGAGCCACCTTTTCGTCGAGGTGCTTCGGAAGCGTGTAGACCTTCCGCTCGAGCTTGGAGGCGTTTTGATGAAGCTCGAGCTGCGCCATCACCTGGTTCGTGAAGGATGCCGACATCACGAAGCTCGGATGGCCGGTCGCGCAGCCGAGGTTCAGGAGGCGGCCTTCGGCCAGGATCATGACGCTGTGGCCATCGGGGAACACGAACTCGTCGTACTGCGGCTTGATGTTGATGCGCTTGATTCCGCGCTTCTTGAGGCCGGCCATGTCGATCTCGTTGTCGAAGTGGCCGATATTCCCGACGATGGCCTTGTCCTTCATCTTCGCCATGTCGTCGACGGTGATGATATTCTTGTTGCCGGTGGCCGTGATGAAGATGTCGGCGGTCCGCACGACGTCGTCGAGGGTCGTGACCTGATATCCCTCCATGGCCGCTTGTAGCGCACAGATCGGATCGATCTCGGTGATGATCACGCGCGCGCCTTGTCCGCGGAGCGACTGCGCGCAGCCTTTGCCGACATCGCCGTAGCCGAAGACGACCGCGACCTTCCCGGCGAGCATGACGTCGCTTGCGCGCAGGATGCCGTCGGTGAGTGAATGCCGGCAACCATACAGGTTGTCGAACTTCGACTTCGTCACGGCATCGTTGACGTTGATCGCCGGAAAGCGAAGCGTGCCGGCGTGCATCATCTCGTACAGGCGGTGGACGCCGGTCGTGGTCTCCTCGGACACGCCGCGGATGTCGGCCGCGACCTTCGTCCAGCGGCCCGGATTCTTCTGCTGCTCGGCGCGCAGCAGATCGAGAATCACGCCCCACTCTTCGCTTTCGGCCTCCGCGTTGAACGCGGGCACCTTGCCGGCCTTCTCGAAATCGGCGCCACGGTGGACGAGGAGCGTCGCGTCGCCACCATCATCCAGCAACAGATTGGGGCCGGTGCCGTCCGGCCACATGAGTGCCTGCTCGGTGCACCACCAGTACTCCTCGAGCGTCTCCCCCTTCCACGCGAAGACGGCGATCCCCTTCGGGCTCTCGATCGTGCCGTGCTTGCCGACGGCAACGGCGGCAGCGGCGTGGTCCTGGGTGCTGAAGATGTTGCAGCTCACCCACCGCACATCGGCTCCGAGCTCGATGAGTGTCTCGATGAGCACGGCGGTCTGCACGGTCATGTGCAGCGAGCCCATGATCTTCGCGCCGGCGAGGGGTTTCTTTCCCTTGAACTCCTCGCGGATGGCCATCAGGCCGGGCATCTCCTGTTCGGCGAGCCGGATCTCCTTGCGGCCGAAGTCGGCGAGCGAAAGATCGGCGACCTTGAACGAGGGGCGATCGAGTGGTGGTGGGGTGCGAGTGACCGGACGTTGTGTGGTGGCCATTAGGAGCGATGTGAGAATGTTGAGAACATGGAGAATATTGACGGAGGGCCGTCCGCTAATCGGTCAGTCGATCGGTCGACGACCCCTTGATCGCACGTGCGGTGAAGAGTCCGGGACCTCTCGCGTGCGGGTCCGGTGGAATTGGAACGACGCGCGGCGTGGTGAAGCCCGCGTGTTCGAACCACGCGGTGATCTGCGATTCGTCGAAGCCGAGCCAGAGATGCCCCATGGTCGTGCGGTACTCGTCTCGCTCGTGTGGGAGCATATCGACAACGAGGAGCGGCGCGCCGATGCGAAGCACGCGGGCCGCCTCGGCGATCACGGCCGAGGGATCGACGACGAAATGCAGCACGAGCGATAGGATCGCCGCGTCGGCGGATGCGTCGCCGATCGGGAGATCCTCCAGGCGTCCACTCCGCAGATCGACCGCCTGGTGGTCGCCGAGTCGTTTGCGTGCGGCGGCGAGCATGGCGCTCGATTCGTCCACGGCGATCACGCGCGCGACGTACGGAACGAGGGCGGCGGCGGTCTGGCCGGTGCCGCAGCCCAGGTCGGCCACGGTCCACGTCGGGTCCAACAGTGCGGCGAGCGGGGCCAGTTCGGCGCGACTTCCGTACAGCTCGGTACGCACCTTGTCCCACTGGCTCGCGCGGGACGAGAAGAACGCTTGCGACGTCGTTCGCCGCTCGAGGAGAATCCGCTCGGCCCGGGAGAGGTCGTGTCGTGCCGACGGCGTCGCGCCAACGTGTTCCCGGACGAGATGCCACAGTCGCTTGGCGCCGGAGTCGAGGGCGGATGCGGCCATCGTGTAGCGCCGGCTGGTTCCGTCGGCGCGGGCGGTGACCCACCCTTCGTCGGCGAGCGTCTTGAGGTGGCGGCTCACCGTGCTCTGCGGGAGTTGGAGGGCGCCACAGAGCTCGCCGACGGTGAGCTCGTGTCGATCGAGCAGCAGGAGCAGCCGACTCCGAATGGGGTCAGCGAGCGCCGAGAGGCGGTCGAAGATCGGGCGGGCCTGTATCATCCGTCTATCCGGATGAAAGGTTACGCTCCAGGGCCCGTTCGTCAAGTGTGCCGCTCGGTGATCGCGTCGAGCGGGCAGCGGCCCAGTCAGCGATCGCGATGGGCTTCGGGGGCCGGGGTGGCCGGTTGCGCGCCCGTTGGGGAGAGACGGACCGGGGTCGCGGCCTGACAGAGCTTCGCGAGGCGATCCGGTGCGAGCGCGATCCAATCGTCCGGCACTTGTTGGAGCCGCCGACGCTCCGACCCGTCCTCGCGTTCGAACACCAGCCAGCCATCGCGATAACTTGCTTCCATCAAGTGGGCGCGCGCCGCTGGCGTTTCGACCCGCCAAACGCGCCAGCGCGTGCCGACAGCATCTTTGAACGTCAAAAGTCCCACGGTCCCTCCATTCTCGATGCCGCGGTGAGTCTGACCAGATCGGCATCGTCAGCATCGTGCGTGCGGGCAAGTTGCATTCCGGCAAGTCATTATTTTGGAGCAGGCGGACTGAGCCTGTGCCCCTACATTGCTCGGGACGGTTCGCTATCTCATACTCCCGCCGCCCCCTCCTGTTCGCCTCTCCGCTGATCATGTCCGACGACGCCCTCTCGGAAAGCCGCATTGGCCGACGCTCCTTCATCGGCGGTGCCGTCGCCGCCGCCGTGGCGGCCGCCCTTCCTACCCGGTCGGCTTCAGCCGCACCACCGCCCGCCTCTTCTGATTCGGATCGAGGAATTCCGGCGCCCTTCGAGCTCGAAGAGAAGACGATCGCCGAGTTGCAGGCTGGAATGAAGAGCGGCCGGTATACCGCGCATTCGTTGGTCGAACAGTATCTCGGCCGCATCGACGCACTCGACCAACGTGGACCGATGCTGCGCCACGTCATCGAGACGAATCCCTATGCCCTGGCGATCGCCGACACGCTCGATACGGAACGCAAGAACGGCAAAGTCCGTGGGCCGCTCCACGGCATTCCCGTGCTCGTGAAGGACAACATCGATACAGCGGACCGCATGACGACGACCGCCGGTTCGTTGGCGCTCGCCGGATCGCGCGCGGCACAGGACGCCTTCGTGATCGAGCGACTGCGAGCCGCGGGCGCGATCATCCTCGGCAAGACGAATCTCAGCGAGTGGGCGAATTTCCGATCGACGCACTCGTCCAGCGGGTGGTCGGCACGTGGCGGCCAAGGGCGGAATCCGTATGCGCTCGACCGGACGCCATCGGGCTCGAGCTCCGGCTCCGCAGGCGCCACGGCGGCGAGCTACTGCGCGGTGGCGGTGGGCACGGAGACGGACGGCTCGGTGACGTCGCCGTCGGCAGCGTGCTCGCTCGTCGGGATGAAGCCGACGGTGGGCTTGGTGAGCCGGAGCGGAATCATTCCAATCGCACATTCGCAGGATACGGCGGGGCCCATGGCGCGCACCGTCACGGATCTCGCCATCCTGTTGAACGCGCTCGCCGGCACGGACGCGCGGGACCCGGCGACGCACGCCTATCACGGAAAGCCGAACGTCGACTATACCAGGTATCTCCTCGTCGACGGGTTGCGCGGCGCGCGCATCGGCGTGGCGCGTAAACGCTATACGGGCTACAACCCGCACGCGGACGCCGCGCTCGAGGCCGCGCTGCACGTGATGAAATCGCACGGCGCCAGGATCGTCGATCCCGCGGACATCACCACCGCCGGTCAATTCGACGACGCAGAGTACGATGTCCTGCTGCATGAGTTCAAGGCGGATCTGAACGCATATCTCGCCATGGTCCCGGCGGCCGCCCTGCCGCGCACGCTCGCGGACGTGATCGCGTTCAACCGCAATCACGCCGGAGAAGAGATGCCGTACTTCGGCCAGGAGATCTTCGAGGCGGCGCAGAAGAAAGGGCCGCTCACGAGCTCCTCGTACAGGAAAGCGCTCGACAAGTGCCGTACGCTCTCCCGGAAGAAGGGCCTCGACGCAACGTTCTCCAAGCACCGTCTCGATGCGCTGGTGGCGCCGACACAAGGGCCGCCGTCGCTGATCGACCTGGCGAACGGCGACTCGTCGAGTGGCAGCAGCACGACGCCGTGCGCGGTCGCCGGATATCCGGCCATCACCGTCCCGATGGGCTACGCGTTCGGTCTGCCGCTCGGTATCTCCTTCATGGGCCTTCCGTGGCAGGAACCGAAGCTCCTCAAGTACGCGTACGCGTTCGAGCACGCGACGAAGGTTCGCCGCGCGCCGCGATATCTCGCGACGGCGGACCTTCGCGGGGAGTGATCGTGCGAGTGGATCTACTCGACATCGGATCTGATCGGTCTGTCTCATTCGGAGGAGCACGTGTCGGCTGACATCGGTCGCGGGGCAGCGGACGCGGTTCGGGAGAGCGTCGTCACATGGCGGCGCCACCTGCACCGCCATCCGGAGCTGTCGTTTCACGAGGAGCGGACGTCGCAGTTCGTAGCGGATACGCTCGCGAGCTTCGGCGGCCTCGAAGTCACCCGGCCCACCAGGACGAGCGTGATGGCGCGCCTCGTGAGCGCACGATCCGGCCCGGTGCTCGCTCTCCGCGCCGACATGGACGCGCTGCCGATCCAAGAGACGAACACGCACGACTTCGTATCGCGGACGACGGGCGTGATGCACGCATGCGGACACGATGGCCATACTTCCATGCTGCTCGGCGCGGCGAAGGTGCTCGCGGCGCATCGAGAGCACTTGGCCGGCGAGATTCGCTTCCTGTTCCAGCATGCGGAAGAGCTCTATCCTGGCGGCGCCGACGAGATGGTGCGCGCCGGGGTGTTGGATGGGGTGGACATGGTGCTCGGCGCGCACCTCTGGCTACAGCTGCCGGTCGGCACCGTCGCCGTGAAAGCCGGCCCGCTCATGGCGGGCAACGACACGTTTCGGATCGGCATTCATGGCGCGGGGGGGCATGCAGCAATCCCGCAACAGACCGTCGACTCGATCGCCATCGCCGCGCAGGTCGTGACCAACTTGCAGCACATCGTAGCGCGCAACGTGGACCCAATCGCGTCCGCGGTGGTGACGGTGACGCGCATCGCCGGTGGGACGACGACCAACGTCATCCCGGGATCGGTGGAGCTCGAAGGCACGGTGCGAACGCTCGATCCCGAGCTTCGCACGAAGATGCCGGAGCTATTGAAGCGGATCGTCGCCGGTGTGACGGCGGCGCACGGCGCTCGATACACCCTCGAGTACGAGCGGGGCTATCATCCCGTGGTCAACGATGCACAAGCAACGGCGCTGGTACGCCGTGCCGTCATACGCGCGCTGGGCGATCGAGTGCTGATCGAGGCGACGCCGACGATGGGCGCCGAGGACTTCTCAGCCTACCAGCAGCGGGTGCCGGGTGCGTTCTTTTTCGTCGGCGCACGCAACGACGAGCGAGGGATCGTTCATCCGCACCACCACGAACGATTCGACTTGGATGAGCAGGCGCTCGACCACGGAACGCGCATCTTCGTCGCGGCAGCACTGGAGCTGCTCGGCGCCGGGAGTGACCGATGAGCGCGGCCGTGGCCGCGTTGCGCACCGAGCCGGCGCGCCTGCGACGATCCCGGCGCCGGTATCACTGGCTCGCGATATTGCCTGCTGTCGGTATGCTCGGCGGTGTGCCGTTCGTGAACCGCGTCCATCCGATGGTGTTCGGCCTTCCACTCCTCTTCGCTTGGCTCGTCGGGTGGGTGCTGATCACCTCGGCGGTGATGGGCTGCATCCTCGTGCTCGATCGATCGCACGCAATGGACGGTGAGACGCCGGGCGCGGCACCCGCCGCGGCGGAGATACGGTGATGGCCGCGCTCGTCGTTCTCGGAGTGGTGTTCGTGTGTGCCATCGCGCTTGGCCTCCTCGCCCGCCGGGGCCACGCCATGACGCTCGAGCAGTGGAGCGTCGGCGGGCGAGGCTTCGGCGGCCTGCTCGTGTTCGTGCTGATGGCGGGCGAGATCTACACGACGTTCACCTTTCTCGGTGGGAGTGGATGGGCATACGGCAAAGGCGCGCCGGCCCTGTACATCCTCGCCTATCTGACGCTGGGCTACAGCCTGTCGTACTTCCTGCTGCCTGCAATCTGGCGGTACGCGCAGGGGCGGAAGCTCGTCTCGCAGGCGGATTTCTTCGTTGCCAAGTACGACAGCCCGATGCTGGGCGTGCTCGTTGCGCTCGTGAGCGTCGCGGCCCTGGTGCCGTACCTCGTGTTGCAGCTCAAGGGGCTCGGCATCATCGTCTCCGAGGCCTCCTACGGCGCCATCTCTCCCACGACGGCGGTATGGGCCGGTACCATCGCGCTCGTCGGCTATGTCGTGGTGTCAGGCGTGCGCGGCTCGGCGTGGACTGCCGCGCTCAAGGACGTGATGATCCTGACCGTCGCCGTGGGGATCGGCATCTACCTGCCGCTCCACTATTACGGCGGACTGGGCGCGATGTTCGAAGCGGTCGATCACGCGAAGCCGGGATTTCTCGTCCTTGCGCGGGCGGGAATGAGCCCCAGCTGGTTCATCTCGACGGTGCTCGTCTCGTCGTTGGGCTTATACATGTGGCCGCAGCTCTTCGCCGGCGTGTACACTGCCCGCAGTGAAGGAGTCTTCCGGAAGAATGCGGTGGTGCTCCCGCTCTACCAGTTGGTCGTTCTCTTCGTCTTCTTCATCGGCTTCGCGGCGGTGCTCGTCGTGCCGGGGTTGAAGGGTGCGGACGCCGACCTGTCGTTGTTTCGCATCGCGAAGCACACCTTCGACCCGTGGCTGGTCGGATTGATCGGCGGGGCGGGGCTGCTGACGGCGCTCGTTCCGGGATCGATGCTGCTCATTACCGCCGCAACGATCCTCGCGAAGAACGTCTACCGTGTGATCGTGCCCTCGACAACCGACCACGCAGTCGGCGTGGTGGCGCGCTCGCTGGTGCCGGTGTTGGCCCTGTTCGCGCTCGTGCTGACGCTCCGCGGAGGACAGGCCCTGGTCGTGCTGCTGTTGATCGGTTACAACGTCGTGACCCAGCTCTTTCCGGGGGTCGTGCTCTCGTTGGGTGACGAGCCGCGTGTGAGCGCGGTCGCCGTGATGGCGGGCATCGTCGGCGGTGAGCTGACGGTGGCATCGATCAGCCTTTCCGGCACGACGGTCGCCACGCTGCTTCCCTCGGCGCCCCAGGCGCTCAAGGACCTGAATCCCGGGATCATCGCGCTGGCGGTCAACGTCGGCATCATTGCCTTGATGTCGGTCCCGGCACGGTGGCGACGCGGGCGTCTCTCGACATCGAGCGCGCCGAACGAATCGTTGACCGGCGCCGTATAGAAACCGCATCGACGCCCGTCCTCCGTCCTGTCGCCCGCGTCGCTTCTCCAGCACCCCAACATGTCTCATCGACACACGACCTTCCGGATTGCCGCGCTCCTCATCGCGGCCCTCGCGCATGCGAGCCACCTTTCGGCGCAGACGCTCGCGGTCGACATCCTGCTTCGCAACGGCACCGTCGTCGACGGAACGGGAGCGGCCGAGCGACGGGCCGATGTCGGCGTGCGCGGGGATCGCGTGGTGTTCGTCGGCGACGCGACACGCGCCGGCGTGCAGGCCCAACGCACGATCGACGCGACCGGCCTCATCGTCGCGCCCGGCTTCATCGATCCGCACACCCACACGCTCGAGGACCTCTCGAGCCCCGAGCGCCGGGGGAACGTCAACTATCTGATGCAGGGAGTGACGACCGTCATCACCAACAACGATGGTGGCGGCACCACCGACATCGGCACGACGCTGGACATGTGGGGCAGAGACGGCATCGGCACCAATGCGGCGCTGTACGTGCCGCAGGGATCGGTGCGTCGCCAAGTCATGGGAATGACGGCGGCTGCCCCAACGGCGGTGCAGCTGGATTCGATGCGCGCTCTGGTCGCGCGCGGCATGGCGGCCGGCGCGCTCGGTCTCTCGACCGGTCTGTACTATGCACCGGGCAGCTACGCGACGACCGAAGAAGTGATCGCGCTGGCACGTGTAGCGGCGCGGGCCGGAGGCATCTACGACTCCCACATGCGGGACGAGAGCTCTTACACCATCGGTCTGATCGGTTCGATCAACGAGACGCTGCGCATCGGCCGCGAGGCGGACATCCCGGTCCATATCTCTCACATCAAGGCGCTCGGCGCCGACGTGTGGGGACAGAGCGACACGGTGATCGCGCTCGTTCGTGCGGCTCGCGCAGCCGGCGTGAGAGTGACGGCGGATCAGTACCCCTACCTGGCGTCGGGGACGAGCGTTGGTGCGTCGTTGTTGCCGCGATGGGCGGAGGCAGGCGGGCGCGACTCGCTCCGGGCGCGGGTCGCTGATCCAGCCGTTCGATCCAGGCTCGTGGCGGACATGCAGCGCAACCTGGTGCGACGCGGCGGCGCAGCAGCGCTGCTCATCAGCGCGACGCGGGACAGCACGATTCGGGGGAAGACGCTGGCGCAGGTTGCCGAGAGCCGGCATCAATCGCCGATCGAGGCTGGCCTCGAGATCATTCTGGCCGGCGATGCAGGAGTTGCGTCCTTCAACATGAAGGAGGAAGACCTCGCCAACTTCATGGTGCAGCCGTGGGTGATGACCGGCTCGGACGGCTCCGACGGCCATCCGCGCAAGTACGGCACGTTTCCCCGGAAGCTGCGGCAGTATGTCTATGACCGTCATCTGCTCACGCTGCCGCAGGCGATTCACGCGTCCAGCCAGCTCACGGCCGAATCGCTGCAGCTGCAGGACCGTGGCGTGCTCGCGCCCGGCAAGTTTGCGGACGTGATCGCGTTCGACCCGAAGACGATCACCGATCGTGCGACCTACGTGGATCCTCGCGTCCTCGCGACCGGGATGCGATACGTCCTGGTGAACGGCCGTGTCGTGGTGGAAGACGGCCGGTATAACGGGACGCTCGCCGGCCGGCCGCTGCGGCGCACGGCGAATCCGCGAGCGGCTGCCGCGCCGGCGCCGGCAGCGCGGTCGTCGGGATCGCTGCCCGGTGGAGTGCCGACCTACGTGGCGCAGGTGGAGGTGCGACGCACCACCCATGGCGTGCCGCACATCAAGGCAGCCACCCTCGGCGCCGCGGAGTACGCGTTGGCCTACGTCCAGTCGGAAGACTATGGCGCGCGCGTGCCGCTGGATCTGCTTCGTGCGCGCGGCGAGATGGGGCGATGGTTCGGCCGCGACAGCATGGAGCGGGATTTCTCGGCGCGCCTGGCCTATCACCGCGCCGTCGAGACCTATCCCTTCCTCGATCACGACACGCGCGATGTGTACGAGGGCTTCGCCGCGGGGGCGAACCGGTACGTCGAGCTGCACCCGGAGGAATTTCCGAGCGGCTTCTCGGCGCGATTCACCGGCTACGACGTGCTCGCGCACGACGTCAGCGTGGCCACCGCGATGCAGGCGTCGCGCTTTCTCTCGCGCAACGATCCTGGCTTTCGCGGACGGGCGAGGATTGCGCCCGCTGCGCTGAGTCCGGCGGAGGGAGACTCCGTTCCCGGCCGCTGGGTGGACCTGCCCGACGAGGGTTCCAACGCCTGGGCATTCGGCCCCAGCCGCACGAGGTCCAAGCGCGCGATTCTCCTCCGGAATCCGCACCTGCAGTGGAGCGCCGGCTACTACGAGGCGCACATCACCGTGCCCGGACAGATCGACTATTACGGCGACTTCCGGATCGGCGGCCCGTTCGGCGTGATCGGCGGATTCAACCGCGATCTCGGATGGGCGACGACCAACAACGACCCGCTGCTCGATCAGGTGTACGCGTTGGATCTCGATCCGGCCCATGCCGATCACTATCTGCTCGACGGGACCTCGCATCCCATCCAGCGCGAGGCGGTACAGGTCGACTATCGCGACGGCGCCACCGTAGCGAGCGAGACGCGCGACGTGCCGCGCACCCCATTCGGTCCGGTGATCTATCGCGACAGCACGAAGATCTACGTCCTTCGCGCCGCGATGGACGGCGACTTTCGCGCGGGCGAGCAGTTCCTGCGCATGATGCGCGCCCACTCGCTCGCGGAGTGGAAGGACGCGATGCGCATGCGTGCGCGGCTCAACTCGAGCTTCACTTACGCCGATCGCGCCGGCAACGTGTTCTACGTCTGGAACGCGGCCATCCCCTCCTTGCCGAATGGCACCGGCACCGATACGACGGCGGTGCCGGTGCGCGGTGTGGCCGACATCTGGACGCACTACGTGCCGTTCGATTCCCTGCCGCAGGTGCTCAACCCCAAGGGCGGATATGTGCACAACGAGAACGATCCGCCCTATTACACGAACATGCGTGAGCCGCTCGACCGGTCGCGGTATCCCGCATACTTCCCCGAGCCCCGGCTCGGTCTGCGCAGCCAGCTGGCGATCAATCTGATCGACACGCCGCGCAAGCTGTCGCTCAAAGACGTCATCGCGCTGAAGCACTCATATCGCATGCTGTTGGCGGACCGGGTGCGTGACGATCTCGTTGCGGCGGTGCGTGCGTCGCATCCGGCGCCCGGCCTGGCCGCGGCGATAGACGTCATCAGCCGGTGGGACAAGACGGTCGCCCCGGCGAGTCGCGGCGGTGTGCTGTTCGAGCTCTGGTGGCGTCGCTACATCGCGGGCGCTCGGCCGGACACGATGTATGCGCAGCCCTGGAGCGCGACCGCTCCGACGTCGACACCTCGAGGGATTCGCTTTCCGGATCGAGCGGTGGAGGCATTCTCCTGGGCCGTGCGTGAGGCGGCCCAGCGGTACGGCCGAGCCGACGTCGCATGGGGCGACGTGCACCGGGTGCGTGTCGGCGGGGTCGACGTCCCAGTCGGCGGGTGCAACGGTGACATCGGGTGCTTTCGCGTTCTCTGGTACAAAGACGTTCCCGACGGGAAGCGCGAGGCCGTCGGTGGCGACGGTTGGATCCTCGCGGTCGAGTTCGCGGACCAGCCGCGCGCTTACTCGGTGCTCGCGTATGGCGAGAGTCCGAGGTCGGATTCGCCCTTCCATAGCGATCAAGCGGCGATGTTCGCTCGGGGCGAGCTGAAGCCAGTGGCCTGGTCCGACGCCGACATCGAACGTCAAACGATTCGACGCTATCGACCCGGCGAACGTCGCGAATCGCTCCCCTGACCGGCGTAGTCCACCATTCACGAAGCTCGACAGTGCGGCCACCTGGAAGTCATTTCCAGGTGGCCGCACTGTTTTTGGTCGTCCCCCACGACCAGCGCTCTTCGCAGACAGCGCCAGCTTGTGCTAAACTATCGTTCACCCACCACCCCACCGCATGCCACGACCGAGCCGCCAGATCGCCGAGGGATCGTCGGACCGCGCCGACGTTGCGCCAGTGTTCAATGCACTGCGCCGTCTGGTGCACGTCATGCACGCGGCGTCACGCGAAACGGAGCGTCGGCTCGGCGTGACGGGCGCGCAGCTCTTCGTGCTCACGCAGCTGCGCGCGACGCCGTCGATGTCGATCAACGCGCTCGCGGAGCGCACGATGACCCACCAGAGCACCGTATCGGTCGTCGTACGGCGCCTCGTGCGCCGGAAGCTAGTCAAGAAGGTGCGTGCGGCCGACGACGCACGTCGAGTGGAGCTCACCCTCACGCGGTCAGGCATGGCGCTCATGCGACGCGCGCCCGAGGTGATGCAGGTACGTCTCGCGCGGGCGATCGAAGAGATCGCGATCGACGATCGCGCCGTGCTCGCGCGCGGGCTCGATCATCTCGTACAGGAGCTCGGAGCTGAGAATACTCCGGCTGCGATGTTCTTCGAGGCGAGGAGCTAGCGGAGCGGGCCGACGCGCGCCGCCGGTCCGGCGTTGCCAACCCGTGTCACCGCCGTGACGCGGACATCGCGTGGTGCCGGAGTGTTCCGGCCGCCGAGCACGTGCCGGCGCTCGGTGCCCGGAAACATCACCGTGGTCCAGCCGGCGTCGGTGCGCGTCTGAACGACCCACAGCCAGGGCGTCCGCTCGACGATCCCCGTAACCCCGGCCGACGTGCGCACCGAATCTGCCGGGTCGAGGCCGGGTCGCAGCTCCAGCACCCAATCGCCCGACGTCGAATCGGCACGCAATGCAACAACCGGCCGCGCCGGAATGCGCTGGTCCAGCCAACTGGATGCCGGAACCAAGGCAGGGCCCTGGTATACCTCGCGGAGCAGGCGAGCATCGAGGCTGTCAGGATCCTGCTGAAACACCGTCATGCTGAAGTGCACGTTCCCGGTGGCGCCGGCTTGGGCGCGAGTCAACCTGATCTGCTGCAGCACCTCGTCCGTGCGCCACATGGCTGAATTGGTGAAGCCCACCTTGCCCGTGTAGTTACCCGGCCAGATGTGTCGGCCCTTCACGTTCTGCTCCGTCCACCACTTGAGGAGCACCGGATAGCTCTGCTCCGGACGATTCACCGCCCAGTACAGCTGCGGAGTGAAGTAGTCGACCCATCCCTCGCGCAGCCACTTCCGCGCGTCGGCGTACAGCTTCCCATACTGATCAAACCCGCGAATGGACTCCGGGTACCCAGGGCGCCAGATGCCGAACGGGCTGACGCCGAACCGGACCCAGGCCTTGGCGACGTGAATGCTGTCGTTCAGCTCCTTCACCAACAGATCGACGTTCTCTCGGCGCCAGTCGTCCCGTGCGAGTGTCCCACCTTGCCGCCTGTAGCGTTCGTACGTGGCCGCGTCGGGGAACTCGAGCTCGCGCCCATTGCGCTCCTCGGGATACGGATAGAAGTAGTCGTCCATGTGCACGCCGTCGATGTCGTACCGGCGCACCAGATCCATGACGACGGCGACAGTACGAGCGCGCACGGCTGGCTCGCCGGGATCCATCCATAGGAATGGGCCGTACTGATGTACCAGCTCCGGATGCGTCCGGCTGATGTGATTCGGCGCCATTGTCTTCGTGGCGGGATGCATCGCGCGATAGGGATTGATCCACGCATGCAGCTCCAGACCACGCTTGTGCGCTTCGCTCACTGCGAAGGCGAGGGGATCGTAATACGGCTCCGGCGCGCGGCCCATTACCCCGGTCAGGAAATCGGACCATGGCTCCAGCTTCGAATCGTACAAGGCATCGGCGGCGGGACGCACTTGAAGCACCACCGCGTTCATGTGCAGCTGGACCAATTTGTCGAGAATCGCTACGAGCTCGGCCTGCTGCTGCTGCGTCGAGAGACCCGGCTTGGACGGCCAGTCGAGATTGCCGACCGTTGCGACCCACGCGGCGCGAAACTCACGCGGGATTACCGGAGGGGCAGTATCGACCGGTGGGCGCGCTGCAACGGTCGTGGCAGGCGATTGGCCGCACGCCAGTTCGGGTGCGAGGCCGGACGAGGCAAGGAGGAGCGGCAGTACGAGTCGGCAGAGCGGAATCATCGGGCGCGGAAAGAGGATGCCCGATAGTTGACAGGTGCGCGCTGACTGGACAAGTGGGAGCGTCCGTGCGCCCGAGTCGGGCGCACGGACGCTCCGATCATCTGATCGCCGCCTGGCTCAGCACGCGCCGATAGACGGTGACATAGCGTGCGGCGCTCCTTTCCCATCCGAAGTCACGCGCCATGGCCTCGCGCATCATCTCCTCCCACGACTCGGTCTCCCGATACTGATCGACGGCGCGCGTCGCGGCGCGCATGAAGTCCGCCGGGGTGTAGTCGTCGAAGAGAAAGCCAGTCACACCGTCTTCGATGGTGTCCGCCAACCCGCCAACCCGCCGCGCAACGGGGATCGTTCCGTATCGTTGCGCGCGCATCTGGGTGAGGCCGCAGGGTTCATAGAGCGACGGCATCAGACACATGTCGGCGCCGGCGAGCAGCAAGTGCTCGAACTCGTCGGTGAAATCCAGCTTGACCGCGATGCGACTGGGCGCCCGTTCGGCCAGCTCGGTGAGCATCTCCTCGTAGCGTCGCTCCCCGTGGCCGAGGAAAACGTACTGTGCGTCGAAGGCGAAGTACCCCGGGTCGCCAAGGATGAGGTCCAACCCCTTCTGCGAGACGAGACGCGCCGTGAGCGCAAAGATCGGCGCCTGCCAGCGACTCAGGCCGGTCGCCCGCTGCAAGGCTACTCTGTTGCGCTTCTTTCCGACCAGGTTTTCCGATCCATACCGGCGCGGGATGTACGGATCGCGCTGCGGATCCCAGACGTCCTGATCGATCCCGTTCACGATGCCGACGAGCCGGTCGCGGAGCGCGACGAACACGCCATCGAGTCCGAAGCCGCCCTTCTCGGTACGGAGCTCGTGCGCATGGGTCGGGCTCACCGTGACCACCAGGTCCGAGAAGACCAGCCCTCCTTTGAGCAGGTTCACTCGACCGTACCACTCGAGCTGTCTCGAGTTGTAGAGCGCCGCCGGCAACCCGATGTCCGTCATCGCCGACTCGGTGAAGTGGCCCTGGTAACCGGCGTTGTGCACAGAGAGCACGGCGCGAATTCCCTCGTAGTAAGGGTGCGCCATGAACTCGGTCTTCAGGTACACGCTCGTCAGTGCCGTCTGCCAATCATGCGAGTGGAGGATGCACGGAGCCTGCGGAAAGACGCGTGGCAGCGCCACCAACACCGCGCGCGTGAACAGCGCGTACCGTTGAGCGTTGTCGGGGTAGTCACCGGCATCGTCGCCATAGAGGCCCGGACGGTCGAAGTATTCCTCGCTCTCCACGAACAGCACGCGTGGACATCCGGGTGCTGGTGGCGTTACGGGTTGATAGATCCGCGCCGTTTCCACGCGGGGTCCGACCGCCACGGCGAATGCCGGCCCGACCGGCTGGAGCTCGAACCGCTCGCGAATCACCCCGTAGAGTGGGGCGAAGACAGTGACCGGGATCCCGGACGCCGCCTGATACCGCGCCAAGCTGGCGACCGCCTCCCCAAGACCACCGGTACGGGCATACGGCGATAGCTCCGGCACGAGGTGCACCACCGGCGCGGGCGTACCGTCGGGCCGCGTGAGCGGCGCGCTCGGACCCTTCGCCGTGGTCGCGAGAGGCACTTCCCCCTTCCGCGCGCGGGTCGGTCGACGTGAACCGAGGGGGCGTTCGCTCGGAGTTTCTACGCCGTCAGTAAGCGAGTTTGGCGACACAGTAGCGCCACCAGACCCGATCGCATCGATTGGCGTGCCCGCACCTTCAGGCGATGAGGGGACGTTCATGGGAGACGTACGAAGCCGAGGCATGTCGCTCCCTCAAATGCAAAAACATCGCCCATGTCGGACCGCCGGGCTCGGGTGATTCTCTGCGTACATCCACATACATAACCAACTTCAAAAGGAACAGCGTTCTGCCGAGCGGCCAGCCCACCACGGTTGGTCACTAATCCGTGGAAGAGCAGCATGTTCCTCAGTGAAACGTAGGCACTGCTCCAATGGTTGCGCGGCTTCCGTCCACCGCGCAACATGCGGACGTCCGCTTCCTCCCGAGCCCGCATGAAGCCAAGTCGCTACTGCGATAGCGCTTGGCTCCGGCGCCCGTGTCGCCGATGGACATTGGCAGCCGCCGATGCCCGCCGAGCCGGTTCAGGAACACGACGTGGTGAACCCGCTCGACCGAAACAACCTTCGATCCTCGTCGACTGTCGGACAGATGATTCACGAGGCGGTATCAGCCTCTCCTCCCCTCTACAGAAAACTGCCATGACGACCAGGCGAGATTTTCTCAAGACCAGCGCTGCCGCCGGCGCGCTCGCTCTCACGGCGCCGGCGTTGGCGCGCGCCGAAACGCTGGCACAACGCGGCACGCCGCCGAAGCTCCCGGCAATGGACGCCGCAATAAAGGAGCTCCTGACCGAAGCGCTCAACGCCGCGACGCTGGGTGGCGCCGAGTTCGCGGACGCCCGCATCGGCCGCTATCGGAACAACTTCGTCATCACCCGCGAGCAGCAGATCATCAACGTCGTGGACACCGACACCCTCGGCGTGGGGGTGCGGGTGCTCGTGAATGGCACGTGGGGATTCGGTGCGTCACGCGACTTGACCAAGGACGGGGTCGTCGCAGCAGCGAAGGAAGCACTCGCGATCGCGAAGGCCAACGCGCTTCCCGGCGCCGATCGTGTCCGCCTCGCCCCCGCCACCCCGACGCCCGATGGTCGCTACGTCACACCGCACCGCATCGATCCGTTCACCGTGCCGATCGAGCAGAAGGCCGATCTTCTCATCCGCGCGAACGCCGAAGCGATGAAGGTGCCGAACGTGAAGTTCGTCAACAGCAGCATGTTCTTCGTGAAGGAGGAGAAGAGCTACGCGAACACGGAAGGAACCTTCACGACCCAGACCGTGATCCGGAGCTGGCTCCCCTTCGCCGCCACGGCCGTGGCGAGTGATTTTTCGGATTTCCAGACTCGCACGAACGTCATCCAGCCTGCGGCACGCGGCTACGAGTATCTGCTCGACGCCAAGCCCATCGAGCATGCGCGCCAGTGGGGGGAGGAAGCCGCGGGGAAGCTCAAAGCCAAGCCAGTCGACGTCGGCCGCTACGATCTCGTCCTGCATCCGTCGCATCTCTGGCTCACGCTCCACGAAAGCGTTGCCCATCCCACCGAGCTCGATCGCGCGCTCGGGTACGAGGCCAACTACGCCGGTACCAGCTTCCTCGCGCCGCCGCGGGAGAAGCTCGGCAAGTTTCGATACGGACCGAGCATCATGAACATTCAGGGCGACCGGTCGCAGGAAGGCGGTTGTTCGACCATCGGCTGGGACGACGATGGCGTGAAGCCCGACGAGTTCCTCATCATCAAGGACGGAATCGTCAACGACTACCAGACGACGCGCGAGCAGGCACCGATGCTCGATTGGTGGTATGCGAGCCAGAAACGCCCGGTGCGGAGCCACGGCTGCTCGCACTCCGACGGCTGGTATGACGTGCAGTTCCAACGGATGCCGAACGTCTCTCTGCTCCCTGGGTCCAGGGATCTGGTGTGGGAGGACCTGATCGCCGCGACCGATCGCGGCATCGCCATCGTTGGTGACGGCAGCTTCTCCATCGATCAGCAGCGGTACAACGCGCAATTCGGCGGACAGCTTTTCTACGAGATCAAGGGCGGCAAGATCATCGGTCAGTTGAAGGACGTCGCCTATCAGATGCGCACCCCCGACTTCTGGAATTCGATGGACATGATCGGCGGACGGCGCAGCTACGAGATGGGTGCCAGCTTCTTCGATGGCAAAGGACAACCCGGCCAGGTCAACGCGGTGAGCCACGGCTGTGTCCCGACGCGCTTCCGCAACATCAATGTCATCAACACCGGGAGAAAGGCATGAGCGCTCCCAAGAGTCTCTTCAGCAAGGGGAGCACCCTCTCCTCGAGCGACATGATGTCCCGGAGCGAGGCGCAGGCGTTCCTCGAGCGGGTCGTGAAGCTGTCCCGGGCGGACACCATCGCCGCGCAGCTCGGCGGCGGCTATCAGGGCAACATTCGCTTCGCGGCGAATCGCATCAGCACGTCGGGCGGCGTCGCCAACTCGCAGCTCGCCGTGCAGAGCGGGTACGGCGCCAAGCACGCCGTGGTCACGACCAGCGATTTCTCCCCGGAGGGCATCGAGCGGGCCGTGCGACAGAGTGAGTCCATCGCCAAGCTCGCACCCGACGATCCCGAGAGCATGCCGCTCCTCCCTCCGCAGCAGTATCAGGACGTGAGCGCGTTCTTCGACTCGACCGCCAATCTCACTCCTGCCGAGCGCGCGGCGGCCGCGCACACGGCGATCGACGCAGCGAAAGCCGCCGGCGATCTCGCTGCGGCCGGCTTCATCATCGCGGGCACGAACTACAATGCCATCGCCTCGAGCACGGGCCTCTACGCCTACTTTCCGAACACGAGCGCGAACTATCAGCTCACCGTGCGGACCGCCGACGGCACAGGCTCCGGCTGGGCCGCGGCCGACCATCCCGACTGGAAGCAGATCGACTTCAGATCGGTGAGCGATCAGGCGATCCAGAAGGCGCGCGCCTCACGGAACCCTGTCGCCGTCGAGCCGGGCCGCTACACCGTGATCCTCGAACCGCAAGCTGTGGGCGACCTCGTGCAGCTGCTCGCCTTCGCCCTCGATGCCCGCAGTGCCGACGAAGGACGCTCGGCGTTCTCGAAGCAGGGGGGTGGAACGAAGATCGGTGACAAGGTGGTCGACTCCAAGGTGACCATCTTTTCCGATCCGTCCGATCCGCAGCTACTCGGACAGCCCTGGACGCAGGAAGGCCTCCCTCTCGGCCGCGAAGTCTGGATCGAGAACGGCGTGCTCAAGCAACTTCAGTACTCCCGCTTCTGGGCGCAGAAGAAGAGCACACGTCCGAACGGCGGCCTCGGTGCGGTGAAGATGGCCGGCGGTGACGCGACGACCGGGCAGATGATCGCGTCTACCCCCCGCGGAATCCTCGTGACGCGCCTCTGGTATCTCCGTGAGGTGGATCCTCGTACCGTCCTCTACACCGGACTCACGCGTGACGGAACGTTCCTCATCGAGAATGGCAAGATCTCGAAGGCCGTGAAGAACCTGCGCTTCAACGAGAGTCCGCTGTTCCTGCTCAACAACCTCGAGATGCTCGGACGTCCGATGCGGGTCGCCGGCACCGAAGCGGGCGGCAACGTCGTCTTCCCGACGATCAAGGTGCGGGACTTCAACTTCACCTCGCTGTCGGACGCCGTGTAACGCTCGTCGCAGGGCGATTGCGTATCCGCCGCCGGAGCATCCCGGCGGCGGTGTCGCTTTTTGTCACGGACGCGACGTGCGCAACCGTTGCTGAGCCTCAACCTGCGCGTCATTACGGAGGATCTACCGAACAAAGTAGTCCCTTCAGCCGCACGGGCAGACATGAAGCACCGACCCAACAAGGTGCGTGCGCAAGGCGAGCGGCTTCACGCCATTCGCCAGGACCTCATTCGTCGCATTCGCCCGATCTGCGCCGACATGCCGGACGACCTCTTCTTCGAGCTGATCGAGCGCATGGCGGCGGTACAGCTCAAGTACGAGCTCGAGGAGCCCCGCGTCGCGGGCTGAGCGCAGTCCATTCAATTGATCGACGAGCGGCGCTAAATTGAGGGTTCGAACCCGACCTCAGCCGCCTCGTTCAATGTCAGAACATCAGCCCGACGCCGTCGAAACCGTTCCCAACTGCCCCAAGTGCCAAGGGGCGATGTGGGACAATCGCATCGGGAAGCGCAATCCGAAGGCGCCGGACTTCAAGTGCAAGGACCGGCAATGTGACGGCGTGATCTGGCCGCCGCGCGGCGCGACACCGGTCGCGAGTGGCGCTCCGGCCGGTGCATCCGCATCACCATCCGGGATGCCTGCATGTCCGATCTGCGGCGGACCAATGTGGGACGATCGTCTGTCGAAGCGGAATCCGCGCGCGCCGGACTTCAAGTGCAAGAACAAGCCGAAGGAGCGCGGAGGGCCGGGATGCGAGGGTGTGATCTGGCCACCGCGCGACGGGTCGACGAGTCCGTATCCTGCCCCTGTTCCGCGACGCAGCCCGGTCGAGAGCTCGTTCGCGCCGCCGCGCGATGACGCCCCGTTTCCCGATGAGCCGCCGCCATTCGACGATCTGCCGTTCTGATCCGCTTACCGAGCGCGCGACCTTGACGCGCCGTTGCGGCGCATCTTCGCGAACTCCCTAGAGGGACTTCGCAAACTCCCGCTAGATGGAAGCACGGCGTGTGGCCTTCGTGAGAGAGCAGAGGTTGTTGCTTCTCTTCACACCGTCCACCGTGTTTCCCGTGCCCGGATACAAGACCCTTCCGCAGGACGTCGCCGGCCCGGCGGCGGAACAGGTTCGCTCCGCCGAAGTGCTGCAACGCGCCGGCAACTTCGTCGAGGCGACGCATCTCCTCGAGGTCACGCTCGAGGAATCGACTCGGTGCGGCGCCGTGCCGCCCGGCTGGCTGTGCGGCCGCCTTGCCGCGCTCTACCGTGCGCTCAAGCGCTACGACGACGAGGTTCGGCTCCTCGAATGCTACCGCGAAGCACAAACGTCGGAGGATGCGCGGACGCGCTTCGATGCGCGCTTGTCGAAGGCCCGCGCCATCGCGGAGCGCAAGCGCCGCACCGATACATACGCCCTCGCATCGGTGCGACGGGTGCTTCGGGGCGACGCGGCGCCGCGCTCGGCCAACGTCGAAACGCTCGATGGCGCACGGGTTACAGGATGGCGCGAATCCAGCCCCCGTCGACCGGAATCGACGCACCCGTGATGTAGCTGGCGCGATCCGAAGCCAGGAACGCGACCATCGCTGCGAACTCGCGCGGTTCGCCGAGGCGCCCCATGGGGATCTGCTTCTCCCAGACGGCACGCTCGTCGCCAGGCGTGGTGCCGCGTAGCGAGGCGTTGCGTTGCGCGAGATCGTCCACGCGCTGCGTACGCGTGTAGCCGGGCATCACGCTGTTGACCGTGACGCCGAACGGAGCGACCTCGTTCGCCAGCGTGCGCGCAAATCCGGTGACGGCGGCACGCACGCTGTTCGAGAGGATGAGATTATCCACCGGCTGCTTCACCGCGATCGACGTCACGTTGACGATTCGGCCCCAGCGGCGCTCCTTCATCCCCGGAAGTGCCGCGCGCGTGAGCTCGACCACGCTGTCGAGATTCTGGCGAACTGCCTCGTGCCACGCGTCGGCGGAGTGACTCTCGAACGGTCCCGCCGGCGGTCCGCCGGAGTTCGTGACGAGGATATCAATGCGGCCGAACGCCCGCTGCGCGGCCTCCATCACCCGCGACACGTCGATCGCACGCCCGAGATCCGCCCCTACCGCCTCCACCCGGACACCCGTGTCGGTCCGAATCGCGTCCGCAGTGTCGCGGAGCGCATCGAGACCGCGCGCGCACAGCACCAGGTTCGCGCCTTCGCGCGCCAACTCTTCCGCCACCGCGCGCCCGAGACCGCGACTCGACGCGGCCACGAGAGCGACCTTGTCGTGCAAGCCGAGATCCATCGCTATTTCTTGTGGAAGTAGCTGTCCGTCCCGTCCAGCCAGTCCTGCCGCGGCGGCGAGAACACGTCCACGTCCAGCGTATCCTCGAGCGCACGCGCCTCGTGCGGCACGTTCGACGGCAGGTGAAGCACTTCTCCAGCCCGCACTACCACCTCCTCGGCGCGGTCGGCGCCGATCCAGAATTGCAGCGCGCCGGAGATGATGTAGGTGAGCTGCTCGTTGTGATGCGAGTGCTGTGGCACGAGCGCACCCTTCTTGAGATACACGTGCGCGATCATCATCTGATCGCCCGTGATCAGCTTGCGCGAGATGACGTCGGTCACGTGCTCCTCGGGGAGATCGGACCAGCGGAAATGGCGAACGGTGGACGTGGGCATGGGAGGCAGAGGATCGGCGATGGTCGCGTGAAGGTCGATTGGCGAATGAACGCGGCGAGATGCATTGAAACGTCGCGCCGGCGACGAGGAGGCGCCAGCGGCGGCAGCTCAGCGTCGATCGAGCTCCGGCAGCACCGTGCGCTCGCCGCGCCGGCGCGCGACCTCCAATCCCGTGACGCAGGCTGATAGCCACACAAAGCCGGCCGCGAGGCCACTCACGACATCGCTGAAGTAACGCTCGCCGAGGTAGAGGCGGCCAAAACTGATCGCGATCACCAACGCGCTCAGCGCCGCGACCGCGAACACCGCGATCCGGCGACGCGGTACGAGCAGCACGAAAAAGTACGCGATCATGCCATATCCCACCACCGTGCCGAGGGCCTGCCCACTCGGTGTGCCCATGGTCACACTGTCGCTCGTCGACGCCACCGAGTGCGGATGGACGAGGAAGTGCTTCACCGCGACGTCGAGCAGCGCACCACCAGCGACCGCCGCGGTCGCGCCGACCAACGGTAGCCAGCCGTGCCGTCGGACCAAGAGCAGCGCCAGTGCGACGCCCGGTACGAGCATCGCCTGTACGGTCCCGAGACGCGTCACGGCGCGCCAGAATGCATCGGTTCCGGGGTTCGCGGTCTCCCGCAGAGCCGCCGCGAGCGCGAGGTCGAACTGTGGCACGGCCTCACCCGTCAACAATGCGCGCATGACGGCACCGAAGATCACCAGCGCCATGAAGCTGAGGCCAAGCCCCAACGTGAGATTCAGCCCGAGATAGTCACCAGGACTGAAGCGGCGGAAGAGGAAGCGTCGCGCACGCGGTGAATGCGTCGCGAGCCACCGCACCGGCGCCGTCATCAGGATCCGATGCCACACGGTGCCTTCCGCGCGCCAGGCGGCGTCGCTCTCCTCCACGAGCCAGCCGCCCGCCACCGCGACCGTGACGACGACCGCCAACCCCACCGCGACGACGAGCGCCGCTCGCGCCAGCCCTCCCGCGACGGAATGCGGATGCTGTCCGAAGAAAAATCCGACGGCGCAGAACACCGCCGCCCAGACCGCGGCGCCGACGGCATTGAACACGGTGAATCGCGCGAGGCTCATCGTGGAGAGACCGGCCATCGGCGAGATCAGCATGCGCGCCACGGGGATGAAGCGCCCGACGGCGACGGCCATGCCGCCATGTCGGTCGAAGAACGCGCGCGTTCGTGCCAGCACCGCGGGACTGACCTTGCGAGAATGGCGGTCGAAAAACGCGCCGCCGCGCCGGCCGAGCAGAAAGGCCACCGTCGTTCCCGTCGTGGCGGCGACCGTGGACACGATGAAGATCCCGAACAGCGAGAGCCGCCCTTGCGCGGCAAACGCCGACGCCGTGACGATGGTGGTATCCGTCGGAAAAGGGATCGCGATCCCTTCGAGAAAGATGAACAGCGCGACGATGTAATACCCGTAGGCGCCGATCAACTCCCCGAGATGGTGGATCATGCCGACTGCGCGCCGTCCCCGGGCAGCGGATGCGCTGCACTCGACTCGCCGATGACTCTCCACCGTTGCGCTTCCATGATCGCGATCGAGAGCGCCAGCCACATCGCCCCCGCCGCGAATCCGCCGACTACGTCGGTGAAGTAATGCACGCCGAGCACGAGACGGCTCGTGCCGACCGCAAGGATGATGAGCGCGGCCAGCGCCGTGATGGCCGCCCGCGTCCATTGCCCCCGCACCCGCAACAGTATGAGATACGCGAGCACACCATATCCGATCATCGATCCCATCGAGTGGCCGCTCGGATAGCTGAAGCTCGTCGACGCCAGGTATCGCGCGGCACCGGCAGGCCTCGTGCGGTGAAAGGTGTGCTTCAGGATCTGCTCGACGAGCTGGCCTCCACCGACGACGAGCGCCCAACCGGCGAGCGCCGGCCGCCAGTGGCGGCGATGGACGAGGAGCACGACCGCTGCGGCAAGCAGCGTCATGAACGCAAAGGTGCCAACCATGCTCACCGCTCTCGCGACCGCCAGCCCGGTCGTCGTGCGCATTGGTTGGAGCGCCGCCAGGACGTACCCGTCAAATTTAGCCAGCTCATCCTGGTCGAGCACATTGTCCGCCACCTCGACGAAGAGCGCGAGCGCAGCGGCGGCGATCAGGACGCTCACCGCCAGCCGCAGCACGGGACCGCGCAACGACCATTGCGATGGTCCGCCGCCAGCCGGGCGGAGCAGGGCGCGCGCGGCGACGCTGACGAGAATCGCCATGACGGTCGCCATGGCGAGCAGTGAGACGGTTGCGAAAGAGAGCATGGGGGTGAGTGCGGCCGGCTCGATGCATGAAGCGCACCCTCATCCGACCTAGCCGGTGCGGCCGGAGACCGGTAAATCTCGCCTGACACTCGGCGTCCGCGCCTCCCGTAGAGAGAAGCATGATGCAAACCCCCACCTCGCAGCCCCCGGTGCCGCCCACGCCTCCTACTTCGGTCGGCGGCATCACCGTCACGCCACGAGATCTGGGTGGCGTGCCGCTCACCGCGCAGGAAGTGGCTGGGCTGATGGCTCGCCGGAAAGTGCTGTCCGATCAGGTCAGCTCCGCGACGGCGAGGCGCAAGGAAGTGGCCCGACAGCTTCGCAGCGCCATGGGTGCCGACAAGGCTGGGCTCGAGCAACGGCTCGCCGTGCTCGACAGCCGCATCGCCAGGCTGGAGTCCGACATCGACCAGACGGGACAGCAGCTCTCGGCGGCACCCGTCGCCGCGATTGCCGAGCAGCAGCAGCCGATTTTCGGATGGGGACCGAGCACCGACAACCGGATGGCCAACAACTTCGCGCCGCTGATGGGGCTGTTCATTCTCTTCGTGCTCTTCCCCATCGCGGCCTCGCTCTCACGCGGGCTGTGGAAGCGAGGCTCGTTGCCTCGTGCGGCGGCAGTATCGCCCGAGACCGCCCAGCGGCTAGACCGCATCGAGCAGGCGATCGAGGCCGTCGCGATCGAGGTGGAACGCATCTCGGAAGGGCAGCGGTTCGTGACACGCCTGCTGTCCGAGGTCGCTCCATCGGACGCCGACGCGAAGGTGAGAGTGCTGGGCGCCACGAGCGCGGGGCGCACGCCAGTCTAACAAGACGCGCTCGCGCGCGGCTAGATCGCCCAGCTCAGTGCGGCGAGTGCTTCGTCCGACAACGTCGCCCAATTCGCCGGGTAGTTGCGGACGCGGCGCACCGCCACGTCGGTGGCGAAGATCAGCGACAAACCGCGCCGCCGGTCGTAGTCGGAGAACGCGATCTCGTAGACGCGCCAGCGAGTGCCGTCGCCATCCACGAAGTCGCGGACCGGCTCGATCGACGAGCGAGTGCGGGGTACGAAACGCGGCTCCGACGAATCAGTCATGTCGACTATTCTGCCCCGTCCGCGGCCTGACCGAAGGTCGGGACGCGGCGGACCGAACGGGCATGACGGACGCCGGCCACAGGCCCTGCGAGGACATCGGAGATTCCGCGTGTGTGAGTGCTCCATGCATTATGTACGCATTTATACCTTTTCGCTACGATGAGCCGGTTTTCCGACCATTTCAGCGTCGCCGCGCCGGCATACGCCAGCTTCCGGCCGCACTATCCCGCCGTGCTTTTCCGGTGGCTCGCTGATCAGGCGATCGATCGGCAGCGAGCGTGGGACTGCGGAACGGGGAATGGTCAGGCCGCGGTCGCGCTCGCCGCGCACTTTCGGGAAGTGATCGCCACCGATCCCAGCGTCGCACAACTCGCACACGCCGAACGGTCTCAGGGCGTCCACTACGCCGCGATGACCGCCGAGCAGGCAGCGCTCCCCGACCTTTCCGTCGACGTCGTGACGGTCGCCCAGGCGCTCCACTGGTTCGACCTCGTGGCCTTCTATCAGGAGGTCGCACGCGTGCTCAGACCAGGTGGCGTCTTCGCCGCGTGGAGCTATGGACTGATCACATTGGGCGACGATCTCGACTCGCCGGTTGGCCGCTTCTACCACGAGACAGTCGGCGCATACTGGCCGAGCGAGCGCTCGCACGTCGACACCGGATACGCGGGCCTCGAGCTTCCATTTCGGGAGGAAAGCACGCACCGGTTCGAGATGCAGGCCGAGTGGACGCTCTCCCAGTTCGCCGGGTACGTCGCGACGTGGTCCGCCGTGAACCGCTACCGGGCCGCACGTGACGAAGATCCGGTCCCCGCGCTCGTGCGGGAGCTCGCCCCGCGATGGGGCGCTCCAGGCGCGACGCGGACCGTCCGCTGGCCCCTCGTGATCCGCACTAGCCGCCGGCCACGGACGTCCGTCGCATGATGCGAACAATCATGCACAATGCACGGCACGGCCATGACGATCGTCCGGACCAATCGACCGAAGCAGAGGGACGTTTCGGCCGATAGTCGGAACGGCCTGGAAATGCGGGGGACATGCTGACCGTTGTGTGACGCCCCTCACCATGGCCTTGGCGTTGCCAATGCAGACCTGGTCGCACCCACGCTGGCGTACCTCGCCGCGTTGCGACATCGGGGCGACGGCGCTCCTCAGGACTTCTCTCACGTTGAGCCCGATGCGCCACCGTCTCTCCGCTCTGATGCTCTCAGGCGTCGTCGTCGCGTCGAGTGCCTGCTCCGACGCCACGGCCCCAGCGCCTGTCACGACCCCGTCGAGTGCCGGTTTCTCCCGGTCGCCCAACGAATCCGGCCCGGGCGGCGCTCGGGCTGTGGATGAGGACATTCAGACCTACACTTTCTCGATCAATCCGACTCGCCAGAACCATCTGCAGTTTGGCGTGCATACGCTGAATCTGCCGGCCAACGCCGTGTGTGTCGCGGAGTCCGGCTACGGCCCGGGGTGGTGGGATGCGCCCTGCGTCACGTCGACGAGCCGTACGACCATTACCGTGGTCGTGACAGGGGCGTCAAAGGGATTGCCGCGTGTCGATCTCCAGCCGGCGATCCGCTTCAATCCGCGCACGACGGTCGAGCTGGACCTTTCCGTCACGAGAGTGCCGAAAGGGATGGCGACGTACAACGTGCTCTACTGCGCCTCGCCCACCGCGACATGCGTCGACGAGTCGCTGGATGACCCAACGCTCGTATCGCGATACGATCGTTCGCTGCACGAAGTCATCCGTCGCATCAAGCACTTCAGTGGATATCTGGTGGCGGAGCGCGAGTAGCCTCCGACCCAGCGTTGTGGCCTCCGCATAGGCGGAAGCCAGAGGGCCGGCGGAGGCGCGACTGCGCGCTGTCGCCGGCCCTCGTTCGCCTCCGAGCCCCCGCGGCACAATCCTGTGGCCAACTCACCCAGCGATTTCGTCTCGGCCCGCGCATCGCACCTTCGCCTCGTTCAGGCGTCGGAGCAGGCGCCGGCGCGCGAGCTGATCGACGAAGCACGGCGCCTCGACAGGTTGGGGCGGCGCGGTGAGGCGCGGACGCTCTACGAGCGCGCGCTGCGCAGCCTCGAGGCGCCGTCGTCCTCCACGGCGTCCACACTGCTGCGATGGATCGCGCGGACGCATGAGGTAGATGCGGACTATCAAGCGGCCGCCGACTGCTCCGAAGCCGCCGTGGCGGTGGCCGAGCTGAGTGACGACCGGGCGGTGTTGGGTCATGCGCTCAACGTGCTGGCCGCCGCGCGCTGGCGTGAGGGCGAGCTCGAGCTGGCCGACCGCTTGTTTCGCGACGCATTGACGCGCGGCACGACCACGACCGACCCGCGTCTGTACGTGGACGTCATGACCAACCTCGGCACGCTGGCGAAGATTCGCGGCGACTTCCGCGAGGCGCTCCGCTACTACCAGGACGCGCTGGCGCACGGGCGCCGTCACTCGCTGCTCGACAACATCGTCGGAACGCTGAGCAACCTGGGCATCGCCAATCTGGAGCTGGGCCGGCTCGACACCGCGGAGGAAGCGTTCACCGAGGCACTGGGCATCGCGGACGCGCTCGGGGGCCTCTCGCTGCGGATCGAGCTGGAGGTCAACTCGGCGGCACTCGAGATCGAGCGGCGCGACTTCGACGAAGCCAAGCGGCGCTGCGACCGTGCCATGGCACTCGCGGCACACCTCGGCGACGGCCGGGCCGACGGTGAGGCGCAGAAGATCTACGGCGTCATCGCCCGTGAGGCGGGCGACCTCGCCGCGGCGGAGGAGCATCTGCGCCGCGCGTGCGCCGCGGGAATGGCCGCGCGGGATCTCACGCTCGAAGGGGATGCGAGCCGCGAGCTTGCGGAGCTATACGCGCGCCTCGGCCGCAACCGCGAGACACTGCAGGCGCTGAATCGCGCGCACGTCTGCTTCACTGCACTCCGGGCCCGACACGAGCTCGCGGATGTAGGCCGTCGCATGGCTCGCCTCGAGGGAGATTTCCTCGATGTGGTCCGGCGTTGGAGCGAGTCGATCGAATCGAAGGACGTGCACACGCAGGGTCACTGCGAGCGCGTCGCCGATCTCGCGGGCGCCGTGGCGGCGAAGGCCGGCCTCGACGAAACGTCGCTGTTCTGGTTCCGGATCGGCGCGCTTCTCCACGACGTGGGCAAGCTGATCGTCCCGGCCGAGACGCTGAACAAGGCCGGCAGTCTGACGGAGGATGAATGGACGCTCATGCGCCAACACCCGGCCGCGGGCGTCGGGATGCTGGCCGAGGTGGAGTTCCCGTGGGACGTCTCGCCGATGGTGCGCAGCCACCACGAGCGCTGGGACGGCTACGGCTATCCCGATGGGCTGTCCGCCGAGAACATTCCACTGCCGGCGCGGATCCTCTGCATCGCCGACGTCTACGACGCGCTCACGACCGAGCGCAGCTACAAGCGTGCCTTCTCGCACCTCGAGGCGATGGAGATCATGCGCCGCGAGGTTGGAAAGCAGTTCGACCCACAGCTGTTCGCGAAGTTCGAGGAGCTCGTGCGTCGTGGCACGGTGCACACGGCGCCGGCGGCGCAGCGGGCGCTGCCGGCCCGGCGCGCGAGCGGCTCGCCGGTCACGATCTCGGAGGAGGACGATCTCACCGGCGCGCTGGTGCGACGTGCGTTCGTGAACGTGACCGAGGCGGTGCTGGCCGAGCGCAGGCGCACCGGTGCACAGATCTCGCTGCTCGTCGTGGACGTCGACCACTTCAAATCGGTCAACGACACGTACGGCCATCTGACCGGTGATGACGCGCTGCGACTCGTGGCCGGCGTGCTGCGGGACCAGCTCCGCCCGGGACAATACGTCGGCCGCTACGCGGGTGACGAGTTCGTGCTGCTGCTTCCCGGTCTCGACGTGGAGGCGGCGCGCTCGCTCGCCGAGCACGTGCGGCACATCACGACCACGACGCCGATACCTCCGCGCGCGGATGAAGCGAAGCCGCTCACGGTCACCCTCTCGATCGGTGTGGCCACGGCGCCGGCCCACGGCGAGACGTTCGAGGCGCTGTTCACATCGGCCGACCGCGCGCTGTTCGACGCCAAGCGAGCTGGCCGTGACAAAGTCGTCGTCGCGGGCACGGCGACCGGAGCACCGCCGCAGCTGGTATTCAACCGGTTCGTGGGCCGGGTGGCCGAGTTGCGTGCGCTCGTTGCGGCCCTCGACGACAGCGTCCGGGTGGGACCGCAGGCGCGGCTGGTCATCGGCGAGGCGGGGGTCGGGAAGTCGACGCTCCTTCGGCAACTGCTGCCGGAAGCTCGGCTGCGCGGCGCGGTGATGGTGACGGGGCGGGCGCTGGAGACCGAAAGCCGCCCACCGTTCGGCCCCTTCGCCGACGTGGTGCTTGCTCTCCACACGTTGGGCCTCGCGCCAGCCCGCTCCTGGCCGCTGCTCGAGCGGCTCGTACCCGAGCTGCGGAGCAGCGGGGATCCGACGTCGCTGGTTCGCGGGGCACCTCTCGAGGCCAATCAGGCGCATCACCTGCTCCTGGAGCTCGTGACCTTCCTACGGGCGGCCAGCGAGGCACGGCCGCTCACCCTCGTGCTCGAGGACATGCACTGGGCCGATACGGCCAGCTGGGATGCGCTGGACTATCTGCTCGCCCAGCTCGTGTCCGAGCGGATCTGCATCGCGGTGACGCTTCGCACCGAGGAGGCGGCGTACGGCGTCGTTCGCGAACGTCGGCAGCGGCTGTCGCGGGACGAGCGGGTGCGCGAGCTGCGGCTCGAGCGGCTGACGGCGGCGGAGGTGCGGGAGTGGTTGCAGGGGGCGTTGCACCGGGCGGAGCTGGGCGACGATCTGCTCGACTACGTGCTGCGCCACACGGAAGGGAATCCGTTCCTCGTGATGCAGCTGCTGCGCACGATGGCGGAAGAGGGAGTGTTCAGCTACAACGGCACGACCTGGACGTGGACGATCCCGAGCTCGCTGTCGCTGCCGGCGGGGATGACGGATCTCGTGGGCCGCCGGCTGTCGCGCCTGACGCCGGAGGCGATGAAGATTCTCGTCACGGCCGCCGCGATCGGCCGCACCTTCTCCCTGCCGCTCCTCGCCGAAGCGGCGGGGGTGAACATGGAGACGGTGCTCGACGCGATCGACGCGGGGCTCGCGACGTCGGTGCTGGAGCCGGCGCGGGAGCACGACGACGACACGTACCAGTTCGCGCACGCGCTCCTGATCGACGCGGTGCTGCACTCGGTGAGCCCGGCCCGCCAGCGCTTGAAGCACGAGCAGGTTGGTGACGTGCTCGCGGCGCGGGTGCCGGACGCGGTGGATCAGATCGCGTCGCACTACGCCGCGAGCAGCAACTCGAAGAAGGCCTACGCGTGGTGTCGCCGGGCGGCGTCTCGCGCAATGACGCTGTACGCGCTCGACGAAGCGGCGGAGTTTCTCCGCCATGCGCTCCTACACGCCGCGAACGACGACGAGCGCGCCGCCGTGCACGAGGAGCTCGCGCGCGCGGCCGAGCAATCGGGACGGTGGGCGGACGTGGAGCGCTCATGCGACGCGATCCTCGCGTCTCCAGGGCTCGCGGCCAAGCCCGCGCAGGCGCTGCCGGTCGAGCTGCGGCGCCTGCAGGCGCGCGTGCGCCTCGGACAGGGTGCCCGGGAGACGGAGACGGAGTGCCGAGAGCTCCTGGCGACCGCGGAACGCGTCGGCAGCTGCCAGGATGTGGTGCAGACCCGCTCTCTGCTCGTGCAGACGCTCGCGCGGATCGGCGAGATGGACGAGGCGATCCGTATCGCGGAGGAATCGCTGCGGATCGCGGACCAGCACGGCGACGAACCGCTCGCCGGCGAGGCGATGCACCGACTGGCGATCACGCTGCTCGCGGTACGGCCGCAGGACGCGGTGGATCTGCTGCTCGAGCTGGTGGCCCGGGCCCACACGCGCGGCGATCGCGTCATGGAAGCACGCGGCTATCTCACGCTCGGCGTCGCGCGGATGCGGACGGGCGACGACCCGGCCGGCGCGGATGCGTTCCGCGCCGCGTTGGCGATCGCCCGCGACGCACAGGCGCTCGACATTGCGGCGAGCGCGTCGATGAACCTGGGCGTGATCGGGATGCGCAGCGGCGACTTCGACGCGGCGCACGACGCCCTGAACGACGCCCTCCGCCTCTACACCACGCTGCGCAACAACGCCAGCCGCCTCGCCGCGCTGTACAACCTCGCCAACCTGCAGCAGGAGCGCGGCGACGCGCAGGCTGCGGTGGGACTCTATCGCGAGACGACGGTGCTTGCCGATCAGTTGGGCACGGAGGACATCGCGATCGGCGCTCACGCGGGTGCCGGGCTGGCCGCGCTCCGGCTGCTCGACATCGCCGGCGCGCGGAGCGCGCTGGAGGGCGCGATGCGCCGATTGGACACGCGTTACGACTGGTGGTTCCAGAAGCGCGAGCTGCTCGAGGGGCTCACCATCCGTCTCCTCGCGCACGACGGAAAGCACGACGAGGCGGAGGCGCGGCTCGATCACGCGCTCGAGCGGCTGGAGGGATCCGACGGATACGCCGCCGCGTGGCTCGTGGCGGATTGCGCGGCCACGCTCGCCGAGCGCGATCCGAACGTGTGGACGCACGTGGAGCGGCTGGCGAGCCATCCCATGGTACAGCAGTTCGTGCCGCTCTCGGCGCGCTTCACCGCGTTGCGCGACATGAAGGAGCGGCTTCCGGGCGTCCGATTCGCCGGCCCGGACGACGGACCGAAGCGGTAAGCGTCTCGCGGCGCGGGCTCGCGCGTCAGGCTACTTGAGGCCTTCCCAGTCGATGAGCGGCGCGTCGATCACGGCTCGCTGCACCGCATCGGAGACGTCGCGTCGCAGCTGAGCGTGGCGCGTCGCTTCGCCGTGCGAGTTCACCCGGTTCATGAGGAGCACGACGAACAGCCCTCGCTCGGGGTCGATCCACAGCGACGTTCCGGTGAACCCGGTATGTCCGAAGCTGCGGGGGGAGAAGTAGTGTCCGGCGCTCGACTCTGTGGCCGGGGTGTCCCACCCCAACGCGCGGCTGGCGCCCGGCCCCTGCCGCGACGTCCAGCGGGCAATGGTCTGCGGCGAGAGGATGCGCACGTTGTTGTACGTGCCCCCGTCGAGCAGGAATTGCGCGAAGATGGCGAGATCGCGCGCCGACGAGAACAGGCCGGCGTGTCCGGAGACGCCACCCATGGCCCAGGCGTTCGCGTCGTGCACGGTGCCCTGCAGTGGGCCGCCGCGCAGGTTGTCTGCCGTGTAGACGGCGATCCGCTGGCGGAGCGCACGGTCGTTGGTGTCCGGCCGGAAGCGCGAGTCCCGCATGCCGAGCGGGTTGAAGATGTGCCCTTCGGCGAAGCTGTCGAGCGACATCCCGGCGATCCGCTCGATCACGGCCTGCAGCAGGACCATGTCCCAGTCGCTGTAGACGGTCTGTGTGCCGGGCGGGTACGCCAGCGGGCGCTGATTGATGAGGGTGAGGTACTCGGCTTTCCCGCGTGCCTGGCGGTAAAGAGGCGCTCCGGCCTCGAGGCCGCCGCTGTGCGTGAGCAGCATGCGGACGGTGATCGGCGCTTTGTCGGGTGCGCTGAGCTCGGAGAGGTACGAGCTCACCGGGCGATTGATGTCGAGCTTTCCCGCCTCCTCGAGGATCATCGCTGCGGTGGTGGTGACGACCACCTTGGTGAGCGACGCGAGATCGTACAGGGAGGACGGGTCGACCGCTGGTGAATTGGGGGCGTAGTCCAGTGTGCCATACGCCTTGAGCTGGACCAGGCGCCCGTACCGCCCGACGGCGACGGCGGCGCCGGGCGCGGCGCCTTCCGCGAGTCCGACGCGGATGATGCTATCGAGCCGCGCGGGGAAGGTGGAATCCATTCCGACCGCAGCCGGGGGCGCCGGAACCAGCGCGCCGACGACGGCGAAGCGCGGCAGAGGCGGCAGGGGGGCAGGCATCGGGACGGCGGGCGCGGGCTCGGGCGCCGACGCTGCGACGGCCTGGGCGCAGCCGAGCACGGGTGCGGCGAGCAGCGCGGCGACGAGGAGACGAGCGCGCGGAGCAGTCGAGGGAAAGGCAGAGGGCATGACGAATGATAGGAGGGCGCACGAATGTCGTGCAGCGTCGCCGGCGATGGCGCGACTCGTGCGGAATTCCTGGGTGCGCCACCGTCCGGAGCGAAGCACCACATATATAGAGAGAGGACAACGGCGTAGGGCCCGCCGGCGCAGTCAGCCGGCGGGCTCGATCGCGTCGGGCAGTCGGAGACCCAATGGCCGCGCGCGTCCTTGCCGCTTCTTTGGACGCGTGGTTGAGTTATCGGCATCATGCAGCTCAGGATCCATGTGCTCAGCCCGTGCAGCGCCCGGCCCCTGAGGCCGGGTCAGTCGTGCGATGTGCCACGCCGCGCGGAATTGCCGGGCCCGCAACCGACCAGTAAATGATGCGCGTGCTCGTAGTCGAGGACGATGCCGTGCTGGCGCAGGAGCTCGCGGCGGGGCTTCGCGGGGTGGGTGCGCGCGTGGTGTTGGCAGGCACCGCGGCACAGGGACTGGCGGCCACGACGCATGACGAGTTCGACGTGATGATCCTCGACGTCATGCTCCCGGGCGGATCGGGATTCGAGCTCTGTCAGGCGCTGCGTGGCCGCGGGCTGGACACTCCAATTCTGATGCTCACGGCGCGGGATGCGGTGGACGACCGGGTGACCGGACTCGACGCGGGGGCAGACGACTACCTCACCAAGCCGTTCGCGTTCCAGGAGCTGGTGGCGCGCGTGCGTGCACTGGCCCGCCGGCGTCCGACGCTGCAACCGCGAGTCGTCCAGGTCGCCGACCTGGAGATCGATCTCGCGGCGCGCCGCGCGCGTCGTGGGGGGCGGGACATCGAGCTCACGGCGAAAGAGTTTGCGCTGCTCGAGTGCTTCGCCGAGCATCCGAACGAGGTGCTCGACCGCGCCGCGATCACGGCCCACGTGTGGGACGACAACCACGACCCGTTCACGAACGTGCTCGAGGTGCTGGTACGACGGCTCCGTCGGAAGCTCGACGACGGGTTCGAGCCGAAGCTGATCCACACGATGCGCGGCGCCGGCTATCGGCTTGGGACGTGATCGGCACGGTCGCGACACCACAGCCGCTCGCGCGCCTGCGCCGGCGGCTGACGGCCTGGTACGCCGCGACGCTCGGGATCACCCTGCTCGTGCTCGGCGGCGGATTGTATGCGGTCATCCATGCGCAGCTGACGCAACAGCTCGGAGACTCGCTGCGCGACGCGACACAGGAGCTGGTGCGCGCGGCGCGCATTCGGGAGATGGAATCGGTGAGCGCGCGAGGCGCGGTGGTGGACGCGGTGGACGAGCTGCACATCCCCGACCGGACGCTGTTTCTGCTCGACAGCTCGGGAGCGCCGGTCAAACCGGCCGCCGCGGGCGAGTGGATCCGCGCGGCAGCACGGCAGGCAACGGCGGCCGGATCGTTCGACACCGAACGTGACACGACGGGAGACCGCACGCTCTCGCTGCACGCCGAGCGGTTTCGGCTCGCGTCGGGGCAGCTGCTGGTGGCTGCCGTCGTCGCCGATCAAGTGGAGCTCGCCGATCGGTACTCGGCACTGATCGCCGCGTTCGGGAGTGTGGCGCTCGCCGCGGTGGTGCTCGTGCTGCTTGGCGGCTGGTTCCTGGTGCAGAAGTCCACGGCGCCCGTAGAGCGCTCGATGGAGCACACGCGGCGCTTCATGGCCGACGCGGCGCACGAGCTGCGGACGCCGATCGCCGTGCTGCGCACCAAGGCGGACGTGGCGCTGCAGGAGGAGCGCAGCGTCGAGGCGTATGCGTCGACCCTGCGGTCGATGGGACACGAGGCGCGCCGCCTGGGCCGCACGGTGGACGACCTGCTGCTGCTGGCGCGCGCCGATGCGGGAGAGCGGCCGGTGGCGCGCGCGCGATTCTTCCTCGACGACGTCGTGCTCGATGCGGCGCTGTCGGTCCGCACGCTCGCGACCGCGGCGGGTGTGTCGCTCATCGTGGACCAGTTCGAGGAGACAGCGGTGATCGGCGACGCGGTGCTCGTGCGAGAGCTCGTGATCGTGCTGCTCGACAACGCGGTGAAGTTCACGCCGCGCGGCGGGTCGGTGCGGGTGCGCGTCTTGCCAGACCCCCAGCCGACGCTGGTGGTCGAGGACACCGGTGTCGGCATCGCAGCGGAGCAGCTGCCGCACATCTTCGAGCGTTTCTATCGCGGCGATCCGTCGAGACCGCGCGGCGGCGGCGCGGGACTCGGCCTCTCGATCGCGCGCTGGGTGTCTGACGTGCATGGCGCGCGCATCAACTTCGGGCCGGCCGGTGACGGGACCGGATCGAGCGTCGCCGGCCACGCCGGCACGCGCGTGACCGTCGTCTTTCCACGACCTCCACAGACCATCGCATGAGTGGGATGTCGCGTGTCATCCTCCTGACAGGTCGTGCCGTTAGCCTACACCGAGTGACTGATATTTCGACGATGCTCCCGCGACGTCGCGCGTCGCTGGGTGCGATGCTGCTGCTTGCCGCCGCCACGCCGGTCGTAGCGCAAGTGCCTGTCACGCGGGCGGACGCGGAGCGGGCGGCCCTTGCGGGGGGTACCCGCGTGGCGCTCGCGCGAGCTGACAGCGCAGTGGCGCGTGCACAGCTGATCACGGCGCGCGCGATACCGAATCCGACCGTCGGCTTCACGCACAGCGGGGCGGTGCCCAGGAAGCACATCAACATCGACGTTCCGCTCGACGCGCCCTGGACGCGCGGTCCTCGCGTCGCATCGGCCAACGCGTCCGTCCGCGCCGCGCGGCTGCGGCTGCTCTCCGAGCGCGCGGCAGCGCTGCTGGAAGTGGACACGATCTATACACGTGCGCTGGCCGCCGATGCACGGTTGCGACTCTCGCGGCAGACGGCACGTGATGCCGACAGTCTGCGCAAGATGACGGTGGCGCGGCGCGATGTCGGTGACGCCAGCGATCTGGACGTGGATCTCGCCACGGTGACCGCCGGTCAGCAGGCGAACGTCGCGGCGACGGACGCGCTCACGTACATGAGCGCGGTGCTCACGGTGCAGACGTTGATGGGCATTCCGGCGGACAGCATCGTGATCGTGCTCGCCGATTCCCTACGTCTCGCGCCGACGGCGACGGAGCAGATGCTCCGCAGCGTGGACAGCACGGCGGACGTGATCCTTCCGCCAGCTGCCGTGGTCACGTCGCCAAGCACGACGGCGAGCCTCCTGCCTCCGACGATGGGCACGACACCAAGCGTGGCCGCAGCCGAGGCGTCGCTGCAGGCGGCGGAGCTCACGGTGCGTGCCGAGCGTCGCAACGTGTTCGCGTTCCCGTCGTTGATCCTCGGCGTCGAGTGGGACGATCCGGCGGAGGATCCGCCGAACAGGAAGATGCCACTCATCGGCTTCTCGCTACCGCTGCCGCTCTTCAACCGCAATCAGGGTCCCATCGCCATGGCGGAGGCGGAGCGGGCACGCGCGAATGCGACGCTGACGGCGACGCGGCTCGAGGTCCGGCAACGTCTGGTGGAGGGACTCCGGGAGCGCGAGTCGCTCCGCTCGCGCGTGATGCGCGACCAGGAGCTCGTCGTGCGCGCCGAGCGTGTGGCGGTCAAGTCGCTCACCGCGTATCGCGAAGGCGCGTCGGCGCTGCCGGCGGTGCTCGAGGCGCGCCGCACGGCGCGCGAAGTGCTTGGCCAGTACATCGATGACCTCGCCGCGCTGCTGACCATCCAGGCGGAGCTGCGCGCGCTCACCCAGCCGGTGCCACCACAATGATCGGATCGTTCTGCCGCCCGCCCGCCCGTCGCGCCGTGCTGGTCGGCTGCGCGTTGGTGTCGCTGTCGAGCGCATGCAAGAAGGGCAACGCGGCGGCCGACGACACCGCCAAGCCGGTGGTGGCCGCAAAGACGGCGAAGGCGACGATCGAGCCGTTCTCGACGACGCGGTCCGCGATCGGAACGGTGGTGGCACGGCCGGGCCACTACGCCGCGCTGAGCGCACCGTCGCCGACGCGGGTGGCCAAGATCTTCGTCGCGCAGGGACAACGCGTCGGGGCGGGCCAGCCGCTCATCGAGTTCGACCAGGCCACTTTCGCGGCGGCGGCGAACGCCGCGCAGGCGGCGCTCGCCGCTGCGCAGCGCAACTACGACCGGGCGCTTCGGCTCGCCAACGAGGGGATCGTGCCGCGGAAGGACGCGGAGACGGCGGCATCCGATCTCGCGAAGGCGCGCAACGACGCGGTGATGGCGCAGCGTACGCTGGCGCTCTCCGTGCTGCGGTCTCCGGTGAGCGGGGTGGTGACGCGGATGACGGCCGTGCTGGGCGCGCCGGCGGACGCGGGTCAGGTCCTGGTGGAGGTCGCCGATCCCTCGGCGTTCGACGTCGCGCTGTCGCTCGGTCCGACCGAGGCGGCGGATGTTCGGCCAGGCGCCGCCGTGGTGTTCACGGCGGGTGAGAAAGCGGGTGGCGATCCGGTGGGCGCCGGCGCGGTGACCGGCGTGAACGCGGCAGTGGACACCGCGTCGCGCTCGGTGCTCATCCGTGCGACGGTGACGTCGCCGCGCCGGCCACTGCGCCTGAGCGAGAGCGTCTACGGCGTGATCACCGTGCAGACGAAGCCGAACGCGGTGGTCGTCCCGGTCGAGGCGTTGGTGCCGGGCGACGAGCCCGGGAGCTACAAGGTGTTCGTGGTGGACAAGAACGGGATGGCGATCTCGCGCGACGTGAAGGTGGGCGCGCGCACGGAGACGAAGGCGGAGATCACGGACGGGTTGTCCGGTGGAGAGACGGTGGTGACGCAGGGCGCGTACGGCCTCCAAGACAGCGCGAAGGTCGCGCGCACGGTGCCGGTGAAGCCATGACGGAGGCCACGCTGGATAGGCCGCTGCCCGAGGCGCCTCCGCGCCGCGAGCGGTGGAATCTCGCCGGAGCGGTCGCGAGCCAGCGACGGTTCGTCTATCTGGTGATCGCGCTGCTGTGCGCGGGAGGCATCTGGGCGGCGCTGCGCCTGCCGTCGGCGATCTATCCGGAGCTGCAATTCCCGCGCATCACGATCGTGGTGCAGGGTTCGTCGCTCGGCGCGCGCCAGGTGGTGTTCTCGATCACGCAGCCGATCGAGGAGGCGGTGAGCGTCGTGCCCGGCGTGACCCGTGTGCAGTCCCGGTCGATTCGCGGTGCCGCCGAGCTCTCGGTGACGTTCGCGCCGAACACCGACATGGCGTACGCGCTGCAGCAGACGCAGGCGCGCGTGAACCAGGTGCGCAGCACTCTGCCCTCGGGGGTGGACATCGAGATCGAGCGTCTGTCACCATCGCTCTTTCCGATCATCTCGTACAACCTCGAGAGCACGCGAGGCAACGTCGACGCCGCGACGCTGTACGAGATCGCACGCTATCAGCTCCGGCCCGTGCTGTCGCGTGTACCGGGCGTCGGACGGGTCGACGTCCAGGCGTCGGACGTACGCGAGATCGAGGTCATCGCCGATCCGGTGCGGCTCGCCGAGCAGGGGTTGTCGTACGACGACGTCGCGAATGCCATCCGCATCTCGACGACCGTGAGCGCCGTCGGCCGCGTCGCACAGGACTACAAGCAATACCTCGTCGTGACCGCACAGGAAGCCACGAGCGCGGACGACATCGCCAACGTGGTGGTGGGGAAGGGGCTCCGTGTGAAGGACCTCGCCACGGTGGAAGTCGGAACGGAGGACCACGTGCGCATCGTCGCCGGCGACGGCAAGCCGGCGGCGCTGCTCAACATCACGCGACAGATCGGCGGCAACACCACCGCGATCGCGGACAGCGTGGCGAACGCGGTGGCGACGCTGCAGCACACGCTCCCGAAGGGGGACACCCTCAAGATCGTATACGATCAGGCGTCTCTCGTCCGTGACGCCACGAAATCAGTGCGCGACGCGATGCTGATCGGCGCGGTGCTGGCGGTGATCATCCTGTTCATCTTCCTGCGAAAGGGTCGGATCACGGCCATCAGCGCGGCGTCGATCCCGCTCACGCTGGCGATCACCGTGTTCATCATGTCGCTCATCGGGCAGACGTTCAACCTGATGACGCTCGGCGCGATGGCGATCGCGATCGGCATCGTGATCGACGACGCGGTCGTGGTGACGGAGAACATCGTTCGCCATCTCGGCTTCACACCGGACCGCGACCGGGCGATCCGGGAAGCGGTGCAGGAGCTGATCCTGCCGGTGACGACGTCGACGATCACCACGGTCGTCGTCTTCCTGCCGCTCCGATTGCTGGAAGGTGTCGTCGGCCAGTTCTTCGCGGCGCTCTCGATCACGTTGACGATCGCGGTGCTGGTGTCGCTCGTCCTCGCCGTGTCGATCATTCCGCTGCTGGCGGAGGCGTTCCTGCCGGCCGAGTCGGCGGAAGCGGCGCCGGCAGGGGTCGGGGGGAGCGGCAACTCGACGCCGACGGGGGCGCACGGTGGCCTGCGCGGGTCATGGAGAACCCTCCTGGCTCGGGTCGGGCGGGGGATCGACGCGCTCTCCGAGAAATACAAACGCTCGCTCGACCGGGCGCTGCATCACACGCGCCTGATGATCGTGGGGGCGATCACGATGATCGTCCTCGGCGTGCTCGCGTACCGGTTCGTCGGGACCGGCTTCCTGCCGGAGATCGACGAGGGCGCGTTCGTGCTCGATTACTACACGCCGGGCGGCACGGCGCTCTCCGAGACGAACCGGATGGTGCACATCGCCGAGACGATCCTCATGGGGACGCCGGAGATCGAGGGAATCTCGCGGCGGACCGGCGCCGAGCTGGGGCTGTTCGCGACGGAGCAGAACCGCGGCGACATCGTGGCGCGTCTCAAGCCGCCGAATGAGCGCAGCCGCTCGAGCCAGGAAGTGATCGACGACGTGCGGCCAAAGATCACGTCGGCGGTGCCGCGAATGCGGATCGAGTTCGTCCAGATTCTGAGCGACGTGATCAACGATCTCGCGGGGGCGGCGCGGCCGGTCGAGATCAAGCTGTTCGGCCAGGACCTGGACGCGCTCGAGACGTACGCGAAGTCGCTCGAGCCGAAGCTCTCGAAAGTGGACGGGGTCGAGGACTTCTTCAACGGCGTCGCCGAGCCGAGCCCCGAGCTGATGATGCACATCAACAGCGCGGAGGCGAACCGGGTGGGGCTGACGCCGGACCAGGTGTCGACGTCGGTGAGCGGTGCGCTGCTCGGCACTGCGGCGGGCGACGTCAGGCTACAGGACCGCTCGATCGGCGTGCGTGTGCGAGCACCGGACGACGTGCGCAACGACCCGTTGAAGCTCGGCACGCTACCCGTGCCCGTGCCGACCTTGCGGACGACCGCGCCGCTCGCCGCGATGGCGACATTCGAGCCCGCGATCACCCGCTCCGCCTACACGCGCGAGAATCAGCAGCAGATGATCACGCAGACCGCCGACGTGAGCGGGCGCTCGCTGGGCGGGGTGATGACGGATGTGAAGGCGGTGCTCGCCCAGAATCCCCCGCCGGCGGGGATCCGCGTGGAGATTGCGGGCCAGTACGCGGGCCAACAGAGTGCGTTCAAGTCGCTGCTGCTCGTGCTGGCGCTGGCGGTGGCGGCGGTGATCGCGGTGATGGTGCTCCAGTTCCGATCGTTCGTCGAGCCGCTGGTCGTGCTGCTCGCCGCGCCGATCTCGTTCGTGGGAGCGATCGCGCTGCTGATCATCACGGGGACTCCCCTGAACGTGTCGTCGTTCATGGGACTGATCTTGCTGGTAGGTCTCATCGTCAAGAATGGAATCATTCTCCTCGACTTCACGCATCACCGCATGATGACCGAGGGCGAGACGCTCGAACCCGCCCTGCTCGAGGCGGGACGCGTGCGTCTCCGTCCGATCCTGATGACGACCCTCTGCACGCTATTCGGCCTCCTGCCGCTGGCGCTCGGCCTCGGGGCGGGCAGCGAGATGCAGCGACCGCTTGCCCTCGCCGTGATCGGCGGGTTGGCACTCTCCACCCCGATCACGCTCTATCTGGTTCCGACGTTTCTCGTCGCGGTCCGCGGGCGCGACTACACCCTGGCTCCTCAGGGAGCGGCAAGACCGCGTGCGTCCGGCATGCACGCGGAACACTTTTCGCCAGGGAGGCAACCATGACGCACACCAATCGATCCATCGCCCTTCTCGGGGCGCTCCTGCTCGTCTCGTCGTCCGCCGCTGCCCAGAAGACGGCGGCCAAGCACGAGACGGAAGCGCAACTCAAGGCCGAAGCGAAGATCCCCGAAGCGACGGCGCGGGCGACGGCCCTGGCCAAGGTGCCGGGTGGGAAGGTGAAGAAGTACGAGTTGGAGCGCGAGAACGGGAAGCTGCTCTACTCGTACGACATCGCGACGCCGGGCAAGTCGGGCATCGACGAGGTGCAGGTGGACGCGATCACCGGCGCCACGGTGGGCGACGTCGTGCACGAGAGTGCAGCGACGGAGCGCAAGGAAGCGGCGAAGGAAGCGAAGGAAGCGAAGTCCGCCAAGCAGGCATCGAAGGCGAAGACGCCGTGAGACGCACGCTCGGCGCGGCGCTCCTTGCGCTGACGGTGGCGAGCTCGGGACGCGCGCAACAGGCGCGCCCCGACAGCGCGGCCATCCCGGACAAGCAACTCTTTCATCGGTCGGATCTCTACGTCGCGGCGGGATTCGCGCTCGGCACGGTGGCGATGTTCCCGCTCGACAAGCATTTCGCGCAGCAGATCCAGAACCCGAACCTGCAGACGAATACGTCGCTGCAGCACCTCGCCGATGCGGCGAGGTTCTTCGGCGGGCCGGGCCCGGTGATCATCGGACCGTCGATGTACGTGGTCGGCCGACTCGCTCACGTGCCGCACTTGGCTGAGCTCGGTCTCCATGGGACCGAGGCGCTCGCCGTCGGAGGAGGGATCACCGCGGTTCTGAAGATCGTCGCGGGACGCGCGCGTCCGAGCTTCTCGAGCGACACCAATCCCCGCGATTTCGGCCTCGGCCGTGGACGGAAGGATCAGTACGCGTCCTTTCCGTCGGGCCACGCGACGATGGCGTTCTCGGCCGCGGCGGCGGTCGTTGCGGAGACGCACGAATGGTGGCCGCAATCGACTTGGTACGTGGCGCCGGTGATGTTCGGCGGCGCGACCGCGGTGGGATTGTCGCGGATGTACAACAACCAGCACTGGGCGAGCGACGTGGTGATGGGCGCGGCGATCGGCACCTTTGCCGGCCTCAAGACGGTGCGGTTCAACCACACGCACACGGGGAACCGGATCGACCGGCTCCTGCTCGGCACGCGAGTCGTGCCGACGCCCAATGGAACCGCACTCGCCTGGAACGTGACCTGGTGAGGGGAGACGGACGCCAGGTCCGTCTCCCCCACAGGGACGATCACTTACTTGTGGGTCGCCGGCTCGAAGAGCTTGAGATACTCACCGTATCCCTCGGCAGCGAGCTGACTGACAGGGATGAAACGCATCGACGCGGAGTTCATGCAGTAGCGCAGCCCCGTGGGCTTCGGGCCGTCGTCGAACACGTGACCGAGATGCGAGTCGGCATGCGCCGATCGCACTTCCGTGCGCGCCATGAACAGCGAGCGGTCCGTCTTGGTCTTGACGTTCGCCGGCTCGAGCGGCTTGGTGAAGCTCGGCCATCCCGTTCCGGATTCGAACTTGTCGAGTGAGCTGAAGAGCGGCTCACCAGACACGACGTCGACGTAGATCCCCGCCTGGTGATTGTCCCAGTACGCGTTGTGGAACGGGCGCTCGGTCCCCTCATGCTGGGTGATCTGGTACTGCTCGGGTGAGAGCTTCTGCCGGAGCTGGGCATCGCTGGGCTTCGTGAATTCGGACACGCGATATTCTCCTCTGGTCGTTCGGGCGGCCGCCTGCGCGGCCGCTGGTGCGGTTGCGGCGAGCGAGAGCAGGCCTGCGAGCACGAGCGCGGTATGAAGCGCGCGGGGTGATGCGAGCGGCATGGGATCTCCTTCGGATCGAGTCGCGGTCGCTGGTCGCCGCTGGTTGCTCCAGAGATACGCTCACAATGGTAAAACGGTTCTCGCCCGGGCCAGCCATGGATAGAATGACTCCCGAGCTCGGTAGCCGATCCGCCGTCTCGTGACTCCATCTTCCGCAGGCCGGGTGACGAGGGTATCTCAAAGGCGCTCGTCGTTTCATTCCTGTCGCGGTCTGCCCGCGATACCCTACCGACACGAGGCATTGTCATGAAGCTTCTCCGCGCATTCTTCGTCGCATCGACCATGCTGGCGCTGTCCGCGCCCGCCTTCGCCCAGAAGGGGACGGTCACCTGTAAGGACGGAACGACATCAGCCGGGGGACGGGGCGCCTGCTCGAGTCACGGCGGCATCGGCAAGATGGCCAAGGCGGCGACGAAGGCCGACGCCAAGGTCGCCAAGGCGGAGAAGAAGGCCGACGCCAAGGCTGCGAAGGTCGAGAAGAAGATGGACGCGGCAGCGCGGGGCGACGAGACCGTGGCGCAGGGCGCAACGGCCGAGTGCAAGGACCACACATACTCGCACGCGAAGACGCATCAGGGAGCGTGCTCGAGGCACGGCGGCGTGGCGCGGTTCCTGGACACCAAGAAGTAAGAAGGCGAGACGTGAGACGTGAACGGTGCTGGGTCACCCACCGTTCACGTCTCACGGTTCACGGGAACCTCAGTCGCCCGGTTGCTTCGCTGGTTCGGACGGCGACGTCCACGTCGATACGTTGATGTCGACCGGGAGGCGGATCGCGGCTACGCTGCGCGCGACATCGAGCATCCCTTGCCACACACCGGCGAAGGCGAAGCCGACGTCCTGTGGCGCCTTTCCTTCGTCGAAGCCACGGCCGCTGGCGATCCAGATGCGCGGCTCGTCCCGTACGCCCGCCGCGGCGAACTCCAGCTTCAGGTCGTCGTGTACGATCTGGGCATTGTGCGCGTGTACGTAGACGCCCGGTAGATAGCGCCCGTCCTGCAGCAGGGTGCGAGCCCACGCGCGATAGTAGGCGCGCATCGCGGCGGGCAGATTCTCCATGCGCTCGATGTCCAGAAAGACGACCGAGCGCTGCGGGAACCCTTCTTTCGTCGCGACGGCGATCGCGTCGGCGCCCTCACGCGCGCCACGGTCCGCCGAAATGAAGTCGGCGTTACAGGACGTGGACTTGGCGAGCGATGCAAGCCGCGCCGGGCTGAGGGTGCGCGGCGTCCGCCCCCACGTCTGCTGGCCGACGTAGACGACCGCGATTCCCCAGCCCATGTCGGTGAGTGTCTGGCGCTTGCCGGACCACGATGCGTCCTTGTGGCAGGGGGAGGGCAGGTAGTAGCCGACCCACCGGTAGGGCGCGCCCGGCGCATTCTTCCAGGCGCGCATCGTCTTGTCGCCGGGATAGGTGTGGGTGTCGAACCCCAGATGCTTGCCGTCGAGCTGCTCGTCGGCCAACGGGGCGTCCTGACCCGTAACGGCAGCAGCAACCTGCGCGACTTGAGCCGCGGCGTCCGCGACTCCCAGCTTGCCGTCGGGCTCGGTGGACGACCGCGCACATGAAACGGCGATCCCCGCTCCGGCGAGGGTGACGGCCACCGTGCGGCGAAGGGAGAGGCGACGGTGGGCAGGTGGGGCGGGCATATCGTCCAACTATGCAACAGGCGTACGCGACGGCTCACGAGCCGGCCAAGCTGTCGAGCTCGAGCGTCGGCGACGCGCTCGATCAGCCGCCCCGGTCGCCCTTTCGGTCGCCCACCATGATCGTGAGCACGATGTAGATGCCGAGGATCGCGGCGATCACGAAGCCGGTGGTCCCGAGCGTGCGCCAGTACGGGAGCAGCTGCGCGCTCGCGACCAGGAGGCCGGCGAGAACGAGCCCGGAGAAGATCCGGTTGGCGACCTTCTGCAGCGCGACGATGAGCGCGGGAAGCTGCGGGATGTCGACATGGCCGGCGATGTCGTTGTTCGCGAGCCGCTCCGTGATCATGTCGAGGCGGCGTGGAAGCGCAGCGAGCAGATCTCCGCTCTCGATCGCGATCTGGTAGAGCCGCCGCGGGGACATGTCGCGCTTGGCGCGCTCCATCGCGATCTGTTCACTGAACCGCCGAATGGTCTCGATGGGCGTGTAACTGGGATCGAGGACCCGCGTCACGCCGTCGAGGTTGAAGAGGGCCTTGGCGAGGAGCGTCATCTCGGCCGGCAGCCGGAGTCCGTGGCGGAACGACAGATCGATGACGTCGAACAGCACGCGTCCGGCTTGGACCTCGGCCGCGGTGAGCTCCACGTTCCGGGCGATGAGCGTGCCGATCTCGCGCGTGTAACCCGTTCGGTCGAAGTCTTCCCTCGGCTCGCCAAGTTGGATCAGCGTCGCGGCGACGTCGTCGCCACGGTTGTCGCCGAGCGCCATGAGGAGCCGCGTCGCCGCGTCTCGCATGCTGGCGGAGAGACGCGCGGTCATTCCGAAGTCGATGAGCGCGAGCCGGACGTCGACGTCGACGGGCAGCGGCGCCGCGGCCGCCTGCGCTTCGACTTCCATCTGCGCCAGCGGCGTCGTCGCGTCCCGCGTCGTGACGCGACGGTTCTCGCTCGCGATCTCCGACGGAGTGGGCGGGTTGCGCATGCCCGGGAGCACGACGAAGACGTTGCCCGGGTGCGGATCGGCATGGAAGAAGCCGTCGAGCGTGATGTTCTTGAGGTACGCGCGCGTGAGCTCTTCCGCGACCGGTGTGAAGTCGTGCTCGATGTGCGTGAGCGGCGACACCTTGTCGACTTTCAGGCCGTGGATGCGCTCGGTCGTGAGGACTCGCTCGCTCGTGTATGCCTCGACGACCTTGGGCACCATGATGCGCGGGAACTCCGCGAGCGAGCGCCGGAACGACGCGGCGTTGCGGGCTTCGGTGCGGTAGTCGAGCTCCTCGGCGAGCGCGCGCTCGAGCTGCTGGATGACGCCGAGCACGTCGATCCTCGCGCCGACGCCGGTGTGATCGGCCATGAACGACGCGAGCTCCTGGAAGAACTCGAGGTCGTCGGCGAGCGAGGCGCGAATGTGTGGACGCTGGACCTTGACCACGACTTCACGACCACCGCGCATCCTGGCTGCGTGCACCTGTCCGAGGCTGGCTGTGCCAATGGGTTCGGGATCGAACTCGTCGAACAATTTGCTGAGACGCCCGCCCAGCTCTTCCTCGATGATGTGCTCGACCTCTTCCAGCGGGATGGGTCCGACGTCGTCCTGCAGCTTCTCCAGCTCTTCGATGTAGGGTTCGGGGAGCAGATCGGGCCTGGTCGAGAGCACCTGACCGAGCTTCACGTACGCGGGGCCGAGCTCGACGAGCCGCTTCCGAAATCCGACGGCGTGTGCCTCGCGCTCCGCGGCTTCCTCGGGCGGAAGCTCCTCGTCGGACGCGGCGATGAGGGCGATGAGCCCCTGCTGCCTGGCGACGTCGCGGAGCCCGTAACGCGTGAACAGCCCGACGATGGCCGCGAGCCGCGGGAGGTACTTTGGCGAGAGAAGCATGCTGGCGGCCGGGGCAATGTCCGTGCGCGCGCGCTCGAAGCGGGTCCTGGCAGAAGATGACGATGGCGAAGGCGGTGGATGGGGGATAGTTTTCGTGAGGTACCTCGCACCCGCATCGCATGTCGGATACGGCTCCCCATGGGCCGACGATTCTGATCGCTGAAGACAACGCCGAGCAGCGCTCGCTTTACGCTGCGCTATTGGGCGGAGTTGGCTATCGTGTTCTCGAGGCCGCTGACGGAGCACAGGCAGTCGAGATGGCGCGCAGCGAGCATCCGGGGTTGGTGCTCATGGACGTCACGATGCCGGGCACCAGCGGGTGGAACGCCGTGCGCACGCTGCGCGAGGACCCGACGACCCGCGCGATCCCGATCATCGTGGTCACCGGACTCGCCAGCGCCTGGGACCGGGACGCATCGATCGCGTCGGGATCGGACGAATACCTCGCCAAGCCCGTGTCTCCGGTGAGGCTACTCGAGGAAGTGCGCAAGTTTCTCCCGTTGTGATCACGGGACATCTGGGCGTCGCCGCCGGCGCGCGCGGCGGCTGGAAGCGTGCGTCTCTCGTCTGGTTGATCGCGGGCTCGGTCGCACCCGATGTGCTCGACGTCGGCTATGCGGCGGTCGGAGTATGCAATCCGGACGGCCGCTACTCGCACACGGTTCCGATCGCCGTACTGCTCGCGTTGCTGCTCGGCGGCGCGGCCTACGCGGTCACGAAGTCGCGTGCGACGGCACTGGCGACCGCCGTCATGGTGCTCCTGCATCTGCCGGCGGATCTCGTGACGGGCTACAAGGTCTACTGGCCCGGTGGTCCGTTGCTCGGGCTGCACCTCTACGAGCGGCCACTGGCCGATTTCGTCGTCGAAGCGCTGGTGCTGACCGGCGGATGGTGGGTGCTCCGTCGTTCTGACGCCGGCCCTCTGTGGGCGACGTCGCGCGTCACGCTTGCCGTGCTACTGCTCGCGCAAGCGATCGCCGACACGGCGGGGGTGAGCGTGAAGCCGAGTGGGTGCTACTCCGTAAGGGCTACGGCAGCCCTATCCAAGCATTGGAGGGGCCAGTCTGCCAGGCTCGGTACTAGGTCTACCAGTACCTGGTACTTGAGTAGTCGTTAAGCGCAGTTAGCCGCTCACTCGCGCCGTCAGTCGCCGTTCCTCTTCATCTCGCTGACCGAGGAATTCGCCGATCGCTGCCAGCGCGCCGATATGGTCGCAGAAGATCTTGAGCGTCGCGAGCAGGGGCACGGCGACGAAGGCCCCCGGCACTCCCCAGATCCAGAAGAAGAACGCCAGGCCGATGAAGATCGCGACCGGGTTCAGGGTGAGCCGGTGTCCCAGCAGCAGGGGTGTGACGAGGTTCGCCTGAAGCAGGTTGATCGCCAGGAAGCTGGCCGGCACCAGCAGCGCGCGTCCCAGCTGGTCGAACGTGGCAAGCGCCGCAACGCCGAGTACGACGACCATGGTGGCCGCGCCGACGTACGGCACGAGCTCCAGCAGCACCACCAGGGCGCCCCATAGGAGCGGGTTGGGCATCCCGAGCAGCCAGAGCACCGCCGCGACGACACCGCCCTCGGCCACGTTGACGAGCAGGGCGGTGCTCAGGTAGGCCGAGACGGCGGCTTCGGTTGCGCGCGCGATCTCGACCGCCTTCAGCTTGTCGCTGAAATGCGGCAGCACCTTGATGAGCTTCTGCAGAAAGAGATCGCCGCCCGCGAGCAGGAAGTACAGCAGGATGAAGACCTCCACCAACCCCGCCACGATGCGCTGGGTCGTTCCGAACAGGCGCGACGAGACGCTCGGCCCCTCGACCACGACGGCTGGCGACTTTGCGCTCGGGCCGCCGACGGCGTCGGCCGCCTGCTCGACGTTCTTCGTCACCTGCTGTACCGGACGAATGATCGAGCGCAGCTTCCCTTGCGCATGCGAGAAGCTCTCGGGCGCCGTCGCGGCCCACCGCTGTGCCGGTCCGGCCAGCTCGTACACTGCGCCGCCGATTGCCGTGACGAGCGCGAGGACGACGAACGCCGCGCCCAGCGGCGGGCGAACGTGGAATCGCCTCAACTTCCGGATCACCGGGCTGAGAAGAAAGTTGAGCAGCAGCGCGAAGACGATCGGGATCAGGAACTCGCGCGCGAAGTAGAGCGTGTACAGCACGGCGAGCACCGTGAGCACCGTCGCCTGGATCGACTGACTGCGCCGGTCGCCAAGGGCCGCGCCGGTGCGCTCGATGTCGGGCACGGGTGCCCCGGGCGCGGCCGGCTCGGCGCGTGCCGCCAGGTCGACGGTCGGAGCGAGCGACGAATCGGGGACGCGGGTCGCCCGGTCGGCAGCGGCTGGGACGACGCCGGACTCCTGGCTGGAGGTCATGGCACTCGCACTGCATTGCACGTTGCTTGCCGCCCAGGCCGCTCATTGTTGTCAGTGCCGGGTCAGGCTGGCATTTTCGCGGCGACCACCAGCGCTTCCCTCCCACGAATCAGATGAAATCCGACCCCGACTTCGGGCCCCTCGACGTCACCGAGTTCACGGTGGGCGCGATGCTGCGCGCCGGGATCGCGATCCGGCGCATGATCAAGGGGTGCGAAAGCCTCGAGGCGGCGGCCGAGATGGTGGTGCGATATCTGTACGAGCACTGCGTCGGGGCGCGCGGCAGCGAGCGCGCTTGCGCGCTGGTGCGCTTCTACAAGACGCATCCGTACGGGGGTCTCGAGCCCGAGCTGCAGCGATTCGCGGCGGATCGACTGGGAACGGCGACGCCGCGCGACGACGTGCGGTGTCTCACCCTGCTCGCGAGCGCAGGCGACGAAGCCGCGTGGAACTCGCGACACACGTCGCAGGCACACCGAGTGATCCCATTGCCGAGCGCCGAGTCGGTCCGCAGCGTACCCATGGTGGCGCGGTTGATCGAGGAGCTCGGGCTCGACGTCGAGAGTGTCGTGACGGGAGCCGCGCGGCCCGCGCATCCCGGCGACACGCGCACGTACGATGTGTTCCACGTCGAACGTGCGCTGGGCAGCCCCCACATCCCGGCGCAGCGGGAATTCGTCGAACCGTACGGCATCCAGTCGGTCGTTGGCTTTGGCGGCTTGCTCCGGTCGGGCGAGATGTTCGCCGTCATCCTGTTCTCGCGTGTTCCGATTCCTCGCCCGAGCGCGGCACGTTTCCGCACGATCGCGCTCGACGTGCGGTCTTCGCTCTTCGGGCTCGACGACGCGCACACCTGGCGGGAGGACGGCCGCGAGAACTCGCTGCGCCGCTGATGACCACCGCGTTCCGCAGCCGGCGCGAGAATGGGAACGGTCCATGCGAGAGCGGGACCGGAATCGCAGCGAGCCCCCCCACCCAACGGCCCATGCGGATGCCCAGCGCAGTCTCGCCACGTCGACGTCCAAGCAGCCGAGTGGTACGCGCGCTAGCGCTGCTCGGACTCGTGGTACTAGCCGGATCACGCCAGGCCGGCGCCCAAGTCCGCGTCGGCTCGGACTCGAGCACCCGATTGAACCGGTACGGACGGGACCTCGTCTACGGCACGGCGGAAGGGTTCGCGTTCGCCGGCGTCGATCAACTCCGCAACGATCCGCCCGAGTGGGGGAAGGGGTGGCGTGGCTATGAGAAGCGGCTGGCGTCCAACGTTGGGGAGTTCGTCATTCAGGAGAGCGTGACCGATGCACTGGCCGCGGCGATGCAACGGCCCTTGGACTATCAACGCTCACACAGTCGGCGATTGTCTCGGCGAATCGGCTGGGCGCTCCAGGCTGCGGTGACGGATCCGATGCCGGACGGAACGCACCCGGTGGCCGTGCCGCGGATCGTGGGTGCCTACGCCGGCAGCTTCGCCCAGGCAGCATGGCGGCCAGCGACGGCCAGCGGGCGCACCCGCACCGCGCTCGTCAACGGCACCGTGTCGCTCATCATCGGCGCGGGCATCAACCTGTACTACGAGCTACGCAACTGGTAGTCGTACGGCGCGCATGACGATGGGTCGGCCCGAGCCTAGGCTCGGGCCGACCCATCTCGGAGCCTCGGTTACACTTCTGCTTCGATGTTGATCGAGCTCTCCGCGAGGGCGGTGAGATCGAGATCGGTCTGCTTCTCCTCGTCGAGCGTCTCCTGCAGCAAGCGCGCCTGGTCCTGGTAGCCGAGGAGTCGAGCCCACGTGCGGCAGGTGCCGTAGCCCGCCATCTCGTAGTGCTCGACATGCTGCGCGGCGGTGATCAGGCCGGCGTCGAGCACGTCTTCGTCCGGCTTCTCCTTCATGAGCTCTTTCCCCTCTTCGAGCAGCCCTTCCATGCCGACGCACTTTTTCCCTCTGGGGCTGACGTCGAGCTCCTTGCAGATGCGCTCGAGGCGTTTGACGTGCTGGCGGGTCTGCTGCTCGTGTTTGGTGAATGCCCGCTTGAGCTGCGGGTGTGAGGCGGCCTTGATCATGCGCGGCAGCGCCTTGAGAATCTGATTCTCCGCGCTGTAGAGGTCCTTGAGCTCGTCGACGTATAGGTCCTGGAGGGTCTCCATCTCCATCTGATTTGCTCCTGTAGATGAGTGATCAGGGAAGCGGGCGGACCCGCACGGTGGTGGAGGGGGCAAACGATGTGCCTGCAACGCGGGAACGGCGATCAACTGATGGAACGGTGGTCACGGCAAATACAGTCAGCACGATGAGCGACGCGATCTCATGACACTACGTCTTTTTCTCCTTCGACACGGGCAGACGGCGACCAGCCGAGAGAATCTTTTCTGTGGCCGGCGGCTCGACGTCAAGCTCACGCCAGATGGTGTCGGGATGGGGAAGGCCTTCGCCGACGCCTATCGACGAACGCCATGGGCAGCGATCTACTCGAGTCCGCTCGACCGCGCACTGACGACGGCGAGCGAGCTGGCGCACGCGGTTGCGCTTCCGGTCGAGGAGCGCGACGGACTCGAGGAGCTCGACTACGGGGAATGGGATGGGCTGAGCGTCGACGTCGTCGCGCAGAAATACCACGACGACTACGAACGCTGGGTCGCCGATCCGGCGTGGAATCCGCCAACAGGTGGAGAGACGGCTGTCGCGCTGGCCCAACGTGTCACGCGCGTGATCGAGGAGATCGACGACGCGTTCTCGGATGGCAACGTCCTCGTCGTGTCGCACAAGGCGACGATCCGCGTTGCACTGTGCGCGCTGCTGGGGGTCGACGTGGGCCGCTTTCGCTACCGATTCGGCTGTCCGGTCGCGTCGCTATCGATCATCGAATTCGGCGCGCACGGACCACTCGCCGCAACGGTGGCCGACCGGTCGCATCTCTCCACCGAGATGAGGGGATTGGCCGGGACATGACTCCGGTTTACTGCAATGGCGAGTACGAGGGTACCTGGTAGCACTCGTACCAAGACCGACACGTCGGCCCCATGCGGCCGTTCGCGAATGCGACCGTTCGAGCCGCCACGTCAGCATCCCGACAACAAGAAAAGCAGTTTCCTCCGTGTTCTCCGTGTTCTCTGTGGTTCATGCTCTCGAAGAGCGATTTACCACGGAGAACACGGAGAACTGCAACGACTTTGGGCCGCTCGTCGAGGAGGTAGCGGGGCGAGGGCTGTCATCCATGCCGTTGGGGATGCCTGCCTGCCTGCCTGCATACCCTCTCCAAACGGGGCCCCGCATTCGCGGGGTCGGTATGCCAGTCTCGGTACTAGTGCTACCAGGTCGTACTCTTGTACTCGCAGTTGCAGTAAACCTCAGTCGTATTCCTCCGATCCCGCGACCCAGATGAATCCCTGCAAGTCGATCATGTCGCGTGGGCGAAGATCGGCATTGTCGCGCTTGACCGTGCGCGCGAAGGTGAGGAGGCTCTGATATGTCTCCCAGTTCGGCTTCGACCGATAAGTGAAGTCGAAGCCGTAGCGCTTGGCGGCGACGCGCGTGACGTTCGGCTTGAGGAACACGTGCTTGTCCGGCCGCGCGATGAAGCCGAACACGGTGATCAGCGGCCAGGTGAGCACGCGCGTCTTGACGCGCGGGAGCTCGGACACGTCGCGGCACCAGGCCTCGAACAGCTGCTCATCGGCGTCGGCACCGTAAAGGAACTCGTATAGTCCCTCGGCGAAGAGTCGAGCGCCCTTGGGCGACCGGATGGCGTCGCGCAGCGCCATCTTCTCGAACGAGAAGAGCAGATTGGTGCGCGACTCGATGCGCACCGCAGTCGCCGCGATCTCGGCGAACTCGCCCCGCTCGAGATGGCGGCGGTAACTCTCCGGAGCGAGCGCCTCCTCCCATCGTTCATGCGCGGCCCACTTGTAGTCGCGTTCCCAATCGATGTAGGTCTCGTCCCGGAAACCCCCGGGAAAGACGCTGAGAAAGCGGCGACGGCAGCGAAGCACGCCCGGGCTCAGCGTGCGCGGCGGCGTGATCGGGATCCTCGCGGTCTGACGTCGAACGCTGGTTGGCATCGGCTCGGTTCGGTGGCGGTGCGTATATGACAGGCGTGGCCACGCTCACGAGCGCTAACGCTGTGCCAGCAACGCGACCTTTCTGCGACATGCCGGGCTGGTGCGGTCTAGCTTCACCCGCCTCATCCCAATAGCTTCGCGAGTCGGCCCAACTCTCATCGAGGACATATGGCGACCAAACTGGACAAGTCGATCAAGCGGGAGCTCGAGCACAATGGAAAGCTCTACACCATCACGATTGCGCCGGACGGCGTAAAAGTCGTGGAAAAGGGGAAGCGCAACGGCCCGCATGTCAGCTGGGCGTCGATCATCAGCGGCGACGCCGCTCTGAACGAGGATCTCAAGATCTCCGTCGACGCATCACGGCAGAACCGGTAGCAGCTCGCGGCAGCGTCGCGGCCTCACGCGACGCGTCGCGCCTCTGCTCCAGCTGACCCACAACCCGGAGTTCGACGCATGAATCGCATCAACCGACTCGGTCGGTGGAGCGTGGCCGCGCTGGCCCTGGGGTCATCAGCCGGGGCGCAGCAGGACTCGCGTCCGACGTTCACGGTTGGCACCGCGACCGCGGCGCGAGGTACTGCGGCGACCGGAATCATCGCCGTGCCGGCAGGCAGCGACTCCGGGCTGCGTATTCCGGTGGCCGTGATCCACGGCGCGCGTCCAGGCCCGGTAGTCGCATTCGTCGCGGGCAGTCATGGGACGGAGTACGCATCGATCATCGCGCTGCAGCGGCTGATCCCGCGCCTCGACGCGCGGACGCTCTCCGGCACGGTGATCGTCGCTCCATTGCTCAACACGGCATCGTTCGAGCAGATGACGCCGCACTTGAATCCGATCGACCGGAAAGGGATGAATGCGCAGTATCCCGGCGATCCGAACGGAACGCAGTCGCAGCGCGCGCTCGCCGCGGTGACGCGGGAGATCTTGGCGCCAGCGGACGTCGTCGTCGATCTCCACGGCGGCGATCTCGACGAGGACCTGCGTCCGTACAGCTACTGGTTCCGCAGTGGTCGGCCGGCGCAGGATTCGGCGAGTCGCGCGCTGGTGCTCGCGTTCGGGCTCGACCACATCATCGTCACCGACGTCGATCCCGCTGCCCCGACGGCGGGGCGTTCGCTCTCCGGTCAAGGACTCGTCCGCGGCAAGACTGTCGTCGTCGCCGAGGCGGGACGAAGTGGCACGGCAACGGACGGCGATGTGGCGTCGCTCACCGATGGCGCACTCAACGTTCTTGGCGCGTTGCACATGATCGATCGCCCGGTGCATCCCGTGCAGAATCCGACTTGGCTCGGAAGCGGCACGCGCGTGGCCGCGGACTCGGCAGGAATGTTCTTCGCGACGGTCGGTCGCGACACGCGGGTGAAGCAAGGCGACATGATCGGCTACACCACGGACTACCTCGGCCGCCGAACGGGTGAGATCCGCGCACCCATCACCGGGCTCGTCACCTTCATCCGCGGCGTCCCGTCGATGTGGCCGAAGGCGACGCTGGTGAACGTAGCGGAAGTGCTGGCGAAATGATCGCGCGCGTCCGCCTTCGGCGGACGCTTAGCGGGCGCGCAGCGTGCCGGCCCGCCCGATAAGCGAAGCGCTCGCTCATCGTATCATTCCTTCGAGCCGCGCCTTCACGTACGCCCACTCGCGGTCGATCACCGAGAAGTACACGGAATCACGCCGCGATCCGTCGGGCTGGACCATGTGGCTGCGCAGCGTTCCCTCTTCCGTCGCGCCGATCCTGAGCATCGCGGCACGCGACCGCGCATTGAGCGCGTTCGTCTTGAGCTCGACGCGCCGGCATGCCATCACCTCGAACGCATGGCGGAGCATCAGATACTTCGCCTCCGTGTTCACGCCGGTGCGCTGCCAGGGCGGCGAGATCCACGTCCAGCCGATCTCGACGCGCCGGTGCTCGTGTACCGCGTTCGCGAACCGCGTGCTGCCGACGACCGTGTTCGATGCACGCTCGACCGTCGCGAAGGGCAGGGCCGTTCCCGCGTTCTGTTCGGCGAGCGCCGTCTCGACGTAACGCCTCATGTCGTCGGCCGACTGCATGCGACTCGTCGTGATCGTCCAGAGCGACGGATCGAGCCCTACCGCACACAGCACGGCGAGGTGATGCAGGCGGCTCGAGACGGACGATCGTGCCTTCGAGCGTGACTGGAGAAAGATCCACGCTCAGTAGCGCTCGCCCGGCTTCCGATGAGAGGGGTGAGCCAGCTCCCATTCAGCTATCTGTGCCGCGAGCTCGCTATCATTCTCAGCGAGCGCCCGAAGCTGCCGCAGCACGTCATCCTTCGAGTGGCCGCTCGCCCGCGCCAGAATCGGCGCGGTGGCGAGCTGCTGGCGCGCCGGATCCACGCGTCGTTCCACCTGTAGAACTCCATGGACCTGCCCGTCCCTGTCGGCTTCGAGCGAGACCAGGACGATCATCCCCCCGGGGAGGGTCCGGCGAAAGGCCAGAAAGTGCGGGCGCATGCAGCAAGAATGGCCCCGTGCGCCGCTTGGCGCAAACCGTGCGACCCGGACAAACCCGACAAACGGCCGGCCGACTGCCGCGGCGCGGGCGAAGCACGGTTTAGTGAAGCACAGTTCGGTACAAATACTAAGCTCATCCATTGACGTCCCCGCGAGCGGAGACCGTCGGGTCTCCGCTCACAGACTTCCGCACGCCAGACGACGACCTTGAAGAAGAAGGTGCTCGTGATCGACATCGGCGGCTCGCACGTCAAAGCGCTTGCGAGCGGACGCCGCGTCCCGGTGAAGCTCCCATCCGGCCCGGACCTCACACCACGACAGATGGTCGACCGCGTGCGCGACGGCACCAAAGGATGGCAGTACGACCTCGTGACGATCGGCTACCCCGGGCCCGTCGTGAATGGCAAGATCGCCCGCGAGCCGTACAACCTCGGACGGGGATGGAAGGGCTTCGACTTCGCACGCGCGTTCGGGAAGCCGGTGCGGCTCATCAACGATGCCGCCATGCAGGCCCTCGGCAGCTACGGCGGTCGGCGCATGCTCTTTCTCGGCCTCGGCACCGGCCTCGGCACGACGCTCGTCAACGACGGCGTGGTGATCCCGCTCGAGCTCGCGCATCTCCCCTATCGCAACGGCAAGACGTACGAGCAGTACCTCGGCCAGGCGGGGCTCGACCGGCTCGGGAAGAAGAAATGGACGGCCCACGTGTTCGATGTCGTCGACCGCCTCCTGCACGCGCTCGTCGCCGACTACGTAGTGCTCGGCGGCGGCAACGCACGACTGCTCGAGACACTCCCGCCACACACGCGGCGCGGCGACAACGCGAACGCATTCCGAGGGGGCTTCCGCGTGTGGCAGGACGCGGCGAGCACGTCATGAGCGACGAGCACGCGCGCTTCGCCGCGCCCGGAGGCCCGGGCACCGAGCCCCGATGGACGTCGAGCGCCAAGAGCGGCGTCGGTACCGCGCTCGACGGGCGGAGCCACGTGTGGTTCACCGTATCGCACGGGATCGTGGACGAGGTCTATTATCCGCGCGTCGACCAGGCGAACACGCGCGACTTCGGATTGCTCGTCACCGCCGCCGACTTCTTTTCGGAGGAGAAGCGGGATACCACGAGCACGCTTCATCTGCTCGGGCCCGGCGTCCCCGGATACCGGCTGGTGAACCGCTGCGTTCAGCACCGCTACGAGATCGAGAAAACGATCATCACCGATCCCGAGCGCCCCGTGATGCTGCAACGCATCCGCTTTCGCGCGCTCGTCGGCACGCCGGCGGACTATCGCGTGTTCGCGCTGCTGGCGCCGCACATCGGCAACCAGGGCTACGGGAACGACGGATGGAGCGGCTTCTACAAGGGCACCCCGATGCTGTTCGCGCGGCGGCAGGACGTGTCGCTTGCGCTGGCGTGCAGCGCCGGATGGCGCGCCACGAGCTGCGGTTACGTCGGCGTGAACGACGGCTGGCGGCAGGTACGCTCCGCCGGCCGGCTCACGGAGCTCTACACCGATGCGCCCGACGGCAACGTCGCGCTCACCGGCGAGGTCGACCTCGCCGCATGCACCCGTGAGGACGAGGACGGGCCGGGTCTGGTCGCGGAGTTCGTGCTCGTGCTCTCGTTTGGGCAGGGACCGGCAGAAGCGGCGCAACGCGCCCGGATGACGATGGCGTCCCAATTCGACCGGATCGAAGCATCGTACGTGCGCAACTGGCTTCGCTTCCACGAGCACACGCGCGGCCCGGCGACGCCGACCGAGACGGTCACCCCGGAGGAATCACGTCGCAGCGCGGCGCGCGATCTGGCGGCGCACGCGCACGGCAGCACGCGCGCGCACGCCGAGCGACCGCGGCCGGCGCACGAACGGCGGAAGACGCCGCCGATCGAGCTCCCCGAGAGCGTCGTCGACCTCTATCGCATGAGCGCCGCGGTGCTGGCGATCCACGAGGACAAGAGCGCCGCCGGTGCCATGATCGCGAGCCTCTCCGTTCCGTGGGGCCAGAGCAAAGGCGATCACGAGCTCGGAGGGTACCACCTCGTCTGGCCGCGCGATCTGGTGAACAGTGCCGGTGCGCTCATCGCCCTCGGTCACAACGTGCTTGCGCGGCGCACGCTGCGATATCTGCTCAGCACGCAGGAAGCCGACGGCAGCTGGGCCCAGAATCTCTGGCTCGACGGCACGCCGTACTGGAACGGCGTGCAGATGGACGAGATCGCGTTTCCGATCTTCTTTGCCGAGTTGCTGCGGCGAGAGCACCAGCTCGAGGACATCGATCCGTGGCCGATGATTCGTCGCGCCGCGGGATTCCTCGTGCGCAACGGTCCGATGACCGGACAGGACCGCTGGGAGGAGAACGAGGGCTACTCGCCGTTCAGCATGGCGGTGCAGATCTCCGGACTGCTGATCGCGTCGACCTTTGCCGAGCGAGCCAACGAGCCCGACGTCGCCGAGGTGCTGCGCACGACGGCCGATGCGTGGAACGATCAGATCGAGCAGTTGACGTACGTGACCGGGACGCCATTGGCGGCGGAGCTCGACGTCGACGGATACTACGTGCGCATCGCACCGCCGGCGGCGTCCGACGCGGGTTACTCGAGCGACGGCACGATCCCGATCAAGAATCGCCCGCTTGGCGAGCATGAAGCACACTACGAGGATATCGTGAGCGTCGACGCGCTGGCGCTCGTGCGGTTCGGACTCCGTGCGCCCGACGATCCGAGAATCCTCAACACGGTCAAGGTGATCGATGCCAAGCTGCGGGTGCGAACGCGCACCGGACCGGCCTGGTACCGCTACAACCAGGACGGATACGGTGAGAAGGCGGACGGAAGCCCATTCGACGGGAACGGCGTCGGACGTCCGTGGCCACTCCTCGCCGGCGAGCGCGCGCACTACGAGCTCGCGGCGGGGCGGCCCGAGGTCGCCGTGCAGCTGCTGGGCGTGATGCGCGCGCAGGCGAGCGACGGCGGCATGCTGCCCGAGCAGGTGTGGGACGCACCCGACATTCCGGAGCGGGAGCTCGAGAACGGTCGCGCGTCGGGGAGCGCGATGCCGCTGGTGTGGGCGCACGCCGAATACGCCAAGCTGGTGCGCTCGCTCCACGACGGCCGCGTGTTCGACATGCCGCAGCAACCGTACGAGCGTTACGTGCGGCGGCCGACGCCGGCCTCGCTCGCGCTATGGGCGCCGCACTGCCGCATTCGCTACGTCGCACAGGGATGTACGCTGCGTGTGCAGACGGCGGCGCCGGCCGCCGTGCTGTGGACGGTGGACGGCGACTCGGCGCAGCACGAGAACGTATCGCGCGACACCACGCTCGGCGCGTGGGTGACGGATCTCGACACGACGCAGCTCCCGGCCGGCGCGGTGGTGCGCTTCGCGCTCCGCGACGGCGACGCGTCGCGTCCGCTGGACAATGGACACGCCGTCACCATCGTCCGGCGTGTCGCGCCGCCGGCACCGCGCCGCCCCTCGGCAACTTCCCGAGCGGCGGCGCGGCGCGGCTGATCAGAACGTCAGCGTCTGTCCCGGCTGCATTACCACGAGCCGTCGCTCGCCGGCGAAGGCGGCGCGGACCTGTGCCTCGGTCGCGAGCCCCGGGAAGGTGGCGTAGTGCATGGGGATGATCGTCGTCGGCCGGAAGTATTTGGTGATCGCTTTCCGTGCCGTGGCCGGATCCTCGGTGTAGGGCCCACCGCCGGCGCAGAGCAGAATGATGCTCGGGTGATAGAGCTCCTGGATGAGCGCCATGTCGCCGAACAGCCAGGTGTCGCCCGTGTGGTAGAGCGACCGGCCGTCGGCGAAAGTGAGGACGAAGCCGAGCGGGCGTCCGCCGGGATTGCTCGAGTGCATGGCTGGCACGAGGTGCACCGTCACGTCGCCCACGGTGAAGGTTCCGCCGACGTTGCCGCCCATCGCCTGCTGCTGCGGGAGGTTCAGCGTGTTGACCCATTCATACGTCGAGATGACGACTGCGCCGCTCGACTGCGCGATCGCCTTCGCGTCGCTCGCGTGGTCCTCGTGAGAATGCGTGACGAGAATCGCCGCGGGCTTGTACCGCGACAGTCGCTTGAGCGAATCGGGTGTGGACGGGTTGCCCGTGATGAACGGATCGATGAGGATGCGCGTGCCGCCGGGCGAGGTGATCTCGAACGCCGCATGTCCGAGCCAACGAACGCCGATGCGTGAGCCCTGCGCCGATGCCTGCAGCGCAGACAGGGCGAGGATGGCGAGCGCGAGCGGCGCTCCGCGAAGAGACGAGCGTAAAGTCATGTGAACCTCCGTGCAGTTAGTGAAGCCGGTGCGGACCGCAAGTTCCCTGCTACGAAGCCGGTGAAACGTGAGACGTGAGACGTGAACCGTTCACCGTTCACGAGTCTTCAATCCCTCCAGCACCGTGGGGATGAATCCACCGAAGGCGCCGTTGCTCATCACGAGCAGCACGTCACCGGGCCGGGCGCCGGTGATGACGCGCCGGGCCAGCACGTCGACGTCGGGCGATGCATCGGCGTCGATCCCACGCGCGGTGAGCGCCGAGATGACGGCATCGATGTTCAGCTGCTGGTCGAGTGGGACTTTGTCGTGCGGCTCCGGGACGCGGATGGTGGCGTGCGACGCGCCATCGAACGCGTGCGCGTATTCGCTCTGGTGGATGTTGCGCCGGCTCGTGTTCGATCGCGGCTCGAACACCGCCCAGAGGCGGCGGTCGGGATAGCGCAGCCGGATGGCGGTGATCGTCTCGCGCACCGCCGTCGGATGATGCGCGAAGTCGTCGATCACGAGGACGCCGCCGATCTCACCGCGGATCTCCTGACGGCGTTTGACGCCGGTGAACGACGCGAACCCCTCGCGGATCTGGTCCGCGCTGAGTCCGAGCGCGCGGGCGGCTGCGTAGACACCGACCGCGTTCTCGACGTTGTGGTGGCCCGACATCGGCAGGAGGAATTCGCCGGCCGGTCCGCGCGGCTCGCGGATCGTGAATCGCGCGCCGTCGGGACCAAAGCGCAACGCCGACGTCGTATAGTCCGCGTCGCCCTGGCCGGCGTAAGTGGCAACGTATGCCTTGGACGAGCGCCGCGCGATCGCGACCGCGTTCGGATAGGAGGCGGCCACGGCGAGAAAGCCATCGTCGGGGAGCGTCGCGGCGAAGGCGTCGTACGCCGACTCGTAGTGCGCCATGTCGCGGTAGATGTCGGCGTGATCGAACTCCACGCTCGTGAGCAGCGCGGTGCGGGCGCGGTAGTGCAGGAACTTCGGACCCTTGTCGAAGTAGGCCGTGTCGTATTCGTCACCCTCGACCACGACGAAGGGCCCGTTGCCGTTGCGGAAGTTTCCCGCGTAGTTGAGCGTCACCCCGCCCACGAGGAAGGAGGGATCCGTTCCGGCGGCGACGAGGACATGCGCCATGAGCGCCGACGTCGTCGTCTTGCCGTGCGTGCCGGCGATGACGACGCTGTGCTTGTCGTGCAGGACGAGCGAGCCGAATGCGGCGGGAAAGCTCATCTGTGGGATGCCGCGCTCACGGACGGCGGTCGCTTCGGGGTTCACCCGGCGAATGACGTTGCCAATGATGACGAGGTCCGGCTTCGCCGCATCGAGGTTGGCAGGCGCATACGGCGTCATGACGTCCACTCCCCAGGCGGCGAGCATGTCGCTCATCGGCGGATAGACCTTCTCGTCGCTTCCCGTGACGGAATAGCCGGCGGCCTTGAGCATGCCGGCGAACGACCCCATGCCGGTGCCGGCGACGCCGACCAGATGGATGCGCTTGATCGATCCGGGCGCGACGGTGGTGAGGACGTTGCCGTTGGAGTCGGACATGAGGGTGCGTGGGACGTGAATCGTGGGACGTGAGACGTTGACTCAGGACTGGACGACTGGCGGCGGAGAACAGAAAACGGGTTGCCCGACCGCAGGTCAGTTCAGTAGTGAGTCAGAGTTGGAGTACTCGGTACACCTACTCTAACTCACCACTGGCCAGTCAGCTTCGGGCAACCCCGTCGTTCGTCCTTAATCGGCCAGTCAGCCAGGTCCGAGTCAGCTACGGCTCACGATTCACGTCTCACGACTTCCCCCTCCCCCTCCCCCTCCCCCCTCCTCCAGCACGAACCCCACGCCTCGGCGCGCTGCGATCCTGACCTCGGCGCCGGCCTGGTCGAGCTTCTTGCGGATGCGGGCGACGTTCACGTCGACGACGTTGGAACCCGGGTCGAAATGCATGTCCCAGACGCGCTCCAGCAGCTCCGTCCGTGACACGACCTCCCCCGTGCGCAGCAGGAGGTGCTCCAGCAGGGGGAGCTCCTTGGCGGTGAGGCGGACCTCGGTGCCGTTCACCAGAACCTGCCTAGTGAGGCGGTTCAGGACGAGATTACCGCATGCCAGCGTCTCGGTCCGCTGGGCTCCGCCCCGCCGGACGAGGGCGCGAATTCTTGCCCGAAGCTGCTCCACAATAACGGGCTTTGTGACGTAGTCATCCGCACCGGCGTCCAAAACACGAATAGTAGTCTGGCCGTCCGCATTCCCGGTGAGCACCATGACCGGGGTCGTTCGACCCGCCCGGCGGAGCGATTGAACGATGGCGACGCCGTTCTGATCCGGCAGCCCCAGGTCCAGCACGATGCAGTCGTACTCGTTGACGTGGGCGAGCGAAAGGGCATCGGTGCCCGTCGTCGCCGTGTCGACGGCGAATCCTTCCTGCTCCAGAACCCTCTGCGCCAGCAGGGCGAAGGAGGCGTCATCCTCGACGAGTAGCGCTCTCATGGGGCCTCGATGCGCGGTGGGGGCGGGAGCGGCCTAGTGGCCGCCCGGGCGCAGTCCGAACGGCCTACAGAATAGCGCACTCTGACGAAAATGTAATCCGCCCGAATGCCTGCTGTAATAGTGACCGACCCATCCTTACGGTGTTCGATTTCCACCCACACTCGGGAGTAATGACATGAATGCCTCATTCGCGCGGCAGAGCGCAACCACCCTCGGCCTGATGCTCGCCGGCCTGGCTGGTACCGCTCACGCCCAGACCCAGACGGTCAACATCCAGGTGAGCGCCATCAGTGTGATGTCGCTGGCCCCAGGCACCCCGACGCTGATCGTCAGCACGGCGGTCGCCGGTGTCGATCCGACCCCTGCCACCGCCACGTCGCAGTACAACGTGACGACGAACCAGACGAATCAGAAGATCATGGCGCACATCAACACGGCGATGCCCGCCGGGATGTCGCTCGACGTCGCGCTCGCGGCACCGAGCACGGGGACCAGCAACGGCACGATCGTCCTGACGACCACCGACCAGAACGTCGTGAACAGCATTGCCCCGGTCGCGGCGCCCAACCTCGGCGTCACCTACACGCTGACCGCCACGGCCGCTGCCGGTACGCTCGCGGCGACGACCCGGCTGGTGACGTACACGATCACGACCGGCCCGTAATCACACCTTCTGATCCGAGGCCCCCTGTGTCGACCCGCGTCCGCACTGCGCTGACCGCCGCTCTGTTGCTCGTTGGGAGCAAGACGGCGTCAGCCCAGACGTTCACGGTCTCGACCGCGCTGGTCGGCACGATGAACGTCAACGCCGCGGTGGCCGGCTCCCAACCCACCTCCGTCACGAACAGCACCACCACCTACACGCTCGTCACCAGGAGGAACAGGGGCATCACGCGTCTCACCGCAAACCTCAACGCCGCGCTCCCCGCCGGTGTGACGCTCACCGTCAGTCTGGTCAGCCCGGGAGGCGGCATCGTGAGCGCCGGCCCGGTCTCGCTGACCGTCGCGCAGCAGAACGTTCTCACCGGCCTTCCGAACAGCACCACGACCTTCGCCGCCGCGACGATCACCTACGTGCTCAGCGCGAACGTCACCGCGGGAGTCGTAGCCAGCACGCCGCGCACCATCACCTTCACGCTTCAGTAGAGCCGACAATGCCCGTCGTCGTCATCTCCCACGCCACCGCGATCCGCATCGCCGCCGCTCTGTTCGCAGGCACGGCGGTGCTCGCGGCGCCCGCCTGTGCGGGCGCGCAGATCGCCGTGTTGGGGAACACCCTCGACGAGCACACGGCCGCGCCCGGGCAGCGACACACCGGCACGATCATCGTGCGCAACCCCACGAACCGCCCGCAACCGGCCCGCATCTACCAGACGGACTACACCTTCTCTGCCGACGGCACCTCGCACTTCGACAGCGCCGGCACCGTGCCGCGCTCGAACGCACGCTGGGTGACGACGTCGGCGTCGTCGATCATGGTGGCGCCGAACACGGACGTGGAGATCACCTACACGGTGACCGTCCCGCGGGTGGATTCGCTGCGCGGCACCTACTGGAGCACGATCATGGTCGAAGGTGCACCCACCGCGCCGCCCCCCACCGGGACGCGCCAGGTGGGACTCGGTGCCATGATCCGCTACGCCGTCCAGGTCGCGACGCAGCTTCCCGCAGCCGGATCGCGCCGCGTGCGCATCGCCAAGCTCGGGTTCGCGACCGACTCGACTGGTGCGCGCGTGCTCGACGTCGCGGTGACGAACGCGGGCGAGCGCGGATACCACCCCAGCCTCTGGGTCGAGCTGTACGACAAGAGCGGGACGATTCGTAGCCGCTCGCAGCAGCAGCGGGGACTGCTCTACCCCGGCACTTCCCTCAAGCAGCGCTTCAGCTTCCCCCGCCTGCCGGCCGGTCAGTACAAAGCGGTCGTCTTCGCCGACACGGGCGACGACATCGTTTCGGCCGCCCAGTACAAGCTGCTGTTCTGACCCTCATGCGCGCTCCCTGGCGTACCGCGCTCGCGGTCATCATGGGATCGCTCGCTTTCCGCGCGGTCGGCGCCCAGCGCGTCACCGACCGACTTCGCAAGCCGGTCGGCCTGCTCGTGCGCAGCCACCCGGGCGTGCTCCACACCGATCCAGGTGCCACGATCACCGCGTCGTTCCGGGTCGAAAATCCGTCGCTCGATTCGCTGACCGTGATGCCGACGCTCAAGGCGCCGGCGGAATGGTCGATCGTGCTCGGCGACAGCCCGTTCTCCCTGGCGTCGCGCGAATCCGACACCTGGCTGGTGAGCGTGCGTGTTCCATCGCGCACGGCCCCGGGACGCTACGCCGTCCACCTTCACGCCGTCGATCCCTGGAGCCACGCGTTGATGACGGATTCGCTCATCGTCGAGGTGCGCGCGGTCCGCGGCATCGACCTGATGGTCGCCGAACGCCCGTCGTACGCCGTGGCCGGCATTCCATACTACGACGCCTTCCTCGTCTCCAATCGCGGCAATGCCGCGGCCACCTTCGCGCTTCGCGCCGTCAGCTCCACCGGCGTCGCCGCCGACGTGCCTGCCCGACTGCAGCTTCAGGCAAACGAGTCCAGGCTCATTCGCATCGCCGTGGCAGTCGAGCTTCCGGGTGTGGAGGCGCGCGACGACGTGCTCGAGCTGCGTGCCGTCGACGTCGCCGACAGCACGGTGCGCGCGACTGCGTCGTCGCGAGTGACGATCGTGCAGCGGGCGGGGAGCGGCGACGAATTCCACACGGTCGCGGCGACCCTTCGCCTGCGCGCGGCCGACGCCGCGGCAGGGGTGTCGCCGTTCGAGCTCATGGGCGGCGGCCAGCTTCGCGACGGCGGGAAGGAACAGCTCGAGTTCGTGGCGCGCGGCAGGCCGGCGCCGGGCTCCCCGTTCGGCGACCGCGAGGAATATCGCATCGGCATCCGCGGCCAGCACTTCAATACGCAGATCGGTGACGCACTCTATATGGCGTCGCCGCTCACGAGCGCGGGCCAGCGCGGATTCGGCGGCGGGCTCACCCTGGGCGACAGCTCGCTCGGCATCGGCGGCTACGCGCAGCGGTTCCGCTTTCAGCTCGACGGCGGCAGCGAGCAGGGCGCGTTCCTGCATCTCGGCAGCGACGGTCTTCCCGGTGCGCCCCACATCGGCGTCAACGGCGTCAATCGCCGCGACGGTCAGTATCCCGGCCAGGTCCTCAGCGCGGCGGGCGGCCTTCACCCGGTCGGCGACATGGTGGTGGACGTCGAGTACGCCACCAGCAATGCGGTGACGGCTGGCCGCGGTGCGGCGCGTTCAGCCCGCATCGGCGCGGGCGAAGCGGTCCACGTCGACGTGGGCCATCTCGACGCCGATTCGTCCTACGCCGGTCCGTCGCGCGGCTCCCGCTACGACTTCGCGAGCCTGAACACGACCACCTGGAACGACCTGCAAGTCCGTGGATCCTATGCCTCGACGCGCACGACGGCGCCCACGTTGCTCGGGATCGAGAATACATCGTTCGTGCACACCGGAGTGGCCGAGCTGTCGTACCTCGGGCGCTACTCGGTGGGATTCACCTCGTTCGAGCGTGCCGCGGGCAGCCAGTCGATGACCGGCGAGACGCAGCGCGGCCTGACGGCGCGCGCCGATCAGTCGTTCCGCGCGCTGCGCTTCTGGGGCACGGCGGAGGCAGGGCGCACGAGTGCCATCATCGATTCGATCGCTCACGGATACGACATCTTCTCGGCAGGCACGAGCGTGCAGCTCGGCCGGAGCATGCTGGCGCTGTTCGGTGAGACGAGCCATGGCGCGACGGTCATGCGCGGTGGCGACCGGACGCGCACGCTCGGCTTCGACGCGCAGCTGCAGATCACCGATGCCACGCAGTTCGCCGTGTCGGGCTCCGACACGCGCAGCTACCTCCCCGACGGCGGCTACACCTATGTCGATGCGCGCCTCACGCAGGGCGTTCCGAACGGTGGGAGCGTGAGCTTGCGGGTGCGCCTGGGCGGACACGACATCCACGAGGCCGCGATCGGGCAGCGACTGGCGTACCTCGAGTACAGCACGCCACTCCAGCTTCCGGTCGGCCCATCGCACGCGCCTGGCCGCGTGCAGGGACGGGTGGTGGATCAGCAGACCGGTCGCGGTGTCAGCGGTGCGCTCGTCCGTCTCGGCCCACAGGCCGCGATCACCGACGACGATGGCCGCGTCGCGTTTGCCGGTCTGCCGGCGGGGGCGTACCGGCTGACGCTGGCGCAGCCGCTCACCAGCGGCTCGAGCGTCTTCAGCGGCAACCCGGACGTGCGGGTGGACAGCGCGTCGCACGCGCCGGCGCAGTTCAGCGTCGCGATCGAGCCGGCCGGACGTATCTCGGGCATAGTGCGGCGCTCGGTCCTGGCGCGCACCGGCATCGGCAGCGTGCCGGATTCGCTCGCCGACGGCGGCCCGGTGCAGGGGGTGAGCATCGCCCTCGCCGGCGCCCGCGACACGCTCTATCGCACGACCGACGCCTCGGGCACCTACGTCTTCACCGACGTGCCGAGCGGCTCGTGGACACTCATCGTGATGGGCGAGATCCCCGAGCAGACACAGTGGGAGCAGGAGATGATTCCCATCGTGCTGCGGGCGGGCCAGCAGCCAATCGTGGACTTCCGTCTCATTCCCAAGCGCCGCCGTGTGAAGATCGTCTCGGGCGACGGCATCGACGAACGCGGCGGAGGGGACAAGTGAGCCACCTCGACGCGCAAATCCTCACGAAGCACGAGATCCTCTCGCGGCTCAGCCACGAGCTCCGCACGCCGCTCAACTCGGTGATCGGCTTCTCGAACGTTCTCAGGACCAACCGCGCGGGCAACCAGCGGGCGCAGGACATCGCGATGCTGGAATCGATCCGCGCCAATGGCGAGCGCCTGCTCGATCTTCTGGAGGATCTGTTCGACGTCTCGGGCCCCCCACCGGACGACTCGGTGGTGCTGCTTCCGGTAAACGTGGCCGCGGCAGCCGCCGCGGCTGTCCGGCACCAGCAGGCGGCCGCCGCGGCGAAGGGGATCTCGCTCGATCTCGTGGTGGAGGCCAAAGGGATGGCGGAGCTCGACGCCGCGCGGCTCGTGCGCCTCCTGCGCAAGCTGGTGGGCAACGCCGTGAAGTTCACCGAACGGGGCGGCGTGATGGTGACGGTGCGGGCGCGGGCCGGCAGCCAGGCGCCGGCCTCGATCGTGGTGCAGGACAGCGGGATCGGTGTGCCGGCCGAGCTCCAAGCGACGATCTTTCAACCGTTTACGCAGGCACAGACGGGGACGGAGCGAACCTACGATGGGGCAGGCCTCGGGCTCCCGGTGGCCCGAACATTGGCCGAATCGATGGGCTGTCGCCTGACGATGGCGAGCGAGGTCGGAGTCGGGTCGCAATTTGTCCTACTCTTGCCATTTCAAACAGAATCGTCATAGTACCTGCCGAGACTGAGATCAGCGTGATGTCGGCCCACTGGGGCGCCGGCGCCGCAGATCTCGGCGAGGCAGGGCGATGCGACTCTTTCACCGCACGACACAGGTCCTCACGCTGGTCGCGTTCTCCGCGGCCGCGAACCGGCTCGCCGCGCAGCAACAGGTCACGCAGACGGTACGGATCGAGGTCATCGGCCTGAACCACGCCACGGCGACGGCGATGACGGCGCCGGTTCGCCAGCGCGCAACGAGCGCTTCAGTGGCCAGCGGCAACCTCTCGCTCACCACGAGCGAAGCGAACCAGAAGATCACCGCTTCGCTCGACCGCGCTCTTCCCAGCGGGATGACGTTGTCCGTGGCCGTGGCGGCGCCGAACGGTGCCGAGACGGTAGGCCGCACGACGCTCCGTGCCGATACCGCGAGCGACGTAGTGACCGGTCTGCCGACCGGCGAGACGAAGTCGATGCCGGTACAGATCACGGCGAGCGGGGGAGAGGCGGCGAGAGTGGTGACGTACACGATCGTCTCCGGGCCCTGATTCCAGGCGCGGCGACGAAAAAAAGCGAGAGGAACGGAAAAGAGCCTGAACTCGAATGGAAGCGGCCGGATGAAAACCCTCTTTGGAGGCTTCATCCGGCCGCTTCCTGTCCTTATCCGTTGAATCCGTTCCTCTCGCTGTTCTCCGTTTGTGGAGCCAGTTGCCGAAGTGGCTCAAGTCGCTTGACTCCCCAGGGGACCCGGTCATACTAGCTCAGTCTGACCGTTTGTCGTTTCGACCTCGGTGGAGACTTCGCATGTCGTCCCTCGCTGACCTTTCGAGCGGGTCGCTTCCGCCCGGCGTTCCGGCGCCTGACTTCGGGCTCGCCGATGTGGACGGCCGCATGATCCGGCTGAGCGATCTGCGCGGCCAGCCCGTCATCCTCGCCTTCTACCCGCCCGACTGGGATCCGTCGCGGGCGGATCAGCTCACGCACTTCAATTGGCTCGTGCGCCAGGTACCGGGCGTCCATGCAGAGCTGCTCGGCATCTCCATGGACGGGATGTGGTGCCAGCTCGCGTTTGCCGGTGACTCGGTGCGTGTGCCGCTGCTGGCCGACCTCGATCCGTGCGGTGCCGTCGCCGAGCGATATGGCGTGCGCGGTGGTCAGGCGCTGTTCGTCATCGACGGCGACGGCACGATCGCATGGCGGCACGCCGGTCCGGTCGGCACCGTGCCACCGTCCGAGGAGCTCGTGGCGGCGCTCGCGGCGCTCAGATCGCCGGAGCCGTCGCTGCCGTCGGAGCGGCGTGCTGATCTCGCGCCGTGCGTGCGCCGCAACGGCGCCGATGACGACGCATCGGCGGTGATGCCGTCGCGCCGGGAGTTCGTGGCCACCGCGCTGGCCGCGGCGCTGGCCCTCGCCGCGGCGCCGCTCCTCGCGCAGGCGGAGACGCTGACGTCGCGCATCGTGCCGGAGCGGCCGGACCAGGCACCGGTGCGGGTGACGCTCAACGTGAACGGCCGTCCGCTCGCGCTGTCCATCGAGCCGCGGGTCACGCTGCTCGACGCGCTGCGCGAGCATGCCGGGCTCACGGGCAGCAAGAAGGGATGCGATCACGGCCAGTGCGGCGCGTGTACCGTGCACGTGAACGGCCGGCGCCAGCTCTCGTGCCTCACGTTCGCCGTGATGCACCAGGGCGACCAGATCACGACGGTCGAAGGGCTCGCGTCCGGTGACACATTGCATCCGATGCAGACGGCATTCATTGCACACGACGGGTTCCAGTGCGGCTACTGCACTTCGGGACAGCTCATGTCGGCCACCGCGCTGCTCAAGGAGCCATGCGGTCCGTCCGACGCCGAAGTGCGCGAGTGCATGAGCGGGAACATCTGCCGCTGCGGCGCCTACCCGGGGATCGTCGCCGCCATTCAGGACGTCCGCGGCAACGCGCGAGGCTGACCATGCGACCATTCGAGTACGTCGCGGCATCCGATCTCGACGAGGCGGCGCGTACCGTCTCTGCGGACACGGCGGCCCGTTACATCGCTGGCGGGACGACTCTCGTCGATCTCATGAAGCTCGACGTCGAAACGCCGACGAAGCTCGTCGACCTCAACCCGCTGGCTCGGCGCGACAAGATGCTGGAGACGATCAGCGAGCTGCCGGACGGCGGCCTGCGCATCGGCGCGCTGGTGCGCAACAGCGATCTGGGATGGGACACGACGGTGAAGCAGCGCTATCCGGTCCTGTCCGAGGCGCTGCTCGCAGGCGCGTCGGGGCAGATCCGAAACATGGCCTCGGTGGGCGGCAATCTCCTGCAGCGCACGCGCTGCTACTACTTCCGCGATACGGCGATGCCCTGCAACAAGCGCGAGCCGGGCTCGGGCTGCTCGGCCATCGATGGGCACAACCGCATCCACGCGGTGCTCGGCACGAGCGACCAGTGCATCGCGACGCATCCGAGCGACATGGCGGTGGCGATGGTGGCGCTCGACGCCATCGTGCACGTGCGAGGACCACGAGGGCAGCGCACGATCCCGCTCGTCGACTTCCACCTCGTTCCGGACGCGCATCCGGAGCGGGAAACGGTGCTCGGCCACGGTGAGCTGATCACCGCGGTCGAGATCCCACCGCTGCCCTACGGAGCCCGTTCGCATTATCGCAAGGTGCGCGATCGGGCGTCGTTCGCGTTCGCCCTCGCGTCGGCAGCGGTCGCGCTCGATCTATCCGGCGACACGATTCGCGACGCGCGCGTCGCGCTCGGTGGCGTCGGGACCAAGCCGTGGCGCTCCCGTGAGGCGGAGCGCGCGCTCGTCGGACAGCCGGCGTCGGTTGCCACGTATCGCGCGGCGGCCGAGCTGGCGCTCAAGGACGCCGTACCACGGCGCGAGAACGGATTCAAGATCGAGCTCGCCAAGCGCACGCTCGTGCGCGCGCTCACGACCGTCGCGGCGATGGGGTGACCCGATGACCACCGTAGAGAACGCGAGAGACACCGTCGGCATGCCGATGGATCGTGTGGATGGACGTCTCAAGGTCACCGGCGGCGCACGCTACGCCGCCGAATTTCCCGTCGCCAACCTGGCGTACGCGGTGATCGTGCAGAGCACCGTGCCCACCGGTCGCATCGCGGCGATCGACACGACGGCGGCCTCGCGGGCGCCCGGCGTGATTCGCGTGATGACGCACCACAACACGCCGAAAGTGCCGGCGGTCAAGCCGAGCTTCCTCTCGACGAACGCACTGTCGCTGCTCCAGAACGACCGGGTGAACTACAACGGCCAGCCGATTGCCGTCGTGGTGGCAGACACATTCGAGCGCGCGACCGACGCGGCGTCGCTGGTGCGGGTGCGCTACGCCGACACGGGCACGCCGACGCTCGACCTGGAGGCCGCGAAGGACACGGCGTACAAGCCGACGAAGGACCGGAGCGCGGACTCGGCGCATGGCAGCGTGGCGGGAGGGCTCGCGGCGGCAGAGGTGAAGGTCGACGCGCACTACACGACGCCGATCGAGAACCACAACCCGATGGAGCCGCACGCGACGACGGCTGTGTGGGAGAACGGCAATCTCACCGTGTACGATGCGACGCAGTACGTGATGGGCGTCCGCGACATGCTCTCGCAGCTCATGGGTGTGGATCCGACGAAGGTGCGCGTCATCTCCCACTTCGTGGGCGGCGGCTTCGGATGCAAGGGGTTGATGTGGTCGCAGGTGCCGCTGGCGGCGATGGCCGCGCGGGCGGTGCACCGGCCGGTCAAGCTGGTGCTCACGCGCCGCCAGATGTACGGCCCGGTGGGCGCGCGGCCGCAGACGTCGCAGCACGTGGTGCTCGGCGCCAAGCGCGACGGGACGCTCACGGCGGTGCAGCACGACAGCGTGTCGCACACGTCGCGGTACGAGGACTACACCGAGACATGCGCGGCCGTGACGCGCATGCTCTACGCGTGCCCGAACATCGAGACCACGCACCGGTTGGTGAAGCTCGATCTTGGCGCGCCGACCTTTCAGCGCGCGCCCGGCGAGGCGCCCGGCACCTTTGCGCTCGAGAGCGCGATGGACGAGCTCGCGCACGCGCTGGCCATGGATCCGGTGGAGTTGCGACTGAAGAACTACGCGGAGCAGGATCCGGACTCCGGTCGTCCGTGGAGCAGCAAGTCGCTCCGCGAGTGCTACCGGGTGGGCGCCGAGCGGTTCGGATGGGCGAAGCGATCGCGCGAACCGGGGACCGTGCGCGAGGGTGATGTGTCGATCGGCTATGGGATGGCGAGCGCCACGTATCCGTCGTTTCGGATGCCGGCGTCGGTATCGCTGCGGCTGAGCGCCGACAACGATGGCACCGTGCGCGCGCTCGTGCAGACGTCGTCGCAGGATCTGGGCACGGGGACGTACACGATCATGACGCAGCTCGCCGCCGACGGCCTGGGCCTCACGCCGCAGCAGGTGCGATTCGAGCTCGGCGACTCGCGCATGCCGCCGAGTCCCGTGAGCGGCGGGTCGATGACGGCCGCGTCGACGGGAAGCGCGGTGGACGCGGCGTGCCGCGAGGCGCGAAAGCAGCTCGCCACGCAGGGAGTGACGAACGAAGCCTCGCTGGCGGCATTCCTCGCGCGACGCCCCGATCGCAGCTTCACCGTGACGGCAAGCTCGGCACCAGGCAAGGAGAGCGAGGGCTATTCATCGCATGCATTCGGCGCGGTGTTCGCCGAGGTGCGCGTCGACCGCGAGCTCGGCGAGATCCGCGTACCGCGCATCGTCGCCGCCTACGGTGCGGGGCGCATCCTCAACGCGAAGACGGCGCGCAGCCAGGTCCAGGGCGGCATCACCTGGGGGATCGGCATGGCGCTCCAGGAGGAGACGCTCGTCGATCCGCGCATGGGACGGTACGTGAACGCGGATCTCGCGGAGTACCACGTGCCGGTAAATGCCGACATCGGCATGCTCGACGTGACGTTCATCGAGGAAGTCGACGATCACGTCAATCCGATCGGTGTGAAGGGGATCGGCGAGATCGGGATCACCGGCGTGGCGGGAGCGATCGCGAACGCGGTGTTCAACGCGACGGGAGTGCGGGTGCGCGATCTGCCGATCACGCTCGACGATGTGCTCGGATCAGCGCGGGTTTGACGGACGGTACTGCAGTAGTTGCTATGATAAACGGCTACTGAAGTACCCGGTACGGAGTAGCACCAGTACCAAGACCGACATCCAACCCACTCCAATGCGGGTCGGCTTCTTTCCTCTCGCAACGGCGTGAAATCGAGCCATAACCGAAAGCTGTAACAGGTCGCGTTACAAGTCCGTCCTACGGCTGCCCTGTCCAGGCATTGGAGGGGCCGGTATGCCAGGCTCGGTACCAGGTCTACCCAGTACCTGATACTTCAGTAGCAGTGGCAGGTATGGGTGAACCTTTGTGGGCCGAGCGCTGTCCAAGGGCACGTATCGGGCGCTTCCCTCCACCCTGCGGGCCCACCTCGCCGTGCTTCGCCGCCTTCCTTCCATCGCAGCAGCGTCGCTGGCTCTCGTGCTCGCGGCTGCACCCGCTCGCACGCAGGGTGTCGATGTCATCCGCGGCCAGGTGACCGGCCCCGATGGGCAGCCGATCGAGAACGCCAACGTCACCGCGACGTCCGTCGCTGGCGGAGTGAATCGTTATGCGCGCACCGACCGGAGCGGGCGCTACACGATCACTTTCCCCGGCGGAGAAGGCGACTACTTCATGGGGTTCACGGCCATCGGTTTTGGGCCGAGGCGGTTCGAGATCAAGCGGACAGCGGACCAGGAGATTTTGGTGGCGGATGCGCGGATGCAGCATGCCGCACCGATGCTCGACACCGTTCGCGTCGCGTCCGAGCGCAATCGCGTCGACCGGCGCGACAAGCAGGCCGACATCAGCGGGACCGAGCAAGCCGTGAGCAGTGCGGCCGTTCCGGCGAGCCAGCAGGGCGATCTGAACGCCATGGCCGCGTCGCTGCCGGGCGTCACCCCAGTCACCGGCGCCGACGGCGATCCGGCCGGATTCTCCGTGCTCGGGTTGAGCGCGGACCAGAACAGCACGACGCTCAACGGGTCGCCGTTCAGTGGCTCGAACATCCCGCGCGACGCCAACGTGTCGAGCTCAGTCGTGACGACCCCGTACGACGTGAGCCGGGGGGGATTCAGCGGGGCGCAGTTCAACATCAGGCCGGGCCCCGGATCGAATTTTATCCGCCGCAGCAACTCGCTCAACTTCGACGCGCCCTCGCTGCAGTGGACCGACCCGGCGGCTCGCGCGCTCGGCCAGCAGTACACCAATGTCTCGCTCGGCGGCGCGGTCTCGGGGCCGCTGTCGTTCGACAAGGCATTCTACAACATCGCGTATCAGCTCGGACGGCGGAGCAACGACCTGCGTACGCTGCTCAACACCGACCCCATCGGGCTGCAGGCGAGCGGGATCTCCATCGACTCGGTGGCGCGACTCTATGCGATCTTGCAGGCCTCCGGTGTGCCGACGATGGTGAACGGGCGCATTCCGCAGAGCCGGCTGAGCGACAACGGCTCGGTGTTCGGGAGCCTCGATTTCACGCCGCCGGGTTCGAGCACCGGGCAGACCTTCAACGTGACCTTCAACGGGTTCTGGAACCGGCAGTCACCGTCCGGGCTCTCCGCCGGCGAAGTGCCGGCGCACGGTGGCGACCGGACACAATGGAACGGGGGCGTCCAGGGAAATCACAGCGCCTACGTGAAGAACATCGTGTTGAGCGAAAGCAGCATCGGCTTCAACACGCAGCGCGCCTGGGGCGTGCCCTACACGGCGCTCCCCAACGCGAACGTCCTCGTGAATTCGACCTTCGACGATGGCACGAGCGGCGTTCGACTGGTGGGGTTCGGCGGGAGCTCGACGCTCAGCACGCGCAGCACCACCCTCGGCGTGAGCGCGAGCAACCAGCTGTCGTGGTTCAGCAAGAACAACAAGCACCGTATCAAGCTGTCGAGCGAGCTACGCCAGGACGCGTACGATCAGGACCAGACGACCAATCTTCTCGGCAGCTTCTTCTTCAACTCACTCGGCGATCTCGCAGCCAACCAGCCGGCATCGTTCACCCGCTCGCTGCTGCCGCGGGTGCAGAGTGCGTCGCAGACGGCGGGCGCCATCTCGCTCGGCGACTCGTACAAGCGGAGCGGCGATCTCCAGATCCAGTACGGCGTGCGCGTGGATGGGAACCGGTTCTCGACGTCGCCGCAGATCAACCCGGATGTCGAGCGCGTGTTCGGCGTCCGCAACGACGAGACGCCGAACAGGCTGTACTTCAGTCCACGGGTCGGCTTCTCGTGGAGCTACGGCGACGCGCCGCAGGTCGCCGCGTTCGAGGGCGCGGTGCGCGGGCCGCGCGCGGTCGTGCGCGGCGGTGTCGGGGTGTTCCAGAACATCCCCCAGGCGTCGCTCGTCGGAGGAGCCATCGACAACACCGGACTGCCGGGCGCGGTGCAGCAGTTGAGCTGCGTGGGCGCGGCGGCGCCGATCCCCGATTGGGCGTCGTACGTCGCGGATCCGTCGACGATCCCGTCACAGTGCGCGGACGGAAGCAGCGGGACGCCGTTCGCGAGCAATGCACCGAACGTCACGCTGTTCGCGAAGGACTGGCGGGCGCAGCGCTCGGTGCGCAGCAATCTGCAGTGGAATGGACCGATCCTCGCCAACCGCTTCTCGGCGACGATCGAAGGGACCTGGTCGCACAACCTGAACCAGACGAGCTTCGTCGACCTCAACTTCAATCCCGCGGTGCAGTTCGTCCTGCCCGACGAGGGTGGCCGGCCGGTCTACGTGCAGCCGAGCAGCATCGTGCCGCAGACAGGCGCCATCGCGTCGCGGGATGCACGGGTCAACGCGCTGTTCAATCGGGTGATCGAGCAGCGGTCGGATCTGCTCGGCGACAGCAAGCAGATTCGCCTGACTCTCAATCCGACGAACTTCAGCAGCAACTTCACCTGGTCGGCGAGCTACGTGTGGTCGAAGAACCGGGAGCAGTTCCGCGGCTTTCAGAGCACGACCAGCGATCCGCTCGCCGTCGAGTGGGGCCGCAGCAACTTCGACGCGCGTCACCAGATCACCTACCAGCTCGGCTACAACTTCTTCGACGCCGTGCGGGTGAGCTGGTTCGGGCGCTTCGCGAGCGGCTCGCCGTTCACGCCCCTCGTATCGGGCGACGTGAACGGCGACGGGTACGTGAACGATCGCGCCTTCGTCTTCGAGCCGGCCACGAACTCCGATGCCGTGGTCAACGCCGGGATGCGCGATCTGCTCCTCGACGGCTCCGGTCCGGCGCGAGACTGTCTCGCGAAGCAGCTGGGCAGACTGGCCGAGCGGAACAGCTGCGAGGGGCCGTGGACGTCGACCGCGAATCTGAACGTCTCGTTCAACCCGTTGAAGCTGCGTCTTCCGCAGCGCGCCACGCTGTCGTTCTCGGTGAACAATCCGCTCGGCGCGGCCGACCTGCTGATGCACGGACAGGGCAACCTGCATGGGTGGGGACAGTTCTCCTTCCCCGACCAGACCCTTCTCTATGTCCGCGGCTACGATCCCGCGACGCAGCGGTTCAGGTACGAGGTGAATCCCCGGTTCGGGAGCACCAATCCGCAATTCAGTCCGTTCCGGGCTCCGGTGACGCTCACCATGCAGCTCCGGGTCGACGTCGGTCCGTCGCGCGAGCGTCAGATGTTGACGCAGCAGCTGGATCGCGGGCGATCGCGTCCGGGGCAGAAGTTGAGCGAGGGGGCGATCCGCGCGATGTACGGCAACGGCGGCGTGCTGAATCCCATGACGCAGCTGCTCCGTCAGAGCGACACGCTCGAGCTGACCGGCGCGCAGGCCGACTCGCTCGCGAGCATGAACCGGGCGTACACCATCAGGCTCGATTCCATCTGGAGCGGCGTGGCCAAGACGCTGGCGGCGATGCCGATCGAGTACGATCAGGGCGAGGCGTACGGCTACTACAAGCGGGCGCGCGAGGCCAGCGTCGACATGCTGATCGCGCTGGTGCCGACCATCAACGGACTGTTGACCGAGGAGCAGCGACGGAAGCTTCCGTCGCTCGTGGCCAGCCACCTCGACACGCGGTATCTCGCCGGCATTCGCAGCGGCACCCAGGGGAACACGGGCGGCGGCGTGTTCATGGGCGGCTTCGTCGGCGCGGGTGGAGGCGGTAGCGGCGAGCGCATCATCATTCGCGGGCCATGAAGCGGACCGCTGCAAGCTTCCCAATGACGTGAGACCAACCTCGAGGCGACGATCATGAAGCTCCCGCTCATCGCACTATCCCTGCTCGCCGCCGCCGGCCCGCTGCCGGCGCAGGGCGCGCCGCAGAAGATTCCCGTGCGACAGCTTCCAACCCCGGTGGTGAGTGCGGAGGCGCTTCGGACGCTCGCTGCCGTTCGCCACCTGCCGAACGGCAACGTCCTCGTGCACGATCAGGGAGGCCGGCGGGTGCTGCTGATGGATTCGTCGCTCGCGGTGCTGCGCGTCGTCGCGGACACGACGAGCGCGACCGCGAACGCATACGGAACGCGGCCTGGCGGGCTGCTCGCGTATCGCGGCGACTCCACGCTGTTCATCGATCCCGCGTCGCTCTCGATGCTGCTGATCGATCCGGCGGGCAAGGTCGTGCGTGTCATGGCCGCGCCACGCGCCGGTGACGTGGGCTTCCTGGTCGGCGGGCCGGCGGGCAATCCCGGATTCGACGCACAGGGCCGGCTCGTGTATCGCAGCTTCTCGCTGCCGGCGTTCACACGGGCGGCGAACGGTGTGCCGACACCGCCTGTCTTTCCGGACACCGAGCCATTGGTCCGCTACGATCTGGCGACGCGAAAGCTCGACACGGCGGCCTACGTCAAGGTGTACCGACCGAAGATGCAGGTGACGCAGGAGGCGAATGGCGCGGTGCGCATGCAGTCGACGGTCAACCCACTGCCATTGGTCGACGACTGGGCGGTGCTGAGCGACGGGACGATCGCGATCGTGCGCGGACGGGACTATCACATCGAGCTCATCGGCCCGACCGGCGCGAGAACCGTCGCGGCGAAGATCCCGTACGAGTGGCAGCGTCTGACCGACGAGGACAAGATCGCGTTCATCGACTCGACCAAGGCGGCGGTGGAGCGGCAGCGTGCGGGCGCCCCAGCGGGCGGCAACGTCGGAGCCGCAGCCGTGCCGGCTGGCGGTGGAGGGATCGGCGCGGGGCCGGCAGGCGGCGGCGCGCCGATGGTCCTGATGCAGATGGACGGGCCGCAGCGAGCCGGCGCGCCGACGCGTGATGGCTCGCCGCAGATCAACATCGGTGGTGGCGCACCGGCGGCGTTCACCCCGACCTTCGTCTCGCCATCCGAGCTGCCGGATTACAAGCCGGTGTTCGGAATGGGCGCGGTACGCGCCGACATGGATGGCCGCATCTGGGTGCGCACGATCCCGACGAAGCCGACACCAGGAGGTGCCGTTTACGAGGTGATCGACGGCAGCGGGAAGCTGGTCGATCGCGTGCAGGTCCCGACCGGAACGACGATCGTCGGGTTCGGGAAGGGCGGGGTGGTGTATCTCGGCGGGCGGGATGCGAAGGGGGTCCATGTGGAGCGGACCGTGAACCGTGAACCGTGAACGGTTCACGGTTCACGCGCTCTCGGCAGCGTCAGCGTAAATCGGCTCCCCCGGCCCACCGTGCTGCTCGCCTCCAGTCCGCCGCCCATCCCGATGGCCAGATCGCGGCTGATCGCGAGGCCGAGTCCCACGCCCTGCTGGCTCATTGGCGTCAGATGGCGGTCCACCTGCACGAACGGATCGAAGATCGTCTCGAGCTGACCGGCCGGGATGCCTCGTCCCGTATCGCAGACCTCGATCGCGACGAAGTCGCCGGTCGAGTGGCACTCGAGCGTCACCTCGCCACCCGCATCGGTGAACTTCACCGCGTTCGCGAGCAGGTTGAGCAGAATCTGTCGCACCTTCTCGGGGTCCGCGCGCAGCGCGAGCTCGCCGTTGCACGTGCCGTGATGATAGCGCAGCCCCTTCGTGTCCACCTGCGGACGGATCAGTTCCTCGAGCCCTTCGAGTAGCGGCGCGACCTGCACCGTCTCGATGCGATACTCCACCTGGCCCGCGTCGAGCTTCGCGAAGTTCAGCACGTCGTTGATGAGACCGAGCAGATATTGTCCGCTGCGCTTGATGCGCTCGAGGTCCTCGCGCTGCCCGTCGGCGAGCGGGCCGCGCACGCCGAGCAGCAGCAGGTCCGCGTAGCCCGCCACCGCGTTGAGCGGGGTGCGCAGCTCGTGGCTCATCGTCGTGAGAAACGCGCTCTTCGCGCGGTTCGCGAGCTCCGCCTCGTGTCGCGCGTCCTCGGCGATCTCGCGCGCGACTTCCAGCTCGTGCCGCTCGCGCATCTGATCGGTCACGTCATATGCGACGCTCGCGACCGCGTACACCTTGCCATCGGGGTCGAGCAGCGGCTGGTAGCCGATGTTGAAGTAGTAGTCCTCGGCGATTCCGTCGCGATCGAGGTCGAGACGCACCAGGCGCTCGGGCGCGAAATACGGCTCGGCGGTTTCATAGACGCGGTCGAGCAGCTCGATCAATCCTTGTCCGACGAGCTCGGGAAATGCCTCGCGCACCGGACGTCCGTGAATCGGCCGTCCACCGCCCGGCATCTGCGCGTAGCGCGGGCTCACCGTCGTGTAGACGTGCTCCGGACCGCTGAGCACCGCGACCGCCACCGGTGCCTGCTCGAAGATGTCGCGCAGCCGCTGCTCGCTCGCGCGCAGCTCGGCGGCGCTCCGCTCCAGCTCCGCGTTCACGCGCTCCACCTCGCGCCGCGCGCGCGTCTGCTCGGTCACGTCGTAGCCGTGCGCCACGACGCCGACACGGTTGCCGTCGGCGTCGGTGATCGGCTGGTAGACGAACTCGAGAAACAGCTCGCGCTTCTCGCCGTCCTCCTGCTCGAGCGTCACCGGGATCTCGTGGCCGACGAACGGCTGGCCGCTGCGCAGGACCTGATCGAGCAGCTCGATGAAACCCTGCTGCGCGACCTCTGGAAGGGCTTCGCGGACCGGCTTGCCGATGATGTCGCGTCCACCGACGAGGCGGATGTATGCGTCGTTGGCGAGGTCGAACACGTAGTCCTCGCCTCGCACCATGGCCATGAACGCCGGGGCCTGCCGGAATACTTCCTCGAGCCGCGCGCTCTCCACCTCGAGCTCGCGCACGAGCCGCGCGCGCTCCGCTTCGACGAGCTGCGCACGCACGACCTTCGTCGTCTCGACCAGCGTGACGAGCACGCCGGCGATGCGTTCGTCGTCGTCGCGCACCGGGCTGTAGGAAAGGGTGAAGTACGCTTCCTCGAGCGCCCCATGCCGGTCGAGGGGGTAGGGCGCATTCTCCAGGTGCACGGTCTCGCCGCCCATCACGCGCGCGTAGATCGGCTCGTTGATGTGCCAGGTCTCGGGCCAGCACTCGCGCGTGGGCATGCCGAGCGCCGTCGGGTGCTTGCGGCCGATCACGTCGCCGTAGGCGTCGTTGTAAATCTGGATGAGCTCCGGTCCCCAGAGGAGTATCTGAGCGAATCCTGAGCCGAGCACCGTGTCGACGAGTGTCTTCGTGCTCTGCGACCAGTGCTCGATCGGACCGAGCGGTGTCGCGCTCCAGTCGAATGCGCGTACTCGGTCCCGCATGTCACCGCCGCCGGCGGACTCTCGGGTCCGAGCGGCAACGACTTCCGAGCTCGGCGGCGTT
>DASXHF010000195.1:0-1925 GCA_036488775.1 Gemmatimonadaceae bacterium | reverse complement strand
GGCAGATACGACATTCGCATTCGCGGACCTTGCAACCGTGGAAGCAAAGTCGAGTCACCACACGGCTGCATCGGCGTTGGCCGGGATGGGTACGGGGTTTTTTGCTGGCGTGGTCACGGGCGGCGCTCTTGGGTTGGTGTCCGGGCTAGGCTGTCACGGCGACTTCTGTGGATTCGGAATCATCATCCTGCCTCCCGTGTTCGGTGTCGCCGGAGGTCTCATCGGTTTGGTCATCGGAGCGGGACGCACGACCCAACTGTGGGAGATCGTGTGGCAACCAGCCGCGGCGCGGGCGGGAGCATGACGACACCGCCACGCACCAACGCGCGTGCGGCCGCCGAGCGTCGCGACGCAGCGCCCCTCACGCACCCGCCGCGCCTACGAATTACCGATGGCGCGATGCCACTCGTCGGTGTGACGTACGACTCCGAGAACTATGCGATGCTCAACCGTCCTATCGAGACGGGCCGGCACTTCCGCCGGGTCGCACGATATCTCGCGCCGCGCGCGGAACACCGGCTGCTCGAGATAGGGTGCGGGCGCGGCTGGCTCACCCGGCGCGTGCAGCAACATTGTCCGGCGACGTTCGGCGTGGACGTGAATCCCCGCGCCATCGCGCATGGTGTCGCCCGTAATCTCTCCGTCATGGACGCCGTGCAGCTCCTCTACGACGACGAGCAGTTCGACCATGTGTTCTCCTTTCACGCGATCGAGCACATTGCCGACGCCGAGGGCGCGCTCCGCGAGATGCACCGCGTCCTCGTGCCGGGGGGCAGAGTGCTGCTCGTCTATCCCGCCGAGCCGATTCGCGGACTCTACGCGATGCCGGGCGCGTGGCTCGGCTTCGGTGATCCTCGACTCGCGCGCCAGCTGCACCTTCACAAGTTCACGCCCAGAAGGATACGACGGCTCGCGTCGCGCTGCGGGCTGGCGCACGTGACGAGCGCGCTCGACCTGTTCATCACGCCGCAGTTCATCACCGTGCTCGAGAAAGCACCGCGTCGCTGATGAGCCCCGCCGCACGACGATGGCTGCATGTCACGGGGGTCCTGGCGGCCGTGGCGCTGCTGGTGACGTTTGCCCGGAGCATCGACTGGCACGCGGCGTCCGATGCGATGCGCGCCGCGGATCCGCTCCTTCTCGTCGCGGCCACGCTGTGCAACCTGGTATCGCTCGCGGCGAAGGGCGTGCGCTGGTGGGTGCTGCTCCGCCCACTCGGCGTACGCTCGCCGATGCTCGTGCTGCGCGCGACGTTCGCCGGGGCGTCGCTCAACAATCTGCTCGTCGCGCAGGGCGGCGAAGGGGCACGGGTGCTGTTCGTCTCGCGCGCGACGGGTGTGTCGAGCGCGCGCGTGCTCGCCGCCCTGACGCTCGAGCGCGCGCTCGACGGGGTGAGCTATCTCGTGTTGCTGGGCGGCGGTGCATGGCTGCTCGTGTTGCCGCCCGATCTGGCGCGGTGGCGTCCCTTGGCGAGCGGGGTGTTGGCCGGCGCGCTGGTGACGCTGCTCATTTTCGGCTTCGGTACGCGGGGAGTTCGGCGCGGGCCGAGCAGGCTCGGCCCGGCGGACCCTCCCGCATTCATGAGACGGTTCGTACGCGCGTTCATCGAGCTCGGCTCGACGCGTCTGATTGCGCTCGCCCTGTTGCTCTCGCTCGTTGCGTGGGCATTGCAGGTCGCGACCTATCATCTCGTCGCGCGCGCCGTACACCTGCGGCTCCCGCTCGCCGGCTCGGTGGCGGCGTTGCTTTCCGTCGGGATCAGCTTTCTCGTCCGGGCGACGCCAGGTAACGTCGGGGTGTTCCAGACGGTGTACGCGCTGACGGTGCGCTCGTTCGGCGTGGCCGAGAGTAGCGCCGTCGCGGCGGCGCTGCTGATCCAGATCGTGCAGGTGGTGCCGACGGTGTTGATCGGAAGTCTGGCCACC
>DASXHF010000219.1:0-25681 GCA_036488775.1 Gemmatimonadaceae bacterium | reverse complement strand
CGGCTATCCCCCGCACGGTGGTAGGTTGCTCACGTGTTACGCACCCGTTCGCCGGTTGCTCTTGCGAGCCCCCGTGACTTGCATGTGTTAAGCACGCCGCCAGCGTTCGTCCTGAGCCAGGATCAAACTCTCCAAGAGATTGAATTAGCTCACATGATCGAACTGCTGTCTCACGCTGTCGCATGAGACAGCGCGTCCGAATCATTGAATATGATCAGGTTATGAACTCCGCTCCCCGGCCCCTGTCGAGCCGGCGAGCTACTTCGAGTTCGCCTCGCACATTCTGATTCCACTCTCGATTGTCAAACAGCGCGATCTTTCGATCGAAAATCCGTACAATCTGCTCTATTTACTTGGCATGTCACGCATTTCAGTGACAGCCTTGAATTCTAACCGTTACAGACCGTCTACGCAAGTGGGAGGGCGTTTTCGCCGCTCATCGTGCATTCCCACGGAGCCCCGTTGATACCAGTCCCGGACCGCAAGGTTCCATCGCACTGGCGTCAGCCCCGCTCCGGATCAACTCGCTCGACCGGCCAACATTGCCGGGGAGCCAAGGATTATATCGGCTCTTGCTTGCTCGCACAAGGGGCGGAGCAACCCAATTCTCCGAAGAGCAACCAAGAAAAGCGGCGAGAGCGGAAACGGCCTGATCTTACGGAAACGGCCGAATTTCAGTCGTGCTCGCGTCGCTTCCCTTGCCGAGCCCGTCGCAACCAGGAAAACCAGTATGGGGACGCTGTTCCTGGCGCGACGACCCCAACCGTGCGTCCAAGCGAACCCGGCCTCTTCCGTAGGTTCCGTCGGATCCGTGCTTCCGCTCTTGCAAAAAAACGAGGAGCCCGGTCTCGCCGAGCTCCCCGCCGATGCGCCGTGTAGGAATCGAACCTACAACCTAGTGATTAAGAGTCACTTGCTCTGCCAATTGAGCTAACGGCGCTCGACTACGACTTCGATGTGCTTCGGTGCTTCGCCAATCCGAGCTAGTGGCGGTCGAGTACAACCTAAAGTGGCGCGCCAGGAGGGAATCGAACCCCCGACCCACAGCTTAGAAGGCTGTTGCTCTATCCAACTGAGCTACTGGCGCTTCGTTCGCGGCAGGCCGGCTCGACCATCGAGCTCCTGCCAGGTCGGGGCGCCCGGATTTGAACCGGGGACCTCCTGCTCCCAAAGCAGGCGCGATACCAGGCTACGCTACGCCCCGCATGAGACCCCAACATTAGTCGGTGCGGACCGCAGGGTCAACTGCCGGCCCGCACACACCTTACGTCCACCGGTTACGAGCGCGACGAGCCGCGGCGCCCACGCACGGCGGCGATCAGCGCGGTGATCGCCCTTCCGCGGTGACTCACCAGCTGCTTCTCGGCGATCGTCGCCTCGCCTAGTGTCACGCCAAGCTCGCTCGCCAAGAAATGCGGATCGTAACCGAACCCATGCGACCCCGCCGCGTGATCGACGATCGTTCCCGCGACCTCCCCGCGCACCACGATCGGATCGCCACCCGCGCCGCCAGGACACCACGCCGCCGCACAGACGAATCGAGCCCGCCGGTCGACGACGCCCCGCAGGCGAGCTAGCAGCAACGCATTGTTCACGTCATCGAGCGCGGCACCCTCGAGATCGGTTCGGCCGCTCCACCGTTTACTCCGGACGCCGGGTTCTCCGGCAAGCGCCAACACTTCGAGTCCCGAATCATCGGCCACCACGGGGCGCCCGCCAGTCCGCTCGGCGAAATACCGCGCCTTGGCCAGTGCGTTCTCCTCGAACGTCGCGAACGACTCGAGCTCATCTTCGGCTTCCGACGGCGGGATCCCCGCTTCCCGAAGATCGATCACGTCGATTCCAGCGTCAGCGAACACCGCGCGGAGCTCGCGCACTTTGCCGGGGTTTCGCGTTGCGAGCACCCATGGCAAGTCTCTCACGTCGCGGGAAGACCCAACGCGGCGCGCTGCAGTCCATCGAGGTGCCGCAGTCCCGCCGTCGCGAGATCGAGCAGCACGTCGAGCTCCGCGCGATCGAACGTCGCGTGCTCGGCGGTGCCCTGCACCTCGACGAACTTCTGCTCGCTGCTCATCACGACGTTCATGTCGACGTCGGCGGCGACGTCCTCGACGTATTCGAGATCGAGCCGCGGCTCGCCCCGCACGATGCCAACACTCACACCCGCCACGCGCCGCTTCGCGGGGGAGCGTGACAGCTTGCGAGCGCTCACCATCCACTCGAAGGCATCCCACACGGCGACTGACGCGCCCGTGATCGCGGCGGTGCGAGTCCCGCCATCGGCCTGCAGGACGTCGCAGTCGATCTTCAGGGTGTATTCGCCCCATGCAAAGTCGTCGAGCATGGCCCGGATGCTTCGGCCGATGAGTCGCTGAATCTCCTGCGTGCGTCCGCCGAGCTGGCCGCGCTCGCGGGCGGTTCGCGTCTGCGTAGCACGTGGGAGCATCGCATACTCGGCAGTCAGCCATCCTTCGCCCCGGCCGCGCCGCCAGCCAGGTACGCCGTCTTCGACCGACGCGGTGCACAATACGCGGGTGTTGCCGAACGTGACGAGACAGGATCCTTCGGCGTACGGCGCCACGTTGCGCTCGAGCGTGACGGGACGCATCGCGTCCGGCCGGCGGCCGAGACGGATGGGCTCAGATTTTGGTGATGCCACGAAGGGACCGGATGATGTTGGTCGTCGACTGGCCGGGCGTGATCGGCACGACGTGCACGTCGCCGCCCCAGCCGCGAACTTCCCGCGCGCCGACGATGGTGCCCTCATGATAATCGCCGCCCTTCACGAGCGCGTCCGGGCGCAACAGGGTGATGAGCTCGAGGGGCGTGTCCTGCTCGAACAGCACGACGCAATCCACCGTCTCGAGCGCGGCGAGCACGTAGGCACGCTCGGCTTCGCTGCGCACCGGACGCTCCGGCCCTTTGAGACGCCTGACGGAGGAGTCGCTGTTGAGACCGACGACGAGATGGTCGCCCAGGCGGCGCGCGCCGAGCAGGACGTCGACGTGCCCGGGGTGCAGAAGGTCGAACACGCCGTTGGTGAAGACGACGCGGCCAGACTGGCGCTGACGCCACCGTGCCGCGGTCGCCCAATCGCGGATCTTCTCGGCCGGATCGCGGACGGCCGCCGCGTCGCTCAAAAGATGCCTTCGGCGTGCGGGTTGAAGTGGACTTCGCGCACGAAGAGCGGCAGCTCGATGTGGTCGTAGTACTCGGACTCGAGCTCGATGTGCCGGCCGTCGCGTTGCAGCGTGACGACCCCGGCGGCTTCGGGGAGACCGAGGGAATCCGCCTCGGCCTGCAGGCGGCGGAGGATCTGCGCGTCGGTGTTGTGCGCGGCGAAGCGCACCTCCTGCCGCATCGCGTCCTGGAACTGGTAGAAGCGGAAATAGGCTTCGCCGATGTTCACGGCGAAATAGACGATCGCGGCGAGCACCAGGAGCGTGAAGAGACATCCGAGCGAGCTGGCTCCGCGGCGGGCTCTCACCATTGTGATTGCGCTCCCTCGACCATGTCGTTGACGACGCGCTTGACGGCTTCGTGCCGGCCGCCGGGCTCGTCGCCCTCGGCGTAGTCGGCTTCGGCACGCAGGCCTTTCCGCTCGAAGAGCGTCTTGCCCGTCGTCTGGTCGATGATCTGGACGTCGAGCGTGAGCTGTAGCCGGCGACGCGACGTGGTGGGCTGGGTCTGATTGGCGCTGAACCCGACGGGGACGTCGACGTCATACGTCCGGATCACGCCGCGCGCCAGGGCGTCGGCTTTGTCCTGCGGCGCATCCCGCATCCCGAGTCGCGGCTGCAGGTCGCGGCGCATCGCATCGAGGAGATCGCGCTGCAGGTCGGGGGACGGCGTCTCGTTGTCGAACGGCAGGATGGCCATGGTCCGGATGTGCGGCGGCAGTCCGCCGCCCGCAAAGCCGTAGTGCGTGATGCACGCGTTGACGGCGAGCAGCACGGGCAAAAGGAGGAGCCTACAGGCGCCAGATCGACGGATCGAAGGGAGGAACTGCATCTGAACGTTGTATGACGAGCGAGAGGGAGCGCCGGTCAGCTTCGTTGCGGTATCGCACCGATTGGTCCGTGGAACGCTCGACCCATTCCTGAAGGCGGCCACCGTCGACGCGTTCCAACCGCATGAGGGTGTCACCGTGGAAGGTAGCGCGCCAGTGCACCGGAGAGCCAATGTCGGCGCGGACGACGCCGGCGTCAACGCGCACGACGGTGTCCGGCTCGGCCGGGATGTCGAAGCGCCCGAGCGCGGCCCAGAGCAGCGCGCGGGGTGGAACGAGGCGTCGCGCCATCTCGGGACCGGGCACCTGGAGCGAGTCGCCGATCAGCACGGCCGCGCCTCCGCCGAAGCCGCCGCCGAGAAAGAAGTCCAGCCGCACGCTGTCCGGTGATGCGACGCGCGCGACGCCGTCGCCGCGAGAGATCATCTCGCGGTCGCGCAGCTCCCAATTAAAGAGGATCTTGCGCCGTCCCTCGGCGAGCGTGCCCTTGGGCAGCTGCTGCACAGGCACGACGGCACCGGGCAGCGGCGCGAGGCGCGGCGGACGGCATCCGGCTGCGAAGAGAGCGACGGCGAATGCCGCGGTCGCGCGGGTGCGGCGAGTCAACGAGGACACAGTGCGGGCGTCGTGGCTACACGGGATGGCTACAGGACCAATTCCAGCGCGTGGCGGAAGTCCGCCGGGAGTGCAGTAAGCCGGCCAGCCGGATCGATGGAGACAAGCGCGGTGTGCGCAGTCGCGAGTCGTACACCGGATTCGGCGTTGGTGATCACATAGTCGAAGGCGACGGCGCGCGAGCGCACGGTGGTCAGGGTGGTGTCAATGCGTACGAGCTCGTCGAATCGCGCCGGGGCCTGGTAACGGACACGGGCCTCAGAGACGGCGAGGCCGACACCCTGGGCCTCGAGGGCCGCGTAGCTGCGTCCGAGCGCCCGCATGAACTCGACGCGCCCAACCTCGCACCAGACGAGATAGTTGGCGTAGTACACCACGCCCATGCGGTCCGTTTCGGCGTAGCGGACGCGAAGGTCTGTCGAATGTGAATGCGGCATCAGCGGTGACGGGAGCTCGAGCCGTGCATCGCGCGCGAAGTTGCCCGAACGCGCGCCGTTTGTAAAGGCGGCGCGCGTCATGTAGACTGCGGGCGTGCTGCCCGCCCCGTGCTACGTGATCTCCGACGTCCATCTCGGCCACGCGTCGCCGGAGGTGGAGCGTTCGCTGCTGAGCTTCCTCCGTGCATTGCCGGGTCGCGCGGGATCACTGCTCATCAACGGCGATCTATTCGAGTTCTGGTTCGAGTGGCGGACGGTGGTCCCTCGAAGCGGCGTGCGCGCGCTCGCGGCGCTGATGGATCTTCGCGACGCGGGGATTCCCATGACGATGATCGCAGGAAACCACGACTGTTGGGGCGGCGACGTGCTGCGCGACGCCGGTGTGGATTTTCTGGCCGGTCCGTGGGAAGGATCGCTCGGCGGATGGCGGGCCCGTGTCGAGCACGGCGACGGACTGCGTCCAAAAGAAGACCGCGGTTATCGGCTGCTGCGCCGCGTGCTGCGCAACCGGCTCGCCATTCGTGCGTTTCGGACGCTGCATCCTGACTTCGCGACGCGTCTCGCCATGGGCAGCTCGCAGACGAGTCGCGACTATCAGCCGCGTGATGAGGGCCGGGGTCTGCGTGCGGTTGCGGCGGCGGAGCTCGATGCACGACCGGATCTCGAGCTGCTCGTGTATGGCCACTCCCACGTGTCGGCGCTGACGCGCATGCCGAGCGGCAACGTGTACGCGAACGCGGGCAGCTGGCTGGATGCGCCGACGTTTCTGATCGCGACGCCAGAGCAGATCACGCTCAACGAGTGGCGCGGCTCACCCGAAGGTGCGGACTTCCACCGCCTCGATCGCGTCGCCAAGGAAGCGCTGTCCTAGCTCGAGGAACTGCTGCGGGTCATCGGAGGCGATGAAGCGATGTCGCGCGCCGCCGTCCGATGCGGCGAGCGAATGCTCGGCGAGCAATCGCCGGGTGTCGGCCGCCGTCTCCTCGGCACTGTCGATCAGCCGGACGCCCGGCCCGACGACGCTCGCGATCATGGGCTTGATCAGCGGATAATGCGTGCAGCCCAGAACGAGAGTGTCCACCCGATCGCCAGCGAAGGGCGCGAGATACTCACGCGCAATGGCGCGCGTGGCCTCGTGGTCGGTCCATCCCTCCTCGACGAGCGGAACGAACAGCGGACAGGCGAGCGCGGTGACGTTCGCGTCGGGCGCTTCGTGGTGAATGGCACGAACGTAGGCGCCCGACTTGATGGTGCCAGCGGTGGCGATCACGCCGATGCGGCCGGTCGCGGACGCACGCACGGCCGCGCGCGCTCCGGGCTCGACCACGCCGATGACGGGGACCGGAAGCTCGTCCTCGAGCATCGGAAGCGCGTGGGCGGTGGCGGTGTTGCATGCGACGACGATGGCTTTCACGCCCTGCGAGATCAGATACGACGCGATCTCGCGACTGTACCGCCGCACGGTCTCCGGCGATTTCGGTCCATAAGGGACGCGCGCGGTGTCACCGAAGTAGATGAGGCTCTCGGCGGGGAGCAGCCGCATGATCGCGTGGGCGACGGTGAGGCCGCCCAATCCGGAATCGAAAACGCCGATCGGTGCGGCGCGGCCGACGGTCCCCTTCACCACCGGACCCGCGCCGCGATCACGGTGGCGGATTCGGTCCTGCGCGCGGACACCTGAATCGGAAGGTCCCAGAGGTGGGCGGCGACGAATCCGTCGGCGGCGGCGAAGAGATGGTTGGCGATGAGGAAGGCAACCCAATCTTCGACATTGCGGCGCCGGGTGTTGATCAACCCGTCGTTGAACGACGACGCCTGGAAGACCGGGACCCCGGTGATCGGATCGAGGCCGACGGGAACGAGCGAGTCGGTTCGAAGGCGCCGTGCCTCATTGAGCTCGGACTTCGACTCGCGCAGCATCGCAATGCCGATCGACTCGGTGAGCACGAAGAGCGCGGCGGCCGACGGACGTCGAAGCACGGACTGCGCATAGCCCGGCAGCAGCGCCGAATACAGAAAGGCGCGGCGAGGTGACAGGGGCGCTTGTGGAATGGGCCGGCTCACGGTGTCGACTACGACGGGCGCCGGCGCGCGGGTCGTGTCAGGGCGTTGCGCGACGGCCCGGTCGAGTGGCATCGCAACGGCCGACAGCGCGGCCGCGAGACCGATGAAGCAAAGATGCCGAGAGTGCGTCACGAACGCCGTGAGGGGGCAAGGTGCGTGCTGGCGGGAGTGCATGGGAATCGAACCCACCCGACCCGACGAAGTCGGGTCACAGTCGTTTTGAAGACGACGGGAGCCACCAGGCACCATCCACCCCCGGCGATCACTCCACGACCAGCAGCACGTTGGTCCGACCTGTAACCGACCCGATGACGGCACTGCCCGGGACGGCCGAAAGATACTCCTCGACGCGCGCCGGAGGGACGGCGAGCAGCAGGCCGCCCGAGGTCTGCGGGTCGAGCGCGAGCGCGACGTCGGCGGGGTCCGCGGCGTGCCAATCTGCCATCGGGCCGACAAAGTCTTCGTTCCGCTCGGCGCCGCCGGTGCGGATGCCATCGCGCCACAGCGCACGGGCGCGGGGCAATTCGGCGAGAGATGCGCCGCGGATCCGCAGCGTGACGCCGCTCGCCCGGGCGACGTGCGACGCATGGCCGAGGAGGCCGAAGCCGGTGACGTCTGTAGCGCATCGAACGCCGACGCCGAGCGCCGCGCGGCTCGCTGTCGCGTTCAAGGAGCGCATGGACGAGTAGAGCGCATCGCGGCCGGACTCGTCGAGGCGCTCCTGCTTCATAGCCGTGGCAAGAAGTCCAGTGCCGAGCGACTTGGTGAGCACCAGCACGTCGTCCACCCGGGCCGCGGCGTTGGTGAGGAGCCGGCGTGGATCGGCGGTCCCCGTCACGCTCAGGCCGAACTTGAGCTCCTCGTCGATGATGGAATGTCCACCCACCAGAGTGGCGCCCGCTTCACGCACCTTGTCCTGGCCCCCGCGGAGAATGTCGGTGAGGACCGAGATCGGCAGCTTTCCGACGGGGAACCCGACGATCGCGAGCGCGGTAAGGGGCTCGCCACCCATCGCGTAGACATCTGAGAGGGCGTTGGCGGCAGCGATCTGTCCGAACAGGTAGGGATCATCGACGATGGGCGCGAAGAAGTCGACCGTCTGCACGAGCGCGAGATCGTCGCGCACGACGAAGACCCCCGCGTCATCGAAGCTTTCACGCCCGATGAGCAGACGGGGATCGGCGTGCGTGGGCACGCCACTCAGCGCCTTGGCCAGGTCACCCGGACCCAGCTTGGCGGCTCAACCCGCGCAGCGGGCGAAGCTCGTCAGGCGAAAGAGCTCCTCCCGGGTGTGGCTGGTCGACATGGGGGACGTGGTGAGTGTCGGCGTACGTGGAACGACCGAACGCGTCATCCGCGTCCGGTGGGAACGAGCGCAACGAGGTCGATCTCGACGAGGACACCGCGCGGCAAGCCGGCGACCTGCACGGTGGATCGCGCCGGCCGTGCGTCGCCCATGACGCGCGCGTAGACTTCGTTCACCTTGGGAAAGTCTCGCATGTCCATCAGGAACACGGTCGCCTTGACGACGTCGCTCCAACTGGCGCCGACGGTGCCGAGAATGGCGCCGAGGTTGCGGAAGACCTGCTCGGTCTGCGCGACGACGTCGCCGGCGACGACCTGTCCGGAGCCGGGATCGAGCGCGATCTGTCCCGCGGTATAGAGAAATCCGTTCGCGACGACGCCCTGTGAGTAGGGGCCGATGGCGGCGGGGGCCTGGTCGGTATGCACGGTCCGCAGTGGCAACGCTGTGTCCTCCTCGAGGTGGTGCGGCCGGTAGTCGCCACGACGCGGCCAGGTGGTAAACGAGAGACGCCGTCCGTCTGCGGGGAGTCTAGCGGGCGGTCACTGCGGCGCCAGCCCGAAGAGACGGCGAGCGTTTGCAGCGGTGGTCGTGCCGATCGCGTCCGCCGTCGTCCCGCGAGCAGCGGCAATGCGCGCGACGGTGAGGCTCACCCACGCGGGCTCGTTCCGCCGGCCTCGGTGCGGGACCGGCGCGAGGTACGGCGCGTCGGACTCGACGAGCAGCCGATCGTCCGGCACGATCCGCAGCAGCGCGTCGTCCGTCCACTTCTTGAAGGTGACGATGCCGCTGAACGACACGTACCACCCGACATCGAGCGCCGCCGCCGCGAGGGACGCGCTGCCCGTGTAGCAGTGGAGCACGCCGGCGACGCCATCGCGTCCGGCATGGACGACCATGTCGCGGGTATCGTCCTCGGCCTCACGTGTATGCACGACGACCGGGCGTCCGTACTCGCGCGCCAGCTCGAGCTGTGCGGCAAAGGCCGCGCGCTGGAGATGGCGCGGAGAGTGGTCGTAGTGATAATCGAGCCCACATTCCCCGACGGCGACCGCTCCGCGCGCCAGCTCGGCCCGAATGCCGTCGAGGTCGCGCGCGGCGTCGAAGTCGGCGGCGTCGTGCGGGTGGATGCCGGCGGTATGAACGCAATAGCCGGGATACCGCGCGGCGAGGTCGCCAGCGCGCCGCGCCGCGTCCAGCGATTCGCCGATGCAGACGAGGGCGAGCGCGCCCGTCTGCCGCGCGCGCGAGACGACGGCGTCGCGATCCTCGTCGAACGCCGGATCGGCGAGGTGGACGTGGCTATCGACGAAGGTGGTCATGGAAGCGCGAACCGCCGCGCCCGGAGGCGCGGCGGTATGGCGAGCCGCCGGACCGGGCGCGGTGGCGCGCCCGCCGACGCGGCCGGGCTAGCGGACGCCCGCGGTGGGGCGCGACGGGGCACGCGTCGGTCCGACTTGCGACGGGCGCACGCTCGAGTGCTTCTCGCCGCGCGCGCGCGGCCAGCGATGCTCGATCCAGAGGAGCACCGGTCCGGCGATGTAGATGGAGCTGAACGTGCCGGTGACGATACCGAACAGCATGATCCAGGAGAACGGCCGGATCACTTCGCCGGCGAACAGGAGCAGCGAGAGCGTCGCGGCGGCGACGGTGACATGGGTGAGGACCGAACGCGGCAGGGTCTCGTTGATGGAGCGGTTGAGCACCGCATACAACGATTCGTTCCGCTGCTTCTTGAGGTTCTCGCGGACGCGATCGAAGATGATGATCGTGTCGTTGAGCGAGTAGCCGATGACGGTGAGCAGCGCCGCCACGACGGTGAGCGACACCTCGAGCCGCATGATCGCCAGGAAGGCGAGCGTGCTGAGCAAGTCATGGAAGGTCGCCAGGACGGCCGCGACGCCGAAGCGCCACTCGAAGCGGAATGCCAGGTAGAGCAGCGTGACGAGCAGCGAGATGAGGATGGCAATGATCGCATTGCGCTTCAACTCGTCGCCAACGCGCGGACCGACGATCTCCGTCCGCACGATGCGAATGTCATTCGCGCCGAACTTGCGCTCGAGTGCCGCCTGAATCTCCCTGGCGGTGTTCTCGACGGCGCCCTGCGCAGACGCGGACTGCGCGTGGGTGGCGGCGCGCACGGTGAACTCGCGCGCGCTGCCGAACTGTTGAATCTCCGAGCCCTGAAAACCCGCCGCGTCCACTGTGGCGCGGATGTCGCCGACGTTGGGCGGCTGCGCGAACTCCACCTGCATCAGCGTGCCGCCGGTGAACTCGATGCTCTGGTTGATGCCGTGGATGCCGAGATAGAGGAGCCCGATCGCGATGAAGGCGATCGTGAGCCCGACGGCGATGCGCCAGACCTTGATGAAATCGTAGCGAGTGTCGTGAAGGATCCGCAGCATGGGCTCAGATGCTCAGCGTCTGGGCGCCGCGCGAGCGGTTCAGCCACAGGAGATAGAAGGTGCGCACGACGAAGATCGACGTGATCATGGAGGCGACGATGCCGGCGATCAGGGTGACGGCGAAGCCCTTCACCGGTCCGGTGCCGTACTGGTAGAGCACCGCGGCGGTGAGGATCGTCGAGACGTTGGAATCGATGATGGCGCTCATGGCGTGCCGGAATCCTTCGTCGATCGCGGTGCGGACCGTCTTGCCGTGATCGAGCTCCTCACGGATGCGCTCGAAGATCAGCACGTTGGCGTCGACCGCGATGCCGATGGACAGCACGAAACCGGCGAGACCCGGGAGAGTGAGCACGGCGTCGAAGCCGGCGAGCGTCGCGAGGGTGTACAGGACGTACAGGGCCAGACCGCCGACGGCGAGCATGCCGGAGAACCGATAGTAGGACAGCATGATCGTCACGATGAGCACGATCGCGATCGTGCCCGCGGTCAGCGCGTGATTGATCGAGTCGCGTCCGAGGCTCGGCCCGATGTTGCGCACCTCGGCGACCTTGAGCGGCACCGGAAGGGCGCCGGCTTTGAGCACCAGCGAGAGGTCCTGTGCCGCCTGGAGATCGCGTCCCTGGCCCATCGTGATCTGACCGCGTGTCCCGATCGCGCTGTTGATCACGGGCGGGAAGCCCATGACGACGTTGTCGAGCACGATCGCCATGTAGTCGCGGACGTGCTTCGCGGTCTCGCGCTGGAAGCGCCGCCCACCCTCGTTGCTCAACTGGAACTCGACGATCGTGCCCTCGAGCGGCGAGGTGTTCGGCTTGGCATCGGTGAGATAGTCGCCCGTGATGATCGGACGGGCGTCGAGCAGATACAGGAACCGGTAGGTCTTGTTCTGGATGCTCGTGGAATCGCTGCCGAAGCGCACGACCTTCCCGGGCGGCAACGCGGACTGAACCGCAGTGTCGGCGAAGAAGCGCTTGAGCAGATCCTCGTTACCGCGCTCGAACATGAACTGCCCGGGCATCTGGCCGGCGAGCAGCAGCTTCGAGATAGGACCACCGGTCACGCCGGGCACGGAGGCGGTGTCGATCTTGGTCGAGTCCTTCTTGGCCCCCGCGGCCACCTTCGCGGTGTCCGTCGTCGTGAGGAGACCGGCGAGCCCCGCATTGGGCGCGGCCTTGGCGCCGGTTGCCGCGGCAGTGCCGAACCCCTTCTCCTTCGCGAGCGCGTCGAGGCGGGGCAACGCCTTCTCCAGTCCGTTCGTCTTGTCGGTGATCTGGAACTGCAGGAAGGCCTGGTCCTGGGCGATCTTGATCGCGCGCTCGCGATCGTCGATGCCCGGGATGTCGACGATGATGCGGTCGTTCCCCGCCTTCTGAATGACGGTCTCCGACACGCCAAGTCCTTCGATGCGCGTGCGCACGACCTTCAGCGCGCGATCGATCGCTTCCGACTTGTTGGCGACCGCGCCTTTCGATTCATCGATATCCAGGGCGAGGTGCATGCCGCCCTGCAGATCGAGTCCCTTCCGCAGCGGCACGCGCCGCGTGAGCGTATCGTAGAACGTCCCGTCGGGGCGCCGCTGCCGCGTCTTCACGTCGCGCGGATAGAGCGCGTAGATGGAGAGAAGGACGAGAACGCCAATCGCGATCAGGCGCGTCTTCAGGTTGGCCATGCGACTACGAGGTGGAGGGAGGGACGGGTGTGGAACCATTAACGTTACCCGGCCCGGCGGTGGCCGTCAACGCGCGCCGCGCCGCTCGTTCGTCGTCCGCGAGCTGCGCCACGAGCGCGTCAGGACCCGAAAATCGCTGGACGTCGCGCAGACGGCGCACGAACCCGACCTGCACGACGTCTCCGTAGAAATCACCATCGGCGTCGAATAGATGAACCTCGATCGTGCGGCGCTGGTCGCCGAAGGTGGGGCGCCCGCCGAGATTCATCATGCCGCCAAAGCGGCCGCGCGCGGTGAGGACGTCCACTGCATAGACCCCATCGAGCGGCAGGAGTTTCCTGGCCGACTCGGCGGCGATGTTCAACGTGGGGAAGCCGAGGGTGCGACCCCGCCCCTCTCCACGGATCACCGGCCCGATGAGGGCGTAGTCGCGCCCGAGCGCCGCCGCGGCGCTCGATAGGTCGCCAGCCAGCAGCGCGCGCCGCACGCCCGAGCTGCTGATCGGCTCGCCGGAGGGCAGCTCAACCGGTGCGACGACCTCGACACGGAAGCCCTGAGCACCGCCCAACTCGCGCAGCATCTCCGCATCGCCGGCGCGGCCGCGTCCGAGTCCGTGATCGTGGCCGACGAGCAGCTCGGTCATGTGAAAGCGGTCGCGCAGCACCGACGCGACGAACTCGCCTGCCGATTGAGCCGCGAGCTCCCGGGTGAACGGAAGGAACGCGACGAAGTCGAGCTCGGCGCCTCGCAGCGCCGCGAGCTTTTCGGCGCGCGTCGTCAGGAGCAACGGCGCGGCTTCCGGATTGAGGACCTCGAGCGGATGCGGCTCGAAGGTGACGAGCACGCTCGGCACACCGGCGCGGCGCGCCCGCGCGGCGAGACTGGACAGTACTTCGAGGTGTCCGCGGTGCACGCCGTCGAAGGTGCCGACGGTGAGCGCCGTCGAGGTCACCGAATCCGGCAGCTGAGCGCGAATGCCGTCGAGCAATTGCATCAGCCGACCTTCTGCATGACGACGCGCGGCTGCCATCGCGCGCCATCCGCCTCGGCGAACGCGACGAGCGCGCCGCTGCGTCCGTCGACGAGCGCAGCGCGTGCGGCGTCGCCATCGCGAGGCACGGCGATGCCGCGCAGCACCCGCTCGGCGTCGATCTCACCGAGCGTGACGTGCGGGATCGATGGAAGTGCGTCCAGCGCGGGCCGAAGGACGGCATCGCCAGCTCGCAGGCGGTCGAGCGTGGCAGCGTCATCGACGCGAAACGGCCCGCTGCGCAGCCGGCGCAACGCGACAAGATGGGCCGCGCTTCCGGTGAGACGGCCGAGGTCGCGCGCCAGTGCGCGGATGTAGGTGCCGCCGCCACACGAAATGCGCGCGTCGAGGGCGTCGCCGTCGCGCGACACGTCATGCCAGCCGAGCACCTCCACCCGCGCGGGCGCGAGGGTCAGGGTCTCGCCGCCTCGTGCGGCACGATACGCGCGCCGCCCGCCGACGCGTTTGGCCGAATACGCCGGCGGAATCTGGTCCAGCGATCCGGTGAGCTTGGCGATGGCCTCGGCGATCGCGTCGTCCGCGGGCGGCGGGGCCTCGCGCACCGCCGTGCCGTCGAGATCGTCGGTGTCGGTCTCACGCCCGAAGGCGATGCGCGCCTGGTACTCCTTGGGCACGCCGTCGAGATAGGGCAGCAACCGCGTCGCGCGGCCGAGGAGCAGCACGAGCAGGCCGGTGGCGAACGGATCGAGCGTCCCGGCGTGTCCGATGCGGGACTCGCCGAACGCGCGCCGCGCGGCGAGCACCACGTCGTGCGAGGTCACTCCCGCCGGCTTGTCGACGAGCAGCAGACCGTCAGTCGTGGCGTCCCTCATCGGTAGACGAAGGCGGCGGGGCAGACTCGACGGGCTGCTCCTTGCGCACCTGCGACAGGAGTTGCTCGATGTGCGCCGCATGGGCGACGCTCTCGTCGTTGCGAAACTCGATCTCCGGCGCCACGCGCAGCCGTAGCGCGCGGCCGACGCGGCCACGCAGGTGCGACGCGACGTTCGCGAGGCCGTCGAAGGTGGCCGCGCGCTGCGACTCGGAGCCCAGCACGCTCACGAAGACGCGCGCGTGACGGAGGTCGCGCGAGATCTCGACGCCGGTGACCGTCACGAGGCCCATGATCCGCGGGTCCTTGGCGTCGTTGGCGAGGAAGGTGGCAATCTCTTCGCGCATCGCCGCGGCGACGCGGTCGGAGCGATGATGATCGGGGGTCACGATGGAGATCGGCGCGGGGAGAGGTGTCGGCGCGCGCCGGCGCTGCTGCTGCCGGCGCGTGCCACGTCCGTCGTCAGCTCTGCGGAGCCGACTCGAGCGTCCGCGCGACTTCCTCGGTACGGTAGCACTCGATCCGGTCGCCGACCTTGACGTCGTTGAAATTCTCGATGCCGATGCCGCACTCGAATCCCTCGCGCACTTCGCGCACGTCGTCCTTGAAGCGGCGCAGCGAGGATATGGTGCCCTCGTAGACCTCGACGCCGTCACGGATGACGCGAACGCGCCCGGTGCGGTTGATGACCCCGCTGCGGACAGCCGATCCCGCGATGAGGCCGATCTTCGGCACCTTGAACGTCTCGAGCACCTCGGCCTCGCCGAGGATGACCTCGCGCTCCTCCGGACGAAGCATCCCTTCGAGCGCCGCGCGCACATCGGCCACGGCCTCGTAGATGATGCGATACAGCTTGATGTCGACGTTCTCACGTTCGGCGGCCGCGCGCGCGTTGTTGTCCGGACGCACGTGGAAGCCGATGATGATCGCGCCCGACGCGCGGGCGAGCAGGATGTCGCTCTCGGTGATCGCGCCGACGCCGCGGTGCACGACCTCGACCTTCACCTCGCTCGTACCGAGCTGGCTGAGCGCGTCGGCGAGCGCCTCCGCCGGACCGCCCTGGTCGGCCTTGATGAGGATGCGCAACGCGCGCGCTTCGCCGCCTGCCGCCTGCGACATGAAGTCCTCGAGCGTGACGCCACCGCGCGTGGTGCGACGGCTCTTCGCTTCGCGGTCGAGTCGCTCGCGACGTTGTGCCACCTCGCGCGCCGCGGCCGCGTCCTCGACGACGAGCAGCTGATCGCCGGCCATCGGCACGCCTTGCATGCCGAGCACCTGCACCGGAATCGCCGGACCCGCCTGCTTCACGGCCTTGCCGCGCTCGTCGAGCAGCGCACGGACGCGACCGGAGTACATGCCGACGATGAAGTCGTCGCCGACCCTGAGCGTGCCGCTCTGCACGAGGACGGTGGCGACCGGTCCCTTGCCCGCGTCCAGCTGTGCTTCGACGACCGTGCCGGTGGCGCGCTTGTTCGGGTTGGACTTGAGATCGAGCAGCTCGGCCTGCAGCAGGATCTGGTCGAGCAGCTCCGGAATGTTCGTCCCTTTCCGCGCGGAGATCTCGGTGCTCAGCGTGGTACCGCCGAACTCCTCGAGCACGACGCCGTGCTGCAGCAGATCCTGCTTCACCTTCATCGCGTTGGCCTGCGGCAGATCGATCTTGTTGATGGCGACGATCATCGGCACGCCCGCGTTCTTGGCGTGCGAGATGGCCTCGATCGTCTGCGGCATGACGGCGTCGTCCGCCGCCACGACCAGCACGACTTCGTCGGTGACCTGGGCACCGCGCGCACGCATGGCGGTGAACGCCTCGTGACCCGGCGTGTCGAGGAAGGTGATGACCTTGCCGCCCCGGACCTGAACGTGGTACGCGCCGATGTGCTGCGTGATACCACCGGCCTCGCCGGCGACGACGTTCGCCTTGCGGATGTAATCGAGCAGCGAGGTCTTGCCGTGATCGACGTGACCCATGATGGTGACGATGGGTGGACGCGACTCGAGCTCCTCCGGCGTGTCCGCGACCTCGGTGCCCACTTCTTCGGCCTGATACTCGTCCTCGCGCACGGCCTGGAAGCCGAACTCGCCGGCGATCAACTCGATCTGGTCGAAGTCGAGCCGCTGGTTGACGGTGATCATCAGCCCGAGGTTCTTGAACGCGAACCCGACGATCTCGGTCGGCGAGACCTTGAGGATCTGCGCGAGCTCACTGACGGTGATGAACTCGTTGACGCGCACGAGCTTCTTCTCGCGCTCCACCTCGGCGGCGCGCATGGCTTCCGCCTCTTCGCGCATGCCGCGGCGATCGATGCGCACGCCACGCGCGGGAGCGCCGCGCATGGAGGCCATCGTCTTCGCGATGTTCGCATCCACGACTTCCTGATCGACCGAGCCTCGCTTGCCCTTCTTGCGTGCGCTGCGGCCGCTCGTCGCGCCGCCGGCGCCGGCGCCTGCTCCAACGGGAGCGGGTCCACCGGCTCCCGGACGCCGCTCATCGCGGCGCGTGGCTCCGCCAAAGCCGCCTGGCGTCGCCGAGGCGACGGGACGCGGCGGGAAGGGCGACGCGCCGCCCGCGACCGGGCGCGGACGCGGTGCACCCGGCGTGATCGGCCGCGGACGCGGACGGTCGCCAGCCGACGCGGGCGGAAGAGGGGAAGGCGACGCCGCGGCGCCGCGCGAGTCATGACGTGGTCCATCCGAGGATGCGCCATTGCCGGCCGGCGTACCCTGCTCCGCGACCGCCGCACCCTGCTGTGCCGCGGCTTCGCGCTCGCGCTGTTCGGCGGCGGCGCGCTCGGCGGCCTCTGCGGCGGCCCGTGCCGCAGCCTGCTCGGCGCGCGCCGCGGCGAGTGCAGCTTCGGCGGCCTCACGTTCGGCGCGCTGTGCGCGCTCGGACGCGAGTGCGGCTTCGGCGGCGTCGTTCGCCGCGGCTTCTGCGGCGGCGACCTCGGCGGCTGCTTCCGCGGCGGCCTGGACGTCGGCTGCCTTCCGTCGGCGGCGGACCGGGCTCGCGTCGGCACCTGCCTCCACGCTTTCCGCCGCGACCGCGACCGGCTGCGGCGCAGCGGTCGCAGCACCGCGACGACGGCGCGCGGGCGCGGCAGGGGCGGACTGCTTCTCGGCGCGAGCGCGCTTCTCGCGCTCCCATCGCGCGCGAACGCGGGCGACCTGATCGTCCGTCAGCGGGCTCAGATGGCTGCGCACGGGAACGTCCATCTGACGAAGCAATCCCATCACTTCGTCGGCGGAGATCCCGAACTCGCCGGCCATGTCATGTACGCGAAGCTTGCTCAAACTACCTCCTATGGGGCTCCGGTGGAGCCCGCCTCCACGAGCTCGCGAATTCCCTTCGCGAGCTGCCGATCCACGATCCCGACGACCGCAGTCGTCTCCCGACCTACTGCGCCGCCAAGCTCCGCGGCGCTCGGCACTTCTATGAATCTAACCCGCCTGGCATTCAGGAGCGGGATGACCTTGTCCAGACTGTGCCGCGATGCGTCGCTGGCGACGATCGCGTATGCCACCTTGTTCTTCTTCGCGCCTTCGCGCACCTGCTCCACTCCGACCACGGCCCCGCGTCCCCGCACGCCGAGCCCGACGAGGCGCAGCAGACGGGTCCGATCGAACGCCGTGAGGGTCACTCGCGGGCCGACGCGTCCGACGCGGAGACCGCGGAATCCTCGGACGAGGCCTCCTCGGTGGTCAGCTCGTCGAGCAACGAGATGATGCGGTCGGCTTCCTCGGGCGCGATGCCGGCGAGCCGGAGCAAGTCGTCGCGCTCGAGGTCGATGATGTCGTTCAACGTGCGATAGCCTGCCTCGTTCAGCACCGCGACCGTGGCCGGATGCATTCCGGCCAGCTCGGTGAGCGGGACATCGGCGGCCGCGTCGCTCTCGGCCTCGCCGGGCAACGGCGCAAACAGCTGGTCGCCGCCGCCCTTCTCCAACCACTCGCGGCTGGAGTAGAGGTCGATCTTCCACCCGGTCAGCTCGGAGGCCAGGCGCACGTTCTGACCATTGCGCCCGATGGCGAGCGACAGCTGATCCTCGTCGACGACGGCCTGGATCGTCTTGCTCACCGCGTCGCTGAAGACGCGCGCGACCTTGGCCGGCGCGAGCGCCAGCTTGGCGAACCGCTCCGGATCGGACGACCAGGGCACGATGTCGATGCGTTCGCCACCGAGCTCGTTGACGACCGTCTGCACGCGCGAGCCCTTGAGCCCGACGCACGCGCCCACCGGATCGATGCTGTCGTCACGCGAGAAGACGGCGATCTTGGTGCGACTGCCCACCTCGCGCGCGGTCGCGCGGATCTCCACGATGTTCTGCTGGATCTCCGGCACCTCGAGCTTGAACAATGCCTTGACGAAGAGGCCGTCGGCGCGGCTGAGGATGAGCCGAGGACCTTTCGGCGTTTCCTCGACGCGCTTGAGGACGGCGCGGATCGGCTCCCCCTGGTGGAAATGCTCGCGGTGGTTCTGCTCGCGGTAGGGGATGATCGCTTCCGCTTCGCGGAACTTGTTGAGCATCACGACGAGCTTGCCGCGCTCGATCTGCTGGATTTCGCCGGAGAGCAGATCGCCGACGCGCGATGCGAACTCGTCACGGATCTTGGTGCGCTCGCCCTCGCGGACGCGTTGAATGATGCGCTGCTTGGCGGCCTGGATGGCGGCACGGCCGAAGACGGTGAAGTCGAGAGGCTCCTCCATCACGTCGCCGGGCTCGAAGCCCTCATCGAACAGCTTGGCTTCCTCGAGCGCGATCTCGCGCGCCGGATCCTCGACCGCTTGCACCACGGTTTTCAACACGGTGATCTTGATCTCGCCGCGCGCGTCGTCGATCTCGACCTCGGCCTGAACGGTGGGGCCATACTTCTTTGCCAGCGCGGCCATGAAGCCATCCTGCAGAAGCCCGTACAGCTCCGTCCGGTCGAGCTGCTTGGAGTTCGACAACTCCCGGAACGCGGTCAACATCTCTGCGGAACTGACCATCTCGACCTCGCTGTAAAGAGCCGTCGCCCGGACGGCTCGTGTCCTGATTAAGAAATACGAAACGCCAGCCGGGCCTCCTTGACCGCGGCGAGCGGAATCCGCTTCGCGTCCCCATGCTCGGGCCGGAGGGTCACGACCGCTCCGTCCCCCAACTCTTCGACGTCGAGGATCTCGCCCTCGACGCGTCCACCGATGTCGGGGGCGAGCACGTTCGCCCACCGCCCGACGAAGCGGCGCCACTCGGCGGGCGTCCTGAGGGGACGCTCGCCCGGCGACGACACCTGCAACACATACCGTTCTGCGACGAGCTGGCCCGAATCCAGTCGGGCCTCGAGCGCGCGGGAGGCACGGGCGCAATCGTCGACGGTGACGGTCTCTCCGTCGCGCCGGTCGATGCGCACCTCGAGCACCGGCCGCGAGCGCGTCCCTCCCTTCCGGAGCTCGACGAGATCGAAACCAACCTCGTCAAGCCCCGTCGTGACAACATGTTCCAGCTCGTCGTTCATGTTGTCTCTAGGCAACGTCCAAGAATAAAAAAATGTGGGGAGCATCCCCCACATTTCGCGGCCGGACCGAAGTTCGGCTGCACACGCAAGTTAAGGTGTTCCCTGACATGGGTCAAGTTGGCGAGGGCGACTCCTTAACGGGTACTCAAATACCTGGTACGGCTACTCGAGCACCTGATACGGCTACTGAAGTACCACGTACTGGGTAGACCTGGTACCGAGCCTGGCATACTGGCCACTCCAATGCTTGGATAGGGCTGCCGTAGTACCGACTTGTAGCTGACGGCTGACAGCTTACAGCTTTCGCTTACGGCTCGCTGTCACGCCGTTCCCGGCGGAGATGCCGACCCGCATTGGGATGGGTCGGATGTCGGTCTCGGTACTAGTGCGACTCCGTGCCCGGTACTCGAGTAGCCGTATCACGGACTTGAGTAGCCGTTAACTCCTAGCGATCATCACGCCGAGCTGTCGTCCTTCGTCGCCTGCGCGGTGCGAGAAGAACCGGTCGTTGTCGCACTTCGTGCAGAACTCGGACGTCGAGATGTTGCGGATGCCGAGGGCGCGGGCGTGGTCGGCGATCAGGGCGCGGAGGCTCACGAGCGTTGGCTTCCCGGGATCGCGACCGGTGAGCTGCGCGTGCACGTCGGCACTGACCTGATAGCAGTCGCCACAAATCGCGGGGCCGAGGTGAATGCGGAGGTCGGCCGCCTTGAGGCCCAGCGCGCCGAGCTGGCGGACGGCGATCTCGGTGATGCGGGCCGCCGTGCCGCGCCACCCGGAGTGCAGCAGCGCGGTCGCGCCGCTCGGATGGACGATGAACACCGGCACGCAGTCGGCGACGGTGACGGCCGTGGCCGTTCCACGCTCGACGCTGATGTGTCCGTCCGCCTCCGGGCCTCGGAGAAATCCCTGCCAGCCCGGACGGTGGCGGATGATCTCCTTTCCGTGGACCTGGAACGAGGTCGCGAGGCGAGCGGCCGGACCGCCGAGCAGGGTGCGCAGGGCGGTCCAGCGCGCGGTCACGTCGCGCACCGGCTCCGATGTTTGCATGCCGAAGCTGCCCACCGTGCGGCTCGTGGTGAACGCCAGCACGCCGAACTCCTGAAAATGCGACACGACTTCGCCATCCTGGCGAACGTCGGTCGCAATCGCGCCGCCGTCGCTCATGTCACTTCGTGCGCCGGTCCTCGACGCGCTCGATCTTGGCGCCCAGGGCGCGCAGGCGCTCGTCGATTCGCTCGTAGCCGCGCTCGATCTGGCCGACGTTGTCGATCGTGCTCTCCCCGTCCGCCGTCAGTGCGGCGAGCAGCATCGCCATGCCGGCCCGGATGTCGGGGGATTCGACGCGCCCGCTATGAAGCTTGGTCGGTCCGACGACGATCGCACGGTGCGGGTCGCAGAGGACGATGCGGGCGCCCATCCCGATCAGCTTGTCGACGAAGAACAGCCGCGACTCGAACATCTTCTCGTGGATGACGATCACGCCGTCGCACTGCGTCGCGGTCACGAGCGCGATCGACATCGTATCGGCCGGAAACGCCGGCCAGGGCTGATCCTCCAGCTTCGGCACCGCGCCGCCCAGGTCGCTGCGGATCCGCATCTCCTGGTTCGCCGGCACGATGAGATCGTCGCCGTGCGTGCGACAGACGACACCGAGCCGCTCGAAGCCGAGCAGGGTGGAACGCAGGTGTTCGACGCCGGCGCGCTCGATGGTGATCTCGGAACGGGTGACGGCGGCGAGCCCGATGAAGGAACCGACCTCGATGTGGTCCGGTCCGATCTCGTGGGTACAGCCGTGCAGCGGCCGCCCGCCATGGACGGTGATGGTGTTCGTCCCGATCCCTTCGATGCTCGCGCCCATGGCGACGAGGAAGCGGGCGAGGTCCTGCACGTGCGGCTCGCTGGCCGCGTTGCGCAGCACGGTGGTCCCCTCGGCGGCGACGGCGGCCGTGAGAGCGTTCTCGGTGGCGGTGACGCTGGGTTCGTCGAGGAACACGTCCGCGCCCTTCAGCTTCTTCGCGCGCAGGACGAACGCTTCGTCGAGCGTGAACGTCGCGCCGAGCTGCTCGAGGGCGAGAAAGTGGGTGTCGACACGGCGGCGCCCGATGACGTCGCCGCCGGGCGGCGGGAGCTCCAGCTCGCCGCACCGGGCCAGGAGTGGCGCGGCAAGGAGGATCGACGCGCGGATCTTCCGACAGAGGACCGGGTCGAGCTCGGCGGCGCGGACCGTCTTCGCGTGGATGGTGAGCGTGTTGCGGGACGTCCACTCGGCGCTCGCGCCGACCGATTTGAGCAGCTCGACGAGCGTCTCCACGTCGCGGATACGCGGGACGTTCTCGAGGTGGACGGGCTCCTCGCAAAGCAGCGACGCGGCGACGATGGGGAGCGCGGCGTTCTTGTTGCCCGATGGGCGAATGCGGCCGTGAAGCTTGTGGCCGCCCTGGACGACGAACTGCAGTGCGTTCATGCGCGGAGCGAAAGACGGGACGTGGCCGCGGCGGATGACCACGGCACGGGAAACGTGAAGCTCTCCGGGGTACGGGCGAGCGTCAAGGCGAGCGGCGGGACACTGCACCCTTCGCGCCGGTTGACAGTGACGGGTCGAGGCGCATACGATGGCCAGCGATCTCATCGACTTGGCGCCGGAATTGCAAACGCGGGAGACGTCGAGTGGTCGGCCCTGACTAATCGGCTAGTCGACTCGTCGCCTAGTCATCCCGCGTCCACCCGAACATTCAGCTCATGACTTGGTCTCTCGCCCGCGCGGGCACGTGGTGGCTCGTGCAGGCGGCGCAGCACGCCGACACCGTTCTCATGCGGCAGGTCGGGCAGGAGCGCGGTTGGTTCGACAAAGCGACGGCGATCGCGAGCGGGCTGATGACGCTGGCGCTGCTCGTGTTGACGGTCGCGCTCGTGCCGGCGGCGTGGAATTTCCGGAAGAGCTACAAGAAGGTGAGCGAGCTGCTCGACCGCGTCTACGGGGACATCAACCCGCTGATGCGGCACGCGAGCGCGATCGCGGACAACGTGAACTACGTCACGACGTCGATCCGGACGGACGTGCAGCAGGTGAACGCGACGATCGCGGCCGCGAACCAGCGGCTGCAGCAGGCGATCGGCATGACCGAGCAGCGGCTCGCGGAGTTCAACGCGCTGCTCGAGGTGGTGCAGCAGGAAGCAGAGCAGATGTTCGTGTCGACGGCCGCCACGGTGCGCGGGGTGCGCACGGGGGCCGCGGTACTTCACCATGAGGACGACGTCGAGGACGCGCTGGACGCGGAGCTCGCGGCGTCAGAGGAGCACGACGATGGCTACGACGATCCCGATGCGCCCGAAACGGGGGGGCCCACGCGTCCGCGAGTCCGCCCGCGGCGAGGTTGGAGGGCGTGACGCCCAGTACGACCTGCTCACCGCCGCCCTCATCGGCGCCGCGATCGGCGCGACGGCCACCCTCCTGCTCCGGCGCGGTCCGTCGGGCCAGCGACCGGTGGCGCCGGTCCTTCGCGGCGCCAAATGGGCCGGTCGCGGTGCCGTGCTCGCCAGCGGCAAAGGCGCGCGATGGGCACGCGACCGGGGGGGCGAACTGCTCGACCGGATCCCGACGGAGGAGATCGAGGACAACGTGCGCGAGACGGTCGGTGAGGCGCGCGACCGGATCGACGGCTTCGTTCGCTCGGAGCTCGAGGACTTGCGGCGAGCGCTTCGACGCCAGCGCAAGCGACTGGGGCTCTGATCGGCTGATGTCGGCACTGGCGCGGATCGGCGGGGTGATCGCTGCCGCGCTGGTGCTGGTCGCCATCCTGCCGCAGGCGGTGTACGCGTGGACGCCGGGCACCCACGTCTTTCTCGGCGAGGCAGTGCTGCGGTCGCTGGCCCAGCTCCCCGACGGCGTGGCGGCGCTGCTGCGCGCGTTCCCGTACGATTTCCTCTACGGCTCGATCGCCGCCGACACGAGCATCGCGAAGAAGTACGTGCCGACGGGCCGCCACTGCCATTCGTGGACGGTTGGGCTCGAGATCCACGACGCGGCGCCCGACGAGCCGATGAAAGCCTTCTCGCTCGGCTACCTCGCGCACCTGGCCGCGGACGCCATCGCGCACAACCACTTCGTGCCGCGGCAGCTCACGGTCACGGCGAGCACCGCCGCACTGGGACACAGCTACTGGGAGAGCCGCTTCGAGACGCATCTCGGACCGGCGTGCGCGCGGCAGGCGCGCGATCTGATCCTGCTCGACCACTCCCGGGCCGACGGCCTGCTCGACCGGATCTTGAGCCCGACGATCTTCAGCACGGCCACGAATCGCCGGATCTTTCGCGGCATGGTGCACGCGGCCGACAACGAGAGCTGGCAGCGCATCTTCGCGCTCATGACCGAGAACAGCCGGTGGGACCTGACCGACGAGGACGTGGGGCGCTACCTCGAGAGCGCCTACGACGCGATCGTCGATTTCCTCGTCAAGTTCGACCGCTCGGCGCCGTACCTGCTCGACCCGTCGGGCGACGACGCGCTGCGCCGCGCCAAGCAGGTGCGGCGCGACGCACTTCGCGCCGGCGGACCGGAACGGGTCGACGAGGAAGCGACACGCAACTTCGGGCTGCCCGCCGCGGCGCTCGGCTACGCGCGCGCGCGCGGCGTTCCCCTCTACGACGCGAGCCGCGACGCGAGCAGCTGATTCAGCTTGCGAGGATCGGCGCGCCCCTTGGACTTCTTCATCACCGCGCCGATCAGCACCCCCTGCAGCTTCTTCTCGCCGGCCCGATACCGCGCCGCTTCCGCGGGCATCTCCGCGAGCACTTCGTCCAGCCAACCGGCGAGCTGCCCGTCGTCGTCGACTTTGACGAGGCCCTCGCGCTCGGCGATCTGCGCCGGCGGGTCGCCGGTCTCCGCCATGCGCGCGAACACCTGCTTGGCGGCGGTGTGGCTCACGATTCCGTCGCGCACGAGATCGAGCAGCTGCGCCAGATCGTGCGGGCGCACGCGAACGGTGTCGAAGTCGCTCCCTTCGCTCTTCACGCGGGCGAGCACCTCGCCCATGACCCAGTTGGCCGCGGACTTGGCGTCGCCGTGCGCGCGCGCCACGGCTTCGTAGTAGTCGGCCAGCTGCGGACTCGAGGTCAGCACGTCGACATCGTAGTCGCCGAGCTTGTACTCGGCGACGAAGCGCGAGCGGCGCGCCGCGGGCAACTCGGGCAGATCGTGCCGCATGCGGTCGATCCAACCCGCCGTGAGCACGAGGGGCGGCAGGTCGGGCTCGGGGAAGTAGCGATAGTCGTGGCTCCCCTCCTTCGTCCGACTGGGACGCACCTGCCCGGTGCCGGCGTCCCAGAGCATGGTCTGCTGCTCGATCGTACCGCCGGATTGGAGCACCGTCACCTGCCGCGCGAACTCCACCTCGAGCGCGCGCTCGACGCCGGAGAAGGAGTTCATGTTCTTCACTTCGGTCTTGGTGCCGAGCGTCGTCTCGCCGCGGGGCCGCGCGCTGACGTTGGCGTCGACCCGAAGGCTGCCCTCCTCCATGCTGACGTCGCTCACGTCCATGTACTCGAGGATCTGCTTGAGGACGCGGAGGTATGCACCCGCCTCCGTGGCCGAGCGCATGTCCGGCTCGCTCACGATCTCGATGAGCGGCACGCCGGCGCGATTGAGATCGATCGCTGTGACGCCGGGATAGCGGTCGTGCACCGACTTGCCGGCGTCCTCCTCCATGTGCACGCGCGTGATGCCGACGCGAATCGGCGACCCATCGCTCCGGATGCCGATCTCCACATGACCACCGACGGCAAGCGGCTTGTCGAACTGCGAGATCTGATAGCCTTTCGG
>DASXHF010000156.1:0-10544 GCA_036488775.1 Gemmatimonadaceae bacterium | reverse complement strand
GCGTTCCCGCGCGTGAGCTCCGCTACGAATGCGCCGACGAACGCCCCCACGAACGCGCCGACCACCGAGCCGACGATCGGCACCGGCACGCCCATGAATGCCCCGACCATGCCGCCGATGATCGCGCCCCAGCTCGCGCGTCGCGAGCCGCCGTACTTGCGCGTGTACTTCGCCGTGAGCGTGAACTCGATCAGCTCTCCGACGAGTGCCATCACCGCGACGACGACGACCGTGAACGTGCCGATGGAGTTCGGTACGAGCAGCGAATAGCCCAGCGCACTTCCGGCCATGATCCACGTGCCGGGCAGCCCGAACGGGATCATCACGAGGCCGAGTGCCAGCAGCGCGACGAGAATCAGCAGTTGCATCAGGCGAGTCCCTCCGCGGTGCGGGCGAGCAGATTCGCGACCTCGTCGATCCCGTCGCCACGCAGCGAAGTGAGCGAATCGGCCGAAGTATGTACCCGCCGCAGCGTCGCCGGCGATCCGCGGCTCACGGTCACGGCGTGCCACCCGCGATCGGCGAGCGCGACCGAGTCGGTGAGCAGTCCGATCGGCATGCGGCGCACCCGCAACGGCGCCATCGCGGCGCCTTGCAGCGCCCGCACCAGCTCCTCCGGCGGCCTGCCTCGATGCATGATCGTCACCTCTCCTTCGTCGTCCACGCCGTCACAGTTGAGCGCGAGGCCCGCTGGCGCCCCGCGCGCCCAGGCGCGCGCGCCGGCCAGACCGAGCTCCTCCGCACTTGGAAGAAGTACGCCAACCCGGATGTCAGGTCGCAGCGATGCCGCGGCCGAGAGCACCGCCGCCACTCCGGAGGCATTGTCGACCGCCCCGTTCGACCGCGCGCCGACCACGCTCGCGATCACGGCCGGAGCGCCGAGCACGGTGAATAGGAGCGCTGCCCACCACAGCGTACGTCCGGGGCCACCAGCGAGTTGCATCACGCTGGCGCCGGCCGCCAACACGAGCGCCACGATCAGCAGCACGACACCGATCACGCGCGCTATCGACGGCACAGGCTGCGATTTGCTGTCGAGGTGCGCGACGAGCCAGACACGCGGTCTCCCCTGAACGCCGCGCGTGGCCACGAGGTTCTCACTGCTCGCCCGGCCGATCGGCAGCGTGAGCACGGCGTCGCCGAGCATTGCGCGAGCGAACGTCGCCACGAGCGCCGTACCGGCGATGAGCGTCGCGAGGGCTTCGTCGGGACGCCGCCTGCTGACGGCCAGCCATGCGGCACAGGCGATTGTCACTGCGACGAGAGCGCCGCCGATCGGCGTCGCGTACCGTCCCGGAAAGGTCGAATACTCGAACGGCTCCCGTCGGACGTCGAACCCCGCGCCTCGCAGCACCTGGTCCGCATAGTCGCGAGCCCGCCCCTCAGCCGCGCCCCCCGCCGGCCGTGGTTCGCGCGCGAGCACCGCGAGGTGCCGAGCGCCGTCCCCCGGGCCGCAGCGCGCCATCAGCTCAGCTCACGGCCGACAGCTCGGCTGACTGAACGAGCTCACGCACCGAGGCGACCTGCGCGGCACCGAGCGGCTGAAGGGGGGGTCGCACGGCGCCACCGCGCAGGCCGACCACGTCCAGGGCCGCCTTCACGCCGGCGACGCCGAGCCCCGCGACGATCCGCGCTGCCAGCGGGGAGAGGCGCGCCTGCTGCGGCGCCACGTCGGCGAGCCGTCCTTCCCGCGCCGCCGCCCAGATCTCCAGCGAGAGAGCCGGCGCGAACAGGGCCACCGCCAGGATCGCCCCGTCCGCACCAAGTCGGAACGCCTCGCTCAGCAGGGTTCCGCTGCCCGTGAGCACACGGAAGCGTTCACTGCGCGACGCCGCGTACCGCCGGAACAGATCCGCGTCGCCGGCGCTGTCCTTCATCCCGACGATGTTCTCGTGCTTCGCGAGGCCGGCGACGACGTCGGGCGGCAGGGCGAAGTGCATGTACTTCGGGATCGTGTACAGCAGCACCGGGATCGGGCTCGCGTCGGCGACGCGCGTGTAGTGATCGCGGAGCGCCTCGGGCGTCATCGCGTCACCGTAGTAATGCGGCCCCACGACCAGCACGCCGTCCGCACCACGCTCCGCCGCCGCGCGACTGCGCGCGATGGTGACCCGCGTCGATTCGCCCCCGGTGCCCGCGAGCAGCGTACGGTCCGACGGGATCTCGGCGCGCGCTACCTCGATGAGCCGCAGCCGCTCGCCTTCGTCGAGCAATGCCGCCTCGCCCGTCGAGCCGGTGATCACGATCCCGCTGAGCCCCGCCGCGAGATGCGCCCGCACGTTGTGCGCGAACGCGTCGGTGTCGAGCTCACCCGCGAGGTCGAAGGGAGTGACGACCGGCGCGAGAATGCCTCGGAGTTGGAGCATCAGGTGAGGAAGTCGAACGTGGCGGCGCCGGTGATGCCGTCGAGCGCGTTGGACGGCGAGGTCTCCAGCGACTCGACCGCCGGCTCGCCGGACGGCGGAGCGCCCTCGGTTGACGACGTGTTGTGACGAAACATGCGCATCTTGAGCTCGAAGTCCGAGGGATTGGTCGCCGCCGCCATCGCCGTCTCGAAGGTCACCTCGCCCGCCTGTACCAGGTCGGTGAGATGCTGGTCGAACGTCTGCATCCCGTATTGGTCGCGGCCGTCCGCGATGTAGTCGCGAATCTCGCCGATTCGGCGCCCGTCGGCAATCATGTCCCGCACGGCCGGTGTCACGATGAGCACCTCGGCGGCCACGGCGCGGCCGTTGCCGTCGGCACGCGGCAGCAGCCGCTGCGACACGACCGCGTACAGCGTCTCGCTGAGACGGATGCGCACCACTTCCTGCTCCTCCGGCGGGAACATCGCGATGATGCGCAGAATCGTGCTCTGTGCGTCCGGGGTGTGGAGCGTGGACACGAGGAGGTGCCCCGTCTCCGCCGCCTTGATCGCGGTGTCCACCGTCTCGGCGTCACGCATCTCACCGATCATCACGACGTCGGGATCCTGCCGCAGCGCGGCTCGGAGTCCCATCTTGAAATCCTCGGTGTCGGAGCCGATCTCGCGCTGCGTGATGGAGCTCTGGATGTCCTTGTGCAGAAACTCGATCGGGTTCTCGAGCGTGAGGATGTGGCGGTTCTCGTGCTTGTTGATGTAGTTCACCATGGCCGCCATCGTGCTCGACTTGCCCGAGCCCGTCACCCCCGTCACGAGCACCATGCCGCGCTCCGCCGCGGCGACGCGCGCCAGCACCGGCGGGAGGCGCAGCTTCTCGAACGTCGGCACCTCGAACGGAATGACGCGCATCACGACCATGAAGCTCGAGCGCTGCTTCAGGATGTTGACGCGGAAGCGGCCCACGCCGGACGCTGCCCACGAGCAGTCGTAGTCGGTGAGCTTGTCGATGCGCGCCTTGTCGTCCTCGTTCGACATGAGGTGGAGCGCGATCGTCCGCGTCTGCTCGGGCGTCAACGTCTGCTTCGTGAGCGGCACGAGCTGGCCGTTGATGCGCGCGCGAAACACGTCACCGGCCTTGATGTGCAGATCGGACGCGCCGCGTTCGACCGCGGCTTTGATGATGCGCTCCATCGTTCAGTACCCCTCGCGCTTGTCGACGAGATTGCGCAACGGCTCGCCACGGTCGTAGCGACGCCAGTTGTCGAGAAAGAGATCGAGCTGCCGGGACCAGAAGCGTCGCGGTGACACCGGTGATACGTGGGGGACGACCAGCGCGTTCGGGATCCGCCAGAGCCGGCTCTCCGGCGGAAGGGGCTCGTGCCGGAAGACGTCGAGCACCGCGCCGCGCAGCCGGCCCGCCTCCAGTAGATCCGCGACCGCCTCCTCATCGAGCAGTGCACCGCGGGCCACGTTCACGACGATGCCACCCAGAGGCAGCCGCTCTAGGCGGGCCCGCGTCATCAGTTCTGAAGTATCGGCCGTGAGCGGCGCGGCCAACACCAGGATGTCGGCTTTCGGCAGCTCCGCCTCCAGCTCGGACGCCGCGATCACGGCGGCGAACCCGTCGGGGGCGCCAAGCTCGGGGCGGCGGCGGACGCCGACGCAGGTGGCGCCGAGCGCGCTCAGACGCCGCGCGGCCTCGCCGCCGAGTCCTCCCGTGCCGACGATGAGCACGCGACAATCCGCCAGCTCGCGGAGCGGCGAGTCGGCGGACACGAAGAACGTCTTGTTCCATTCCGCGCGCCGCTGCTGGGCGATGGCGACGTCCAAGCCGCGCAGGAAATGCAGCACGCCGGCGACAACGAACTCGCCGATCGGCGGGCCGTGGATGCCGGCGGAGTTCGTGATCAACACGTCGGTATCGGCCAGGCCCGACGCCAGCACGCTGCCTACCCCGGCCGCCGCGGAATGCATCCAGCGCAGGCGTCGAGCGGCGCGGAAGAGGTCCGGGGTGAAGCCGAAGCCGAAATAGACGTCGGCGTCGGCGATCAGGCCCACCGCTTCGTCGCTTGCCGTGGGCGGACCGTCTCCGTCGGAGCTGGTCGGCGCCTGCACCACCCGGACCTCCCAGCCAGCCGGCGCGTCGCGGCGCAGTCGGACTTCCTCGTCCGCCGGCAGTGCCCAGTTCCGCGACTTCGCCGCGAGGTCCACGACGAGTCGCCGTCGATCAGTCAATGTGGACCTCGTGGATCGAGGCGCGCGCCTCCAGCGCGTCGGTGGCGACCTCGAATTGGCGCGCCGGACCGCTCAGCTTGAGCTCGAAGGTCCGATCCTCCGGATGATCGTAGATCCGCTCGTGCTCGATCCGAATCCCGTGCGCGCGAAGAATCGTCGCGACTTCCTCTTCCGGCGTGCCGGGCGCCGCCCGGATCGTCGCGCTCACCACGCGCCGCGCGCGACGTGCCCAATGCTCCACGCCGCCGAGGCCCGCCAGCACGAAGGTCACGAGCAGTCCGGCACCCATGCCCTCGACGTAGTACCCCGCGCCGACGGTCATCCCGATCGCAGCGACGACCCAGATCGTCGCCGCCGACGTGAGCCCGGTGACCATCCCCTGCGACTGCATGATCGTGCCCGCACCGAGGAAGCCGACGCCGGAGACGATCTGGGCGGCGATGCGCGCCGGATCGCCGATCCGGTGCCCGTCGATCAGACCGATCCGCGTCGAGACGTCCATCAACAACGCCGCGCCGATGCAGATGAGGATGTTCGTGCGCAGGCCGGCCGGCTTGCCGGCGAGCTCGCGCTCGAACCCGATGATGCCGCCCAGGAGGACGGCGAGGGTCAGCTTGACGAGGAGGTCGAGGCGCAGGATGCGCGCGACCTCGGTCATCGTGTGGACGTCGAGGCTCTGCGCAGGAGGGATGAAGATGGCGGGCTCCCGCCCGCCAGGGGCTACCGCGCGTCGAGATCCCGGACGTCGTCAGCAGTGCTGTCAGGCGAGCTGTCGCCGTACGCAATGCTGCGCGCCTGCATCTCGGCCGCGTCGATGACCGCCTCGTCGGGCTCGGTGGGTGTCGTGAAGGTCCTGAAGACCGTACTGCCGCACTGCGTGCAGGCGACCGCGGCCGGCACTTCCTGGGTGAAGAACTGTTCCTTACCGCATGTCAGGCAGACCAGCGTCACGACCGCCCGAGGACTATCCGTCGCCATTGCGCGCTCGCTGTGAAAGTACCAGCAAGAGTGCAAGACGCATGCGGACGCCGACGTCGGCCGCTGCCCGGATACGGAAAGGGGAGGATGAGATCGCCAACGACGATCGGCCAGCACGGGGTGCCAACCGGCGTTGCCGGCGCGAGCGAGCCCGAAATCGAGCCCACCCTGCATGCCGATGAGCAAGGTGGCCATTGCCACCACCCACCGGCGATGCGCGGGTGTGCGCGCGAACGCTCGTGCGTACATGACGCAGCAGACGACGACGAGGAAACTCTCGACGGCGAAATCGGCGGCGGGCAGGTCGTACAGGTCCAACCCCACCAGATCGCTCGTGCCGAGGAGCGGCTTGTGCGCCGTGAGGAAATCGGCCGGCCAGTGGAGAAGCCAGGCGAGCATGACGGCCCCCGCGCCGGCGCGGTTGGTGAACAGCGAGTAGGCCGCGGCTGCGGTGAGGGCGCACGCGAGAACGGCGGGAACGGTGTGCGTCACCTCGCGCATCTCGGCGCGCCCTTCGAACAGGCCGAGGATCAGCTCCGCCCAGTCGGGTCCGTAGCTCGCGAGAACCAGCGGCACGAGCGGCACCTCCGGCCGGCGCGCCCGGATGGCCAACGCGATCGCGGCGTGGCCGACGTACACGTCAGCGCGTGCGAGTGATGCGCCAGTCGGCCACGCTGACGATGATCAGCGGCAACGCGAGCAGCAACCCGAAGCCCCGCGCGCGGAGCGACAGATGCGTCGCGATCCCGAACAAGTGCTGGACGATGTCAGCGAGATCCACTCAGGAGTTCGGCGTCGAGCGACTTCGGGCGCAGGCGTCGCAGAGCGTGGCGCTGGCGGCGAGATGGGCGCCGCAGCTGCCGCACAGCGAATAGACACGCACGCCGTGCGACGTGACGTCGCGGTAGATGGGCCGCGACGCGATGAAGAATGGAGGAATCGGCGACGCCGCCGGCCGAATGCGCAGCCGCTGCCACACGCGCCACGCACGTACCCGGCTGATCAGTTGACGGAGGGACTGCATGGATCGCTCGCTCGCGACTATTTGCACTCTGGCAGACCTGGTCATCAGGTCTCCCACCGGGAACGAAGAGCAAGAGATATGCACGCTCGCCGGCGGCGCGGTGCGTCGGATCACTCGAACCCCATCCGATCGCGTACGCCGCGCATGGTCTCGGCTGCCAGCACTCGGCATTTCGCCGCGCCCGACGCGAGCGCGTCGTTCACCAGCTCGGGCTGCGCGCGGAGGAGCTCGGCGCGCCGCCGGATCGGCACCAGCTCCGTCTCTATGGACTCGGCCAGCACCTTCTTGCAGTCGATGCACCCCCAACCGGCCGTGCTGCACTGCTCGGCGACGTGTTGCACCGTCTCGGGCGGGCTGAACGCCTTGTGCAGGTGGTAGATGTTGCACACCTCGGGCGTCCCCGGATCGGTCCTCTTGATGCGCTTCGGGTCGGTGACGGCGGGCCGCAGTTTGGCCCAGATCTCCTCGCGCGACTCCAGCAGCCCGATCGTGTTCCCCATCGACTTCGACATCTTGGCCTGCCCGTCGAGCCCCATGATGCGGCGCGCCGGCGTGAGGAGCGCCCTGGGCTCCGGGAAGAAGTCGACATCGGGGGAGAACTGCGCATTCCACCGGCGCGCGATCACCCGCGAGAGCTCGAGGTGCTGCACCTGGTCCTCGCCCACCGGCACGGTGTCGGCGCGGTAGAGCAGGATGTCCGCCGCCTGGAGCACCGGATAGTTGAGCAGGCCGGCGCTCACGCTCTCCTGACGCGACGCCTTGTCTTTGAATTGCACCTGGCGCTCGAGCTCACCGAGCGGCGCCACGGTGTTGAAGATCCACGCGAGCTCGGTATGTTCCGGCACGTCGGACTGCACGAACAGGCTCGCCTTGGCCGGATCGATTCCAGCGGCGAGCAGACCAACCGCCATCTCACGCCGCCGGACGCGCAGCTGCGCCGGCTCGTAGGGCACGGTGATCGCGTGGTAGTCGACGATGCAGAAGATCGACTCCGCCTCGTTCTGCAGCGCAACCCAGTTCTTCACGGCGCCGAGGTAGTTGCCGAGGTGGAGCTCCCCGGAGGGCTGGATTCCGCTGAAGATACGTGCCATCCCGAGAACGTAATGAGCGCGTCAGACGCGTCGCAAGGAAATCCTAGTTCGACGGCGAGCGTCTCGCCGACGATCCGCGCCGAACGACGTGCGTTGCTCGCGACCTGCGTCGCCGCGGCGGCGCGGGCAGCCGACGTCGTGCGCGCGGGTGCCGACCGTCGTGGTTCGTTGGCGTGGGAGGTCAAAGGTAAGCACGACTTCGTGAGCACGGTGGACCGCGACAGCGAGGCGCTCATCCAGGAGATCGTCGCGCAGCGCCATCCCGACGCCACGCTCCTCGCCGAGGAGGGCTCGCCCGACGCCAGCGCGACGCGCGGGCTGGTGTTCGTGGCCGACCCGCTCGACGGGACCACGAACTTCCTTCACGGCGTGCCGTGGTACGCCGTGTCGATCGCGGCGCTGGTGGACGGCGAGATTGCGGCGGGCGCGGTGCTCAACGCCGCGACCGGGGCGCTCTACACCGCAACCGCCGGCGGTGGTGCGCGGCTGGCCGGCGCGCCGATCAAGGTGAGCGAGGTCACCGAGCCGTCGCGCGCGCTGATCGCGACGGGATTTCCTTTCTCGCGCGACGACGAGATCGCGCGCTACATCCGGATGGCTCCGGCCGTGATGCGCGCGACGGCGGGTCTCCGCCGCGCCGGCGCCGCCGCGCTCGACCTGGCCGACGTCGCCGCCGGCCGATACGAAGCATTCTGGGAGCTCCGTCTCTCGCCGTGGGACCTCGCCGCCGGGGTGCTGCTGGTGCGCGAGGCTGGCGGGATCGCAACGGATCTCTCGGGCGCTCCGGCCGCGGTCCGAGAGACGTCGATGGTGGCCGGCTCGCCGACGATGCACGGATGGCTGTTGGAGACGTTGCGGACAGCCGAGAGCAGTGCCCGGAGTTGACAGCGTTCAACCCCATTCCTCGTCGCTCATGACTCCATGAAACTCATCGAGTGCGTACCGAACTTCAGTGAAGGCCGCAGGCCGGAGATCATCGCGGCGATCCGCGACGCCATCGCCGGCGTGCGCGGCGCGCACGTGCTCGACACGAGCGCCGACGCGAGTCACAACCGCTGCGTGATCACCTTCGTCGCGCCGATCGACGTCGTCGCCGACGCCGCGTTTGCCGGGATCCGCGAGGCCGCGCGACTGATCGACCTTCGTACCCACGCCGGCGAGCATCCGCGCATGGGCGCGGCCGACGTCGTCCCCTTCATCCCGCTCGAAGGCGCGACGATGGAGGACTGCATCGCACTCGCCCGGGAGCTCGGCGAGCGCGTGGGACGCGAGCTGCAGATTCCCGTGTTCCTCTACGAGCGCGCCGCGAGCCGCCCCGACCGCGAGAACCTCGCCGACGTGCGGCGCGGAGAGTTCGAGGTCATTCGCGACGAGATCGGCCGGACGCCACAGCGCACGCCTGACTTCGGCCCGAGCGCGGTGCACGCCTCGGCCGGCGCGGTCGCCATCGGCGCGCGGCCTTTCCTCGTCGCCTACAACGTGTACCTGGGGCCGGCGTCGAACATGCCGGTGGCCAAGGAGGTCGCCAAGGCCGTTCGCGGGTCGGCCGGTGGGCTCAAGTACGTGAAGGGGCTCGGCTTCGAGGTGGACGGGCAGGCGCAGGTGTCCATGAATCTCGTCGATACCGAGAAGACTCCGCTCCACCAGGCGTACGACGCGGTGAAGATGGAGGCGGAAGCGCGCGGCGTGACACCGACGTGGAGCGAGATCGTCGGCCTCGTGCCGGAGCGCGTGCTGTTCGACGCCGCCGCGCGTCACGTCCGGCTGCGGAACTTCTCCACCGACATGGTGCTCGAGCGCAAGGTACGCGCGGCGATCAGCGGCGGAGAATCGCTCAGCGAGTTCGTCGCGTCCGTCGCGTCGTCGTCGCCCACGCCCGGCGGCGGCAGTGTGGCCGCCCACGCCGGCGCGCTCGCAGCCGCGCTCGCACAGATGGTGGCGGGCCTCACGGTCGGCAAGAAGAAGTACGCCGCGGTCGACGGCGAGATGCGCGACATCGCCGTCCGCGCCGCGGGGCTGGGCAACACCCTCGCGTCACTCGTCACGCGCGACGCGGCCGCCTACGCGGTGGTCGCCGCGGCATACAAGCTTCCGGCCGAGGGCGAGGTGCAGCAGCGGGAGAAGACGGCAAGGATCGACGAGGCGTTGCTGCACGCCGCCGAGGTTCCGCTCGAGACGGCGCGTGCATGCGCCGGCGTCGCCGAGCTCGCGCTCGCCGTGGCGGAGCGCGGCAACACGAACGCCGCGAGCGACGCGGGCGTGGCGGTGCTCCTCGCCGAGGCCGGCGCGGTGGGCGCGAGCTACAACGTGCGGATCAACGTCGGGTCGCTGAGCGAGAAGGCCCGGGGTGCGTCATTGGTCGAAGAGGCGAAGGAGCTCGTGCGAACGACGCGTGACTTGGCGAGGCGAACTGGGGAGGTGGTGGAGAGAACGCTGGAGTGAGGGAGGGCTGGTGAGGCGGGAAACGGTGAATCGGTGAGTCGGTGAATCAGTGAGGCGGATCGGTGACTCGGTGACTCAACGGCAATGGCCACAACCCGCGTGGAGAATCCTGCGAGAGATCTCCACGGGGGTGTGGCCATTCGGGTTTGAGTCACCGAGTCACCAGCCGCTTCACCGTTTCACCGACTCACCGATTCACCCACTCACCCACTCCACTCACCGATTCACCCGCCGCTTATTGCGCATCAACCCGTCTCCCCGCATTCAGACTATCCCAATTCAAGATGGTATTGAACACCAGGAAGTAGCTCCCGATCGTCTCGCCGCGCCACACCGGATTGTTGGCGAACAGCACGACGTGTCCCTTCTGCACGGGCACGTCCACCACGATCGGCCGCTGGGCGATGTCGCT
>DASXHF010000118.1:0-6663 GCA_036488775.1 Gemmatimonadaceae bacterium | reverse complement strand
CGCCAGCGTGAAGCCCGCCGCCTGAGCGACGTCCGTGTCGGCTGCGATGCGCGCGCAGTTTGCTTCGGGCACGACGACGTACTCGGCGAGCGTGCCCGGATGGTGCTCGCCAAGCACGCCGAAACGCGGGCAGAGGGGATGGTCGTCGGCCAGGCAATACTCGCACGTGCCGTCGCTGAGTCCGGGATTGAGCACGACGGTGTCGCCGACCTGCACGCGACTGACGGCCCGCCCCACGGCGTCGACCGTCCCCATGCCGTCGGAGCCCAGGATCCAGGGTGGCCGGATGGCCACCCCGGGCAGTCCGTGAACCACGAACAGGTCCAGGTGGTTCAACGCTGCCGCGCGCACACGAACTCGCACGTCGGTGTCGTGCGTGAGCTCGGGCACCGGAAGGTCGTGGCGCAGCTCGATGCGATCGAGCCCTCCGTGCGCCGAGATCGTCAGTCCTCGCACAGCCAGTTCGTGGGTTATATTGGTCGCGGAATGCTATGCGGCGGCATCGGCGCACGAAAGCCACCGGGCGCCGCCGACCGCTTCGCGACGGCGTACAGCTAGGCGCACTCATGACTGCAATCAAGGTTCCTCCGCTCGGCGAGTCGATCGTCGAGGCGACGGTCTCCCGCTGGACGAAGAAGGAGGGCGAGCACGTCGAAGCGGGCGACACGCTCCTCGAGCTCGAGACGGACAAGATCACCGTCGAAGTGCCGGCGCCGAGCAGCGGCGCACTCACGTCGCGGACGGCAAAGGAGGGCGACGTCGTGCACGTCGGCGACGTCTTGGGTGAGCTGCAGGAGGGTGCTGGCGCAGCGGCGAACGCTCCGACCGCCGCGAGTGGCGGGGCCGCGGCGCCTACCGCTCCGCCGCCGTCCCCCGCCGCGCCTGCGCCCACTGCGTCGACTGCCGGCCAGGTGAAGGCGTCGCCCGCTGCACAGCGCATGGCGGCCGACCAGAAGGTCGACCTCGGCAGTGTCGCCGGAACAGGTCGTGGGGGTGTGGTCAGCAAGCCAGACGTGGTCGAGCACCTCGCCAGTGGTCAGGGCGCGGCCGCCGCTCCGACGTTGGCACCACCCCCCAGAACGCCGAGCACCGCTGCTGCCGCGCCCGCCCCCGCCGCGCCGTCGGCACCGGCGAGGCCGCCGGTGGCCGCCGGAGAGCGCGAGACGCGGGAGAAGATGACGACGCGCCGCAAGCGCATCGCCGAGAACCTTCTCCAGGCACAGCACGCGACGGCGCATCTCACGACGTTCAACGAGATCGACATGTCCGCCGTGAGCGAGCTGCGCAGCCGCCTCAAGGACAAGGTGGAGAAGGAGCACGGCGTGAAGCTCAGCTTCATGCCCTTCTTCGTGAAGGCGGCGTGCATGGCGCTCGAGGCGTATCCCGCCGTGAACGCGCAGATCGATGGCGACACGATCGTCTACAAGCACTACGTCAACATGGGGATCGCCGTCGCGTCCGACGCGGGGCTGGTCGTCCCCAACATCAAGGACGCCGACCGGAAAGGACTGCTCGACATCTCGCGCGAGATCGCCGCGCTGGCCAAGAAGGCGCGCGACGGCAAGCTGACGATGGAGGACCTCACCGGGGGCACCTTCACCATCACCAACGGCGGCGTGTTCGGCTCCCTCATCTCGACGCCGATCATCAACTACCCGCAGGTCGCGATCCTTGGACTGCACAAGATCCAGGACCGTCCGGTGGCGGTCAACGGTCAGGTCGTCATCCGACCGATGATGTACGTCGCGCTTTCGTACGACCACCGCCTGATCGACGGACAGCAGGCGGTGCTGTTCCTCGTGAAGGTCAAGGAGCTGATGGAAGACCCGGCTGCCATGCTGATCGACTGATGGCTGACACTCACACGGCCGCCGACGTCGTCATCATCGGCGGCGGACCTGGCGGCTACGTGGCCGCGATTCGTGCCGCCCAGCTCGGCTTCAACACGGTGTGCGTCGAGATGGACAAGACGCTCGGCGGCACGTGCGTCAACGTCGGCTGCATCCCGAGCAAGGCGCTGCTCGAATCGTCGCACCACTTCGAGTTCATGGCGCACGACGCCACGAAACACGGCATCTCGCTCTCGGATCTCAAGATCGACGTCGCGACGATGCTCAAGCGGAAGGACGATGTCGTCGGGCAGAACACCAAGGGGATCGAGTTCCTGTTCCGCAAGAACAAGATCACGTGGGCGAAGGGTCGCGGCACGCTCAAGGGCGGCAACGTGGTGGAGGTCCGGGGGGCCCCCCCCGACAACACGATAACCACCTACCAGGCGAAGCACGTCATCATCGCCACCGGCTCCGTACCGATCGAGCTCCCATTCCTCAAGTTCGACGAGGAGCGCATCCTCTCGAACGTCGGCGCCCTCACCATCCCCGCCGTCCCCAAGCACCTCATCGTCGTCGGCGGCGGCGTGATCGGGCTCGAGCTCGGCTCCGTCTGGCGGCGCCTCGGTGCCAGGGTCACCGTCATCGAGCTCCTCCCCACCATCCTCCCCGGGATGGACGATGACGTCGTGAAAGAAGCCGACCGCGCCCTGCGCAAGCAGGGGCTCGACATCCGCACCGGCACCAGAGTCACCGGTGGCGGCCGCACCGCAGACGGCGCATTCGTCACCGTCGAGAAGGACGGACAATCGGAGCGCATCGAAGGCGACCACGTCCTCGTGTCCGTCGGCCGGCGCCCCGTCACCACCGGCATCGACGCCGCGGCGCTCGGGTTGAACCTCGGCAAGCGCGGCGAAGTCCTCGTCGACGATCAGCAGCGCACCAACCTCTCCAACGTGTACGCCATCGGCGACTGCACTCAGGGCCCGATGCTCGCCCACAAGGCCGAGGAAGAAGGAGTGGTCGCCGTCGAGGTCATCGCGGGACAGTCAGCACATACCCATCATCGCACCGTACCGAACGTCGTCTACACCTGGCCGGAGATCGCCTCCGTCGGGCTCTCCGAGCAGCAGGTGAAAGCGAGCGGACGCGAATACAAGGTCGGCAAGTTCCCCTTCTCCGCCAACGGACGCGCCCGCACCGCCGGCGAGATCACCGGGTTCGTGAAGTTCGTCGCCGATGCGCGCACCGACGAGATCCTCGGCTGCCACATGATCGGCCCCACCGTCTCCGAGCTCGTCGCCGAGGTCGTGCTCGCGATGGAGTATCGTGGATCGTCCGAGGACATCGGCATGATCGTGCACGCGCACCCCACGCTCTCCGAGACCACCAAGGAAGCCGCCCTCGGCGTGCTCGGACGCTCGATCCACATCTGATGCGCGAGGTCTCCGTGGACGCGCCAGAGCTGCGCGCGTTGATGCCGGAGGACGCTGCCATTGCGCGCGCGTTCGTCGAGCAGCACCACGGCGATCCACGGTACGAGCCGCGCCTGCTCGAGATGCTCGACAGCGTGCTGCGGTTCGAGGATCCCGAGTACATGGCGCTGCTGGCAGTCGATCCGGCCTCGAGCGAGTTGCGCGGGCTCGCGCTGTTCGGCACCGTCGCCGGCGCGCTGCGAGTCGTGAAGCTTCATGCCGTGTTGGGCAGCGAGCTCGTCGTCCTGCTCGCGCTGCTCGACGGCGTCCGCCGAATGGCCGAGAGCTCCGGTGAGCGGATGATCGTGTGCGAGCTGCCGGACGAAACCGCCTTCGTGCTCGTCGCCGAGTCGCTCGGAGAGAGCGAGTATCTGGAGGAAGGACGCGTCCCCGACTTCGTGCGCGATGGCGTGGCGCTGCGTCTCATGGTCTGGCGCGCGGGCGAATGAACGACCTTCATGTTGTCGACCATTCCCGTCTCCCTTGGTATCGCATGCGTGTCATTCTCGCCGTCGTCGCGTGCTCGATCGTATCGTCTGCACTGCCGGCGCAATCGGCGCCTCGCGCAAACCCGTCCACGACGCGCACGCTGCTCGCATTGGAAGACGGGTGGACGCGCGCGTTGGTGAAGCGCGATACGGCCGCCTTTCGCCGCCTTCTTTCGCCGCGATTCGTCTATACTGAGAATGCCGAGGTGATGAACGCGGACGACGTCATCCGGAGCGTGGTCGGATCGGATACCGTGACCTGGGCGGGCAATGAGGGAATGAAGGTGCACGATTTCGGTCGTACCGCGGTCGTCACCGGGATCCTCGCGATGCGCGGCCGGGGCAAGAGTGGACCGTTCAACCGACGCTACCGGTTCACCGACACGTGGATGAAGGACGGCGACGTCTGGCGGATCGTCGCCGCACAGGACTATCTGATTCCATGAAGACCAGCGTCCAGCGCGAGGCGAATGCCGATCCCGCGGACGTCGCTCGTATCGGCCAGGGTCTGCTGGCCTACAACGTCGAGCGCATCGGCGACCCCGACGAGGAGCCGGTGCACGTCTTTCTCCGTGACGCACGCGGCGAGGTCGTTGGCGGCCTGCTCGGTCACATCCGCTGGCGCTGGCTGTATGTCGCGAAGCTCTGGATCGCCGACGAGCACCGGGGCGGCGGGCATGGCAGCGCGCTCATGGCCGCCGCGGAGGACCACGCCCGGGCGCGCGGATGCATCGGCGCGTATCTCGACACCTTCGAGTTTCAGGCGCGACCGTTCTATGAGAAGCTCGGCTATCAGCTGTTCGGCACGCTCGACGGCTATCCGCCCGGCTACCGGCAGTTCTTTCTATCCAAGTCGCTCTGACCGCGTCTGCTCGAATGTGTAGCTTGAACGGTCTCCACCCGTCTGCCCATGTCCGACGAATTTCGTGGTGACCCGTCCGGCGCCGCGCCGATCCCGCCCATTGTCAGGGAGGAGCGCGAGCGCGTCGTCGAACGACTCTCCGAGTGCTTCGCGCACGATCTCATTCCGGTCGAGGAGTTCGAGTATCGCGTCGATGCGGCCTATCGCGCACCGACCAGGGCGGCACTGGCGGCCCTCGTCGCCGATCTGGCCTTCGACGATCCGCTGGACCCTGCCGCGGTCACGATGATGCCTCGGCGGATCTCCGCGATGCTCGGCAACGTCGAGCAGAGCATTGGCGGCACCGTGCCGCCGCTGCTTCACGTTCGCGCGATTCTCGGCAACGTGGAGGTCGATCTCAGTCGCGCGCGGTTCGCGCCCGGCGTGACGGAGATCTACGTCCGTGCGTTCATGGGAAGCGTGGAGATCACTCTTCCGCCAGGCGTCGACGTCGAGAACCACGGAAGCAGCTTTCTCGGCAACTTCGAGCACCATGCTGCCATGGGACGCGCTGTTGGACCGGCCGGCGGCGTTTGCGTCGTCCGGCTCACCGGGCGCGCCTCCCTGAGCTCGGTGGAGATCTCCAGCTGATGCGCTACGTCGCCTTGTTGCGGGCGATCAACGTCGGTGGGCACGTGGTGAAGATGGACCGGCTTCGCCTCATCTTCGAGTCGATGCGGTTCGCGAACGTGGAGACCTTCATCGCGAGCGGCAACGTGCTGTTCGACACTCGCGCGGGCGACCGGGCCGCGCTCGAGCGACGCATCGAACGGCGTCTCGAGAAAGAGCTCGGCTACGAAGTCCTCACCTTTCTTCGTACGGGTGCCGAGCTCGCGGAGGCATGCACTTCACATCCGTTCCAGGATCTAGAGGGGACCGCTCTCTCGATCGCCTTTCTCAAGACAGCTCCGGTTGCAGACGCCGTCGATCGAGTGCTGCGGCTCGCCACGCCCGATGATCTGCTGCACCTGCGCGCGCGCGAGCTGTATTGGCTCCGTCGAGGGAATCCACTGGAATCCAACATTTGGCGCACGCCGATCGAGAAGGTCGTCGGAACCCCGGCGACGATGCGCAACGTGACGACCGTCAGCAAGCTCGCCGCGAAGCTGGGCCCGGAGTAACGGGGTAGGCGGTTGCCGGACGAGATAGGTCCATCTCGCCCGGCAACCGTCCTATGCCATTAGTAAAAGTTCACGCCGAGGATGATCGGCACGTAGCTCGCCCGTTCGTTTGGCATGAACGCCGTCACGTAGCGGGATTCGAGAAAGACTTCGGCTGCGTGCCAGCCCCACGCGACGCCTCCGCCGGCGTCGAGCGCGCCGCGCGTGAGCGACTCCGACGTCGTGGTCGTCGTCGTGCTGTTGAACTCCGGATTGGTGCGCGCGAAGGTCGTGTTGTAGTGGCGGAAGTAGGTCACGCCGCCGCCCGCCACCGCGTAGATGCTGCTCGACCTGCCCAGCCAGCCGTGCACGAGACGCAGCTTGAGGTTCGCCAGCGCCGAATAGAGCTGAGGATCCTCGAGCGCGAGCGCGCCGATGCCGGTGGGTCCGCCGATCGGACCACCCGTGTTGCGGAACGTGCTGCGCGCGTCGAGGTGCGTGTACCCGAGGTCCACGCGGAAGCCCAGCGGCGACTCCGCCGGCTGCCAGCCGATCGGTACCGCAACCGTGTAACCGGTATTGTACCCGTCGCGAATGCCGCCCGTCGGAACGCCAGCCCCACCGCCGATTCCCATGTACAGACCACTGCGATAGCGCCGCACGCGCATCCGCGGCTGCGTCGTGGTGGTTGTCGTCGTCGTCATCACCGTCGTCGCAGCAGGCGCCGGCGTCTCCACCACCGGTGCTGGTGCGGGCGCCGGCGCTGGTGCCGGAGTGGCCGCAGTGTCCGGCGGTGCGGATGGTTCCTTGCTCACCGGAATTCGCGTCGACGGTTGTGCACGCCGAGTCCTGGTGGTCTGAGCATTCGCT
>DASXHF010000117.1:0-18079 GCA_036488775.1 Gemmatimonadaceae bacterium | reverse complement strand
GCGATGCTCGTGGCCGCGTCTGCTCCCGCTCCTGCGTCCGTCAACAAATAACGCCACACTTCTCCGGTAGATAACGTGCGCTTCTCGCGGTTCTTCATCGACCGGCCGGTCTTCGCGGTCGTGCTGTCGCTGGTCATCCTCGCGTCGGGCCTGATCTCGATCTTCGCCCTGCCCGTCAGCGAGTATCCCGAAGTCGCGCCGCCGACGATCATCGTCCGCGCGGCGTACCCAGGCGCGAACCCGACGGTGCTCGCCCAGACCGTCGGCACGCCGCTCGAAGACGCCATCAACGGCGTCGAGCGGATGCTGTACATGTCGTCGTCCGCCACGGCGGACGGCGCGCTGAGCCTCACCGTGACCTTCGAGATCGGAACGAACGTCGATCTCGCGCAGGTCCAGGTGCAGAATCGCGTGGCACAGGCGCTCGCCCGCCTGCCGGAAGAAGTCCGCGCGCTCGGCGTGACGACGGAGAAGTCGTCGCCCGACATCACCATGGTCGTGAACCTCGTCTCGCCGGACGGACGGTACGATCCGGTGTACCTCCGCAACTACGCGCTGCTCAACGTGCGCAACGAGCTGGCGCGGTTGAAGGGGGCGGGACAGGTCATCGTCTTCGGTGCTGGTGACTACGCGATGCGCATCTGGCTCGATCCGAACCGGGTCGCGGCGCGCGGCCTCTCGGCGTCGGACGTCGTGGAGGCGATCCGCGAGCAAAATCTGCAGGTCGCCGCCGGCGTCGTCGGCGCGCAGCCGATGCCCGATCCGGTCGCGTATCAGCTCACCGTGAGCGCCCGCGGCCGACTGGTGGACGAGAACGAGTTCGGAAACATCGTCATCAAGGCCGGCGCGAACGGCGAGATCACGCGCCTGCGCGACGTCGCACGCATCGAACTGAACGCGGGGACCTATGGTCTGCGTGCCCTGCTCGACAACAAGTCCGCGGTCGCGATCGCCGTGTTCCAGGCGCCGGGCTCGAACGCCCTCGCGCTCTCGAGCGCCGTACGCGCCAAGATGGCCGATCTATCGACGCGGTTCCCGCAAGGGATGACGTGGACGTCGGTGTACGATCCCACCATCTTCGTCCGCGATTCGATCAAGGAAGTGCTGCGCACGCTGCTCGAGGCGACGCTGATGGTCGTCATCGTCGTCGTCCTCTTCCTCCAGACGTGGCGCGCGTCGATCATCCCGCTCGCCGCGGTGCCGATCTCCATCGTCGGCACGTTCGCGGTGATGCTCGCCGCGGGATTCTCGGTCAACACGCTGTCCCTGTTTGGTCTCGTTCTGGCGATCGGCATCGTCGTCGACGACGCGATCGTCGTGGTCGAGAACGTCGAGCGGCACATCGAGGAGGGGCTGACGCCGCTGGAGGCGAGCCATCGCGCCATGGAGGAAGTGAGCGGGCCGATCATAGCGATCGCGCTCGTACTGTGCGCGGTGTTCGTGCCGGTCGCGTTCATCAGCGGGCTCACGGGACAGTTCTACCGGCAGTTCGCGCTCACCATCGCCTTCTCGACGCTGATCTCGGCGTTCAACTCGCTGACGCTGTCGCCGGCGTTGGCGGCGTTGCTGCTTCGGCCGCGCGGTGCACCCGCGGACGCGCCGACACGAGCGCTCGACCGCGCCTTCGGCTGGCTGTTCCGGCCGTTCAACCGCATGTTCGTCAGCGCCTCGCATCGATATGGAAACGTGGTGAGCCGCCTGACACGACGCTCGGCGATCGCGCTGGCCGTGTACGGGGGATTGATCGTGCTCACCGTGATCGGCTTCGCCCGGGTGCCGGCGGGGTTCGTGCCGACCCAGGACAAGCAGTATCTGGTCGCCATTGCGCAGCTCCCCGACGCCGCATCGCTGGACCGCACGGACGCAGTGATCCGTCGGATGTCGAAGATCGCACTCGAACAGCCGGGCGTCGCGAACGCGATCGCCTTCCCCGGGCTTTCGATCAACGGGTTCGCGAACAAGCCGAACGCCGGCGTGATCTTCCTTCCGCTCAAGCCGTTCGACGAGCGCAAGGATGCGAGCCAGTCGAGCGGCGCGATCCTCGGCGCGCTCAATCAGAAGTTCGGCTCCATCCAGGAGGCGTTCGTCGCGGTCTTCCCGCCACCGGCGGTGAATGGCCTGGGCGCGGTGGGCGGATTCAAGCTGCAGCTCGAGGATCGCGCTGGTCTCGGCGATTCGACGCTGTTCGCCGCGGCGCAGGCGCTGGTGGGACGCACCTATCAGACCCCGCAGATCGCCGGATCGTACTCCGGCTTCCAGGTCAACGTGCCGCAGCTTTTCGCCGACGTCGACCGCGACAAGGTGAAGCAGCTCGGTATCCCGCTCAGCGATCTGTTCCAGACGCTCCGGATCTATCTGGGATCGGCCTACGTCAACGACTTCAACAAGTTCGGGCGCACCTACCAGGTGATCGCGCAAGCGGACGCGCCCTTCCGGGCGTCGGCGGAGAACATCTCGCAGCTCAAGGTGCGCAACACCCAGGGCGAGATGGTGCCGCTGGGATCGGTCCTCAAGGTGAAGCAGTCGTACGGGCCGGATCAGGTCACGCACTACAACGCATATCCATCGGCCGACATCAACGGCGCCGCGGCGCCCGGTGTGAGCGCGGGCGAGGCGGTGCGCACGATCGAGGAGCTTGCAGCCCAGACAGTGCCGAACGGAATCGGGTTCGAGTGGACGGAGCTGACGTACCAGCAGAAGCTCGCCGGCAACACGGCCATCTTCGTCTTCCCGCTCTGCGTGCTGCTCGTCTTCCTCGTGCTCGCGGCACAATACGAGAGCTGGTCGCTGCCGCTGGTCATCATCCTGATCGTTCCGATGTGTCTCTTCTCGGCGATCATGGGTGTGTGGATCACCCACGGCGACAACAACGTCTTCACCCAGATCGGGCTGCTGGTGCTCGTCGGGCTGGCGTGCAAGAACGCGATCCTGATCGTGGAGTTCGCACGCGATCTCGAGCGCCAGGGACATGATCGACTGCACGCGGCACTCGAGGCGGCGCGGATCCGGCTGCGGCCGATCCTGATGACGTCGTTCGCCTTCATCATGGGCGTCGTACCGCTCGTACTGGCGAGCGGCGCCGGCGCGGAGATGCGCCACGTGATGGGCGTCGCGGTGTTCTCGGGGATGCTCGGAGTGACGTTCTTCGGTCTGGTGTTCACGCCGCTGTTCTATGTGTTGATCCGCGGTCTCGTCGTACGGAGTCGGGGTGAAGCGGTCAAGGCGCCACCCGGCGCGTCACCGGTGCTCTATCCGGAACATGTGCTGGCGCTCGGCGAGGGAGGCTCGCATGCGTAACACGAATTATTGGGTCATCGCGACCGTTGCACTGTCGGGTTGCTACACGGCGCCGGGATATCGCGAGTCGGGCGTGCAGGTCGCGCCCGCGTACGGCGTCGCCGCGAGCGGAGAGCCGCGTCTCGCGGGTCAGGCGGTCGGTGCGCGTCCAAGGAGCGACGCCGTGCCGACGCCGGCGCCATCAGCGCGATATCGCGTGACCGTCGCCGGCGCACCGTTCTGGCGCGAGATCGGCGACGCAACGCTCGGTGAGCTGATCGTCGAAGCGTTGCGCACGGGGCCGAGCGTGCAGAGTGCCGAGGCGCGGCTGGCTGGTGCGCGGGCGGAGCGGCGGCTCTCGGCCTTCGATCTGATGCCGACGGTGACCGCGACAGGGAGCGCGCTCCGGTCGCAGCAGTCGATCGACCAGGTTCCCGGGCTCACCAGCCAATTTCCGCGTCGCGACCTCTACGACGCCGGCTTCGATGCTTCGTGGGAGCTCGACATCTTCGGAAGGGTTCAACGTACCGTCAACGCGAATGGCGCACTAGTCGCGTCCGAGGAGCACTCGCTCGACGACGTGCAGGTGAGCCTGGCGGCCGAGGTGGCGCGCACGTACTTCGAGCTGCGGGGTGCGGAGCGCCAGCTCGCAGTCGCGCAGCGCAACGCCGAGAATCAGAAGCGCACCCTGGCGTTGACGCAGGATCGGTTGACCGCGGGGCGGGGGACGGCGTTCGACACGGAGCGGGCGCGCTCGGTGCTGCAGCTCACGCTCGCCGGGGTGCCAGCGATCGAGGCGCAGATCTCGGCGAATCGCCATCGTCTCGCCACCCTGATCGGACGGCCGATCGCCGAGCTGCCGCAGTCGGTGTATGCGGCGGCCGATCTACCGCGTCTGCCGGACACGGTCAACGTGGGCTCGCCGGCGGAGCTCGTGCGCAAGCGGCCGGACGTGCTGCGCGCGGAGCGCCAGCTCGCAGCGAGCACGCTGCTCGTGGGTGCGGCGCAGGCGGACTACCTGCCGCGTCTCACACTCGGGGCGAGCGTGGGCTATACGTCGACGCGGTTCCAGTCGCTCACGGGCGACGGACGGTCGCGGCTGCTGATCGGTCCGGTGGTCAGCTTCCCTTTGCTCGACTTGGGTCGCGTGCGGCAGCGCGTCGACATCGCGGGCGCGCGGCAGGACGACGCGAGAGTGCAGTACGACGCGACGGTGCTGCAGGCGCTGGAAGAGGCGGAGACGGCGCTGGTGACGTACGATCGATCACATGCACGAGTCGGAATTCTCGACGACGCGGTGCGGTCGAGTGCGCGGGCGGCGGCGCTGGCGCAGCAGCGGTTCGAGGCGGGGCTGACGGATCTGTTCCAGGTGCTGGACGCGCAGCGGACGTTGCTCGACGCGGAGAATCAGTTGGCGCAGGCGCACACGTCGGCTGCGACGGCGCTCGTGGCGGTGTATAAGTCGGTCGGAGGGACTTGGCCGGTGCGATAAAAGCCAGTCACCTGGTGCTTCAGTAGCAGGAGTAGCCGTAGTCCTGCAGTAGCCGGCTAACCGGATGGCACCCCGTCTTCGATCCGGGGTATCACTGCCTCGACATCCCGGCGGTCTCGCGGCCCGTCCCGGAGAGTGCACGTCCCTCTCCCGGAGGCGGCCTCCGCAGCGTCGCAACCCCACGTCGACAGCGAAAAGCATTCAGGAGGAAAGTCGCTCTATGCGCACACCGCGCTCCGGGCGGGGCCGAGTCCCCGCCCTTGCAACGATCACGGCGCTCGTCATTGGCGGAGCCGTGCTGGCTGAGCACCCGAACGTGCTCCACGCCACCCCATTCACTCCCGACAGCCTGTCCGCACTGTCGCGTCCGCCGATCTCGGCCGGCGCCGTCGCGCGACTCGAAGATCTCAGCGACGCGTTCGCCACGGTAGCGGCGCACGTGAAGCCCAGCGTCGTCTACATCACCGCGCGGCAGGAGGCGCGGCAGGTGTCCAGCGAATCGCAGGGGCCGTCGATGGACCTCAACCAGCTCCCACCCGAGCTGCGTCAGTTCTTCCGGGACATGCCGGGAATGCCGGGCAATCCGCAGTCGCCGCGCGGTCAGCGTCGCGGCGGGATCGCGGCCGGTTCCGGCTTCGTCGTCTCGCCCGACGGATACATCCTCACCAACAACCACGTCGTCGACGGCGCGTCGGAAGTCACCGTTCGCCTGCTCGACCGGCGTGAGTTCAAGGCGAAGGTCGTCGGCCGCGATCCGAACACGGACGTCGCCGTGATCAAGATCGACGCGAAGGGGCTCACCGCGGCGCCGCTCGGCAACAGCGACGCGGCGCGTGTCGGCGAGTGGGTGCTCGCCGTCGGCAACCCGCTCGGTGAGAACCTCACCTTCACGGTGACGCAGGGCATCATCAGCGCCAAGGGCCGCGCGCTCGCGCTGCCCGGCCAGTCGCAGCACAGCATCCAGGACTTCATCCAGACCGACGCGGCGATCAACCCGGGCAACTCGGGTGGTCCGCTCGTGAACGTCCGCGGTGAGGTCGTCGGCATCAACAGCGCGATCGAGAGCCCGACGGGCTACAACGCGGGCTACGGATTCGCCGTGCCGATCAACCTGGCGCGCGCGGTGATGGGTCAGATCATCAAGTCCGGGAAGGTGGAGCGCGCGGCGCTCGGCATCTCGGTGCGCGACGCGAGCGCGGACGACGCGGCCTACGTCGGCCTCAATGAGATCCGCGGCGTGCTGGTGCAGGACTTCGGCGACGCGAGCTCGCCGGCGCAGAAGGCCGGCATCGAAGCGGGTGACGTGATCATCAGCGTGGACGGCAAGCGCGTGGACTACGTCGCTCAGCTCCAGGAAGCGATCGCGTTCCGTTCGGCCGGCGACGTGGTGCCGGTGGAAGTCGTGCGCAAGGGCGGCAAGCATCTCACGGTGCGCGTTCCGCTGCAGCGCGTGAGCGAGACGAAGACCGCGTCGGCGGGACGGTCCGGCGACACGCCGTCGAACGACGTCCGTGGCTCCTCTGCGCCGGCGCTCGGCGTGAAGGTCGCGCCCGTGGACGCCGCCACGGCGAGGCAGTTCCAGCTGCCGAGCGACGTGCGCGGTGTCGTGGTGATGGACGTGGACGAGGGCAGCTCGGCGAGCAGCCATCTCGCCACACCCGACAACGGCGGCCCGGACATGATCCTCTCGGTCGAGGGCAAGGACGTGCACAGCCCCGAGGAGCTGCGCGCGGCGCTCGGACAGGTGAAGTCGGGCGAGATCGTGTCGCTCCGCGTGTACAACGTGCCGAGCAAGACCAAGCGGATCGAGCGGGTGCGGGTCAAGTAAGGGGGTCGACGGTCGATCGTAGTTGACCGGCAGACTCGTCGACTGAGAACTCGATACATGAGAACGGGGTTGCCCGATCGTCGATCGGGCAACCCCGTTCTTGGTTCTTAGTCGGCCAGTCAGCCGGTCAACCAGTCAACCACCCTTCACCGTTCACCGACTACATCCGCGCGCGGACCGAGACATACACCGTGCGCGGTTGGCCGGGCGACACGATGTGGCCGGCCACGAGCTCCGGGTACGCACGGTCGAACACGTTCCGTACGCCCGCATCGAGCTCGATCTGTCCGACAGGAATGGCGCCGCTCACGTGCGCGAGGCCGTATCCGCCGATGACCACACCCGGCTCGTCGAACGGGCTGTATGGGCCGACCCAATTCCCACTCAATCGGAGTCGCCACGAAACAGCACTCGGCGCATAATCGAGCGCTGCCGCGCCGACGTACTTGGCCGTGTTGTAGACGCGCACGCCGTCGAGCACCACCGGCGGGCCGCCGCCATCGCTCGGCGCGGCGGTCAGACTGCGATAGCGCGCGTCGTTGAACGTCCAGTCGCCGGAAGCCGCCAACGTCGGCGCCAGCGGCAAGTGCCAGCCTAGCTCGACGCCCTGGCGTCGACTCGAGCCGCCGTTCGTGGCGATGAGCGTCACCGGATTCAACGTCTGCTCGTTGCTCACGTCCATACGGAAGAGCGCTGCCGAGGCGCTGGCCGCGCCCACGTCGAGCTTGAGGCCCGTTTCGTACGCCCACGCGGTGACCGGCGTCAGCGTCGGGTCGAGAATTATGCCGTTGGTGGATCGAAAGCCGCGCGACACGTTTCCGTACAGACCGACGTTGGACGTCAGGCGCAGGAGCGCGCCGAGCTTTGGAGAAAGCACCGCGTGCGTCGCAGTCACCGCGGTGTCGCTGGCAGAGCGCGTCGCGAGCGCGTCGTAGCGGAGGCCGGCGTCGACGCGCAGCCGGTCGTTCACGTCCAGGTGCGACTGCAGGAACAGCGCGCCCGAGAGCTGTCTCGCGTCGACGAGCGCGGCGGAGGAATCGCGCACGCGTGACGTCGTGAACCAGTTCTCGTACGACGACTGGTCCCAGCGCGACTCGCCGCCAAGCGTGATCTCACCGCGAGCGAGCGACCAGGTGAGCGCGCTGGTCGCGCCGTAGCCCGTGCGACGGTCTTCCTCTTCCGTCTGACTTCCCGATCCCTCGAAGATCCCGCCGGCTGGGGGAATGGTGAGGAAGAGCTGCCAACGGCCCTGCGTGGCGTAGACGGTGGTTCGCCACATCATGCTGCCGCTCAGGACGCGGAGGCTGAGTCGCTCCTGCGCGCGGCGCTTGTAGCCCCCGTCGGTCGGATTGGAGACGACGTCGTATTGGTGTTGGGCGAATTCATCCTCGCTCAGGAAGCCGGGCGAGTTCCAGTTGCCGCCGTAGAGCTCAACACCGCCGTCGAGCGTCACGCCCGGACGGAGGTCGTGCACGAGTCGTCCATGACCCTGGGTGACGTCGTACCGGGCGTTGGGACGGAAGCCGTTCTCCCGCTGGTATCGGACACCGAGCACGCCGCCACCGTCGGCGCCGTGATCGAATCCGGCGAGCAGCATCGCCTCGGTGCGTCCGTACGAGCCACCCGAAAGCGTGAGCTCCGATCCCCGCATGCGCTCGAGCGTCCGGACGTTGACGACACCGGCAAGGGCGAAGTTGCCGAAGAGCGCGCTCGTGGGACCACGTATGACGTCGATGTCCTGGATACCTCCGGGAAAGAGCACCGCCCAATCGTTGTACCCTTCCGCGTGGCCGTTCACGGGCTCGTTGATCGGAACGCCGTCCACCCAGAGTGCGAGGTCGGTGGAATGATCGGAGCTGAAGCCGCGGACCGATGCATCGGAGGCGAAGCCGGGACCCTGACCTTGTTCGTGGACTTCGAGGCCGGCAGCCTGACGCAGCAGCTCGTATGGGCTCCGCGCGGGAGTGAGATGAATCGTCGCCGCGTCGACGTGCGTCGCGCCAATCGGTTGCGCGCGGTCGGTGGGAGCGGCGACGACGGTGACCACGGTCAATCGCGCGATGGAGTCGACTCGCGAGAGCGAATCGCGCTGCGCGCGCGTCGGCTGCGCGGAGAGGGTGGAGAAGGCAAGGAATGGCAGCGTGGGGACGCAGCCGCTCCAGAGGAGTCGATGGAAGCGCATGGGCTTTTCGCGAAGCAAGACGGTGGAACTGGAACGCGCAGTGCGAACCAGTGTCGCGCCGGCTCTCGAGGAGCGGCGCGTAAACTCGTCAGGCTAGCGAGACCGGTGGACCCTGCGACGGCGGCCGAGCGTGCTCGGGTGGGGACGGACGGTACGCCGTCAGCCGGCTGTAGATGGCGACGATCGGCTGGCGAACCGTCTCGGCGACGGTAAGCACCGGCGGTGCGCCGAGCGCGTTGACCACCGCCGCGCAGCAGCTGCCGATGCAGGTGCAGACCGAGTGGTGGGAGCGGGACGACGAATGGGCCGGCCCGTCGTCGGCGTCGTGCGCGTGTGTCGCGGCGGCGTGCGACATCCCCCCGTGCACCATGTCGTGCATGGGGCAGGTGTGCAGCGCCGCCGGCTCCATGAGCGCAACGAGGAGCCAGGCACCCCAAATCGCCGAGAGGACGCGGGCCAACGCGGAGTGGCGCATTCCGAGGTAAGAATACCGCGCGAGCCCGGGAACGATAGATCAGGGATTTCCGCACGGCCTGGCTCTTACGACGGAAGCAGGGTCTGCAGGGGGCATGACGAATGCACGTCGAGGTCCCATGGCGACCGCAGCGAATTCCCAGCGTCCTCCCGAGCCGCCTCACGTCACGCCGGCGATTCGATTGTCGGTCGCACAATCGGTCGGGATCGGGCTCATCGCGTTGCTGTCCCTCCTCGGGCTCGCCGGATTGTTCGGTGAATCGATGGTACGGCGTGTCGACAGGCACGGTCCGTTGACGGTGAGCGCCAGCGTGCCGGCACGCCTCCGATATCGGCAGCGCATGACTCTCCAGGTCAGCGTGGCGAATCGTGGCAACGAGACGATGAGCGACGTGCGCGTTCGGATCGACTCGTCGTATGTCGATCGGTTCAGCGCGGTCGTGCTGTCACCGCAGGCGTCGCCCGACGGCGTGGTGCGGTTCGGATCACTCGGCGCGGGCCAGAGCGTGATGCTCGCCGTCACGCTCGAAGGCGACCGGTCCGGCGCAATCGGTGGCAGCGCGCTGGTGACCGACGCGCAAGGCGACACGGTGCGCGTCCCGCTCACCTCCACCGTCTTTCCCTGAGGTCCCAGAGATGCAGACCGTCGTGCGGGTGGCCGCGGCCTACCTTCTTCTTCTCATCGCGTTCCGCGTCCTCGGCAAGCGCGAGCTTCGGAAGATGTCCGCCTTCGAGCTCGTGACGCTGCTCTTCATTCCGCAGCTCTTTTCGCGCGCGTTGACGCGGCAGGACTATTCGTTCACCAATGCCGTGGTGGGAGCGAGCACCCTCCTCACGCTGGGCTGGCTGAGCTCGGCGATCTCGTACCGTTTCAAGGGCGTTGCGCGGCTGCTCAAGGGCGAGCCCACGGTGCTCGTCGCGCATGGCGCCCTGATTCCGGACGCCATGGATCGCGAGCGGATTACGGCCGGTGAGCTGTTCAGCGAGCTGCATCGCGTCGGCCTGGTCGAGCTCGCACAGGTTCGTTGGGCCATCCTCGAGACGAGCGGCACGATCACCGTCATTCCGACCCCGGATGCACGCACCTACGTCGGCAACTATGAAGTGGAGGCCGGCGCACAGGGGTTTTGAGCCGGCCACTGTTACAGCTTTGTCAGCGGCAAACACTTGAAAGAGCTGTGCAAATAGTTATCATACGACTTAGTGCTGAGCCTGCTAATAGGTCAGCTTGTCCCTTCAGCCCCCGATGCCGGGGAGATGGAGCGAAATGATCCCTACGAGACCTTGCGCCCCGACCGGGGAATGGATCGATCGATTTGCCGATGTGGTGGGTGAGCTCATGCCTGCCCTGCGGGAGGCAGCACCGGACCTGTCCGAGGACGCCCTGCTGCCGCTCGCCGCTCGACTCGCCGAACTGCGCCTCGCCAGTCCGCTGAACGTGGGTCGGGCTCTCCGATGACCCGTTGCGTCGTGATCCATCGGAACGGCTCCACCGAAGTGCTCGGCTTTTCCACCAGCGTTCACCAGCAGTTTCGCGGGCTCGGCTACAAACGCTTCACCGTCGAGCTCGTACGGCAGACCGGCCAGAGGGGGGTCAGCGCCGCTGTGTATGCGTGGGCCACCCCCTCCCTGTGGCAGGCCACCGAAGCCACGCGCCGGCTGTGGGGCCGAGGCGAGGGCGATATCCGCGCCTTCGACGAGGACGGCGTCCTGTTGGATCTCACAGGGAGCGACCAGGCCAGCGTCGCCGGTTGATCAACGGAGGTTGTCGGGCCGGGAAAGGGCCAGCGCCACGGTTCTTGAAAGAGGATGCCGGGATAACCGTGATCCGACTCATGGCCGCTTCTTCCGCCCCCGACGAACCCGACATCTTCTCCGATGAAGCGCTTGCGCAACTCCAGCATGCGCTCGACCGAGCTCTCGAGACGCCACGCGGCGGGAACGAGGTACTCCTCGATTCAGCCGTCCAGCGGCTCTGCAGCGAGGTGAACGCGCGACGTCTGCCACCGGAGAAGATGGTCGTCGCTCTCAAGGCGGCGTGGCAACGGCTCACCGTGCGCGGCCCGATGGGCGAGGACCGAAAGCACAACCTCTATGAGCGCCTGCTCGGCAGGTGTCTCGAGTCGTACTTCCGAGGCCGAGCGACCGGGTAGGCCGAGGGCGTCGCGCACTCGCCTGCCACGAAAACGCCCTAGCGGTCGCCTATTCTCGACAACCGACCTGAGGCCGCTCCACGCCGATCGCCGGCTGTGCGTCAGGCACCGGTCCTCCCATCTCCGCCGATCCCATCCCCCGCGACATCTCGAGCCACTCGGCGCGCGTCGTCGCATAGCTCGTCGAGTCGCGATAGCGACTCAGCGCCGTCGCGACGACCCGGCGCTTGTCCGCCGGCGCGATCGACGGGGAGGCGAGGATGTCGGAGACGACGTCATGCAGCGCATGCAGGTTGTCGAAGATGATGGCCGCCTCGGGATATGCGGCGCTGAATCGCGGCGCAATCGCGGCCGACATCGGCATCATCGCCGGCACGGTGCTCGTCGAATCCAGCATGGCAAAGAACCGGTCGACGGCCGCGTCGACGGCGGCACGCCGGGCGGTGCGATCATCGCTGCTGAGCAACGCATCGTAGAGGCCCATCTGCAGCCAGTGATAGGACCAGATCAACCGGTTGAACCGAGGCGCCGCGTGGCGGAACGCCAACGAATAGGGCTGTCCTTCCATCAGGTCCATCGACTTCGGTGTCGCGCTCAGGGCGAGATCGGGACGGGAGCGGTAATACCGCAGTGCGGCCGCGACCCGACGCCCGCGCGCTGTCGAATCGAGTCGCTGGTCGGCGATGATGTCGTACAGCTGCCGGTGAAGCATGTGTGCCCAGTCGAACGTCGCCACCGCCTCCGGAAGCTCGGCGCCATACGTGGGACCGACCGCATGCTCCTCGAGTGGAACGTGCGGCGGCGAGGGCAATACGCGGCACGTGATGAAGTGGTAGATCGGCCCATCGAGTCGAATGGCGCCGTCGTCACGATGGCGTAGCAGTGTCTCCGACAGGATGGCGTGCCCGTAGTCGAACGCGTTGAACAGACGGTCGGCGCGCACGAACTCGTGCCGAAAGGCCCAGTTGTCGTCGCTGCGAAGATAGGTCTGCTCGTAGGTGTGCGCGCTCGAGCAGGCAACGGCGCCGGCCACCAGCGCGATGGCACACCCTCTCAGCGCGGACCCGTTCATTGGCGCGCCTCACGGATTGCCCGCAACTGCAGCGGCATGCCGTAGGCGAGACCAAAGGTGACTGCGTTCGAGCGCGGCAAACCGACGAAGTGCCTCGTGAATCCAAGATCCATCACGAGCTGCGGAGTCCATTGGTGTCGAACGCCAAGCTCGGCGCTCCAGTCGGGGAGCGTGTACAGGTCGATGAACCGCTCCGCCGCTACGTCGCCGGTGAGCAGGGTCGACGTCAGCGCAAAGGCGCGGTCCATCCCGACACCGGCCATCCACCGCCGGCCGACGATCGGTGGCGGGTCAGTCGAGCCACTCGCCAGAACTGCCCTCTGCGCCGGCTCGCTCGGTTGGGTGCTGACCGTGACGTGTGCAGACGCCGGCGCGAACGGAAATCGGTCACATGGCGAATCGGGGATCGCCGGTTGGCTGTTGTCGCATCCCGGCACCGGCGGTGAGCCGGGAATACGGATCGGGCATTGCTGCGACGTGGTATTCGAGGTGCGGATGCTCCACGTGCCTCCGCCGACGTTGGCATGGAGCCGTCCGAACGTGAACGTCTTGGTCGCGATCCCTTTGATCGAGTACGATCCCGTGCGGGCCGAGAGCGAGCCGACCGGTGCGACGTATTCGCCGGCGAGTGCCAGCGCGGGCACGGGACCTGTCTCCAGCCCGAACGCGTGCAGCGCACCGACCGCGAGCCCACCGAGCCCGCTCGTGACCGGCGAGTTGGCCACGCGCGGATCGACGACGAGTACGGGGGCGCGGAGCTCGACCTCGGTGAGCGGCGCTATGCCATACGTCAGCTTCGGGTCAGCGCGCCAGCGCCGTGCATCATTCGAGAGGAGCTCGTACCGAAACGGAACGAGCTGGAGATCCAGCTGGTACCGCGGCGTCGGTATGGCGTCCTCGACGCGTGTGGGTCGCCCCGCGTCGAGATTGAAGTAATCGCTCTGCGCGCCGACCGCGCACGGCACGAGGAGCAGACACAAGACGCTGCGGAACATGAACTCTCCCTCCGATTGTCGAGAGCGTGCGCGGTTCGGGTGCACTGCACCGAACACGCGGTGCGGGGGGGCGAGCCGGTAGACGCTCGGCTCACGAACAGGACACCACCCCCGTTCACCGAACGGGCGTCAGGCTCGGAGCGGCGGTGCTCGCTGCGGTGGGTCGCCTGGTGCTCTCGTGGAGCGCAGCAGGCGCCCTGTGTCGGTACGGTTCGTCCCGCTCAACCATACGACCGCGTCGAGGAGGGTCGACGCCGATGGAGTGACGGCATGCGTCCCCACGACTCGACAGACGACGCAGTCTGCGGGATGGACGCGTGGACACGCCGTGCTTCCCGGTGCCTCGACGTGTGCGGAGGCGCCCGACATCGATTCCGCCTCCGACCGGGCGTCCGCCACCGACGCGACCGAGGGCAGCAGAAGCTCGAACATGGCCGCGACCAGCCAGAACCGGCGGAGGTGCGAACGGGCAGGCACGGTGAGATGATAGCGGTCGATGTGCCTCTTGTCATCCTGGAGGGGCGAGATCGGCTGTGATACGCCCGAGGCTGGTTCCTTGCAGTAGAGAATCGCTCCGCCGTCGGTTCGCCGCGAGCCAATTGCCCCTGACAAGACTCCAGCCTGTTGTCATCTCCAATTGATCTTCGTTCAGCGCGCGCTTGTAGCGTCACGATCACTTGGATCAGGGGTGCATGTTCAAGATTCGCAAGAGCACGACCAACGGCGTCGACGCCGAGCTGGACGTCCGCAATCCCGACGTGTTGCTCCGAACGGGTGCTCTCCAGAGCGCGATCTTCAACAGCGCGAACTTCTCGAGCATCGCCACCGACGCCAAGGGCGTCATCCAGATCTTCAACGTCGGCGCCGAGCGGATGCTCGGCTACGCCGCCGCGGACGTGATGAACAAGATCACCCCGGCCGACATCTCGGACCCTGCGGAATTGATCGCGCGCGCCCAGGCGCTCAGCATGGAGCTCGGAACATCGATCACGCCGGGCTTCGAGGCCCTCGTCTTCAAAGCGTCGCGCGGAATCGAGGACATCTACGAGCTGACGTACATCCGGAAGGACCGAAGCCGATTCCCGGCGGTCGTGTCGGTCACCGCGCTCCGCGATGCCGCCGACGTCATCATCGGGTACCTGCTGATCGGCACCGACAATACGGCGCGCAAGCAGATCGAAGAGGAGCGGATGAAGCTGGATCAGCGGCTGCGCGACCAGCATTTCTATACGCGCTCGCTCCTCGAGTCGAACATCGACGCGCTGATGACGACCGATCCGCGCGGCATCATCACGGACGTCAACAAGCAGATGGAGGCGCTGACGGGTTGCACGCGTGATGAGCTGATCGGCGCCCCATTCAAGAACTACTTCACCGATTCCGCTCGCGCCGAGGCGGGCATCAACCGCGTGCTTGGCGAGGGAAAGGTCACCAACTACGAGCTCACGGCGCGCGCGAGGGACGGCACGCTCACCGTGGTGTCGTACAACGCGACCACCTTCCACGATCGGGACCGGCAGCTCCAGGGCGTGTTCGCCGCCGCGCGCGACATGACGGAGCTCAAGCGCTTCGAAGACACCTTGCAGCAGAAGAACCGCGAGCTGGAAGACGCGAGCCGCATGAAGTCCGAGTTTCTCGCCAACATGTCGCACGAGCTGCGAACGCCCCTCAACGCGATCATCGGCTTCTCGGAGGTGCTTAGGGACGGCCTGGTGGGCGAGTTGACCGAGCGACAGCGCGGGTTCATCGGCGACATCTTCAGTAGCGGCAACCATCTGCTTGCCCTGATCAACGACATCCTGGACCTGTCCAAGGTGGAAGCGGGCAAGATGCTGCTCGATCTCAATCCGGTGGAGGTGTCGTCGCTGTTCGTGAACAGCCTGTCAATCATCAAGCAGAAGGCCGCGGCGCGACACATCCACCTCTCCATGGACGCCGCCACGGACCTGGGGACGATCTACGCGGATGCGCGCAAGGTCAAACAGATCGTGTACAACCTGCTGTCCAACGCGCTCAAGTTCACGGCGGAGCAAGGCCGGGTGAGCCTGCGTGCCGCCCGCGTGCTCCGTGCTGCGACTGGCAAGCCCTCCGGCCTCTGGCCTGCGCGGTGCTTTCCCTTGGCTGACAATCAGTACACCGAATTCCTCGAGATCTGCGTCACCGACAACGGCATCGGCATCTCACCTGAAGGGCTGCAGCAGCTGTTCACGCCGTTCAGTCAGATCGATAGCGGACTGGCGCGGCAGTTCGAAGGCACTGGCCTCGGGTTGGCGATGGTGAAGCTGCTCGCTGAACTGCACGGCGGGGCAGTGGCCGTGGAGAGCGCGGTCGGCGAAGGTTCCCGGTTCACGGTGTGGCTGCCACTCCGTCGATCGGAGCGCCGCACCCCCGCGAGGTCGATGCGCTCCGTCGTGCCGGCGGCGGCAGCGGCGGGCCCGCGGACGGCGCTCGTGGTGGAGGACGACGCCAACTCTGCGGAGCTGATTCGCCTGCAGCTCGAGGCTGAAGGCTTCACGGTACTGCATGTGGCGTCGGCCGAGGATGCACTGGTTCTCGCCGCGCAGCAGCCGCTGTCGTTGATCACCCTGGACATCCTGCTGCCCGGCATGGATGGCTGGGAACTTCTCACTCGCATCAAGTCGGTGCCGGCGCTCTCGCGCATCCCGGTCGTGATCATCTCGATCGTGCCGGATCACGACCGAGGGCTTGCGCTCGGTGCTGCGGCGGTAGTGCAGAAGCCGATTTCCAGGCAGGCGCTGTACGCTTCACTTCTCGACCTCGGGCTCTTTGCGCCCGATGCCACCCGGACCGGCGAAGCCCTGTCGGTCGGAGGGAGTCCGGCGGCCGATGTCGGGACGCCGCCCGGTGGCGTCAGATGACAACGGTGCTGATCATCGAAGACAACCGCGCGAACATGACGTTGGCGACCTTCCTGCTCCAGTCGGCGGGCCACGACGTGCTGAGCGCGACGGACGCGGAGGCGGGGCTGGCGTTGGCGCATACCGAGCAGCCGGACCTGATCCTCATGGACATTCAACTGCCCAGCATGGACGGTCTCGAGGCCACCATGCTCCTCAAGCGGGACGCCGCGACGCGCGCGATTCCCGTGGTCGCGCTCACGGCTCTCGCGATGAAGGGCGACAAGGAGCGCATCCTGGCGGCGGGATGCGACGCGTACATCGCCAAGCCGATCCGCTACAAGGAGTTCCTCGCCGTCATTGCGGGGCAGCTCGTTCGGGCGTGACTTCGGCTACCGACCGACCCGTCGCCACGCCCGGACGAAACCGTATCGGCTCAGCTCATCGCGACCGCGCCGTGGTCGTCACAGTGATCGCCGTGCGCGTGATGCAGATGACCGTCGGCGAGATAGTCCGTGTGATTGCCGTGCGGGATCGCCTCGTGTCCGCAACCCGCGCCGTGATGGTGCTCGGCCGAGTGACCATCGTGGAAGTCGGGCGTGCAACCCGAGGGATTCGTGGCGCTGACGTCGATCCGATGCTCCTGGACGCGGCCAGCCTCCTGGTGCTCCAGATGACCCTGCTGGAGATAGTCCACGTGACCATCGTGCTGAATCGCGCGGTGTCCGCACGAGGGGCCATGGACGTGTTGCTGAGTTGGTGACGACATCGTAGCTGCTCCTCGATGAATGCGAAGGAAGTCGCAGCAAGTCGCGTGCGGCAATCGTCGCCCGGGCCGATCAACCGGCGGTGGAACTGAATGCACGGAAACGACTGAAGCGACGGAACCGGCGGATCTGCCCGTCGTATGAGCGCGGCTCCGCGCGCCCAGACCGACCCCGCAACTCCAAAGACCTTCCTTGTTGTCGACGGGATGCGGAAGTGGCGCCTGGACAATCCTGGCGTGCCGTCATCTGCCCGTTCCGCCGTTTCCGCTCTTTCCGTGTATTCAGTTCGTGTAATCCGTTCCGCGATCCGACCGAGCGCTACCGTGCGTTGCTAGCGACGTGGGAATCGATCAGCTCGAGCAGGTGCTTGGCCGCCTTCTCGACGTCGAGATACTTGTACTGGCCGGCGCGACTCTCGGCGGAGATCACGGCGCAGCGATGAACGCGCTTGAAGTCTCCGAACGGAAACTTGTAGTGCGCCTTGGTCTCCCGCGATGCGCTCGCGTCGATGCCGAGGTGCCACTTGCCGTATTCGGCGAGCCCGTGACGGCGGATGAACTCGTTCTCCTCCTCTGCCGACGGCCGGTGCTCGCTCCAATCGTCCCGTTCGTCGCGCGTAACTTCGCCGTAATCGACGAGCTCGCGGGCGTGTGCATATCCCTCGCTGTGCATCTTGACCGACATGGCATTCACCCCCGCCGCCGAAGCGCGCATTTGGCGCGCCATGGCGCGGCGTCTAGCGCGCCGCTTCCGGCCGCCGCGCCACGAGCTGCTCCGCGGAAGTGAAGAACGAGCGTCGATACCAGAGCGCGACGAGGACGGAAGTCACGGACACCGCGCCGGCGAGCATGAACACGACGACGATCTGATAGCGCACCGCGGTGAGCGGCGACGAGCCGGCGATGATCTGCCCGGTCATCATCCCGGGCAGCGAGACGAGCCCTACGACCATCAACATGTTGACGGTGGGCATCAGCGACGC
>DASXHF010000095.1:0-4162 GCA_036488775.1 Gemmatimonadaceae bacterium | reverse complement strand
GGGAACGGCGTGAAATCGAGCCGTAAGTGAAGCTATTGGGATTCCGCCGCGTGCGCCGATAGCTTGGCATCCATGGGCTACGCGGTCAGCTTCGCGCGCCACTTCGCGCGGCTCGTGCACCTGCTGCTGCACGAGTCTTCGAGCGTCGACGAGCAGAAAGGATCGCTGCGCGCGCTCGTCACGCTCGCCCACGAGGGGCCGGTGCGCATCGCCGTGCGCGACGAGACGCTGGTAGCGAACGACATGCCGTTGCCGTATCTGCTGACCGGTGTCGCCGACCTCGTCTCGCTTCTCGAGCGCCACGGGGTGGCGACGCTCGACGTCGCCGCCGGCGCGACGGCGGCGGATCTCCTTGGTGGAGCGCGGCTGTTGGCGGGTATCGCGTCGGACACGGCCCACGTTCCGCTCCGCGCGAGCGTGCGCTTCGTGAGCAGGGAGCCACCACCGCCGCCCACCGACGCGGTCGAGGTCCATGCCCCCCTCGCAGAGCCGACACCGGTCCCGAGCGAGCACTCGCTTCCCGAGAACGTCTCGCCTCTCGACCGGCTGGCGGCCACGAACGACGTGGCTGTGCTGACCGATCTGCTCGAGCAGCTCGCCGCCGATGCGGAGGCTGCGGCGCGCCACGGCGACAGCGCCCTCACCGGCGACATCCTCCATCGCGTCGTGCAACGCGAACGCGAGCTGGCGGACTTCGCTGCGAAGCGTGCCTTCTTCATCGCGCTACGGCGCATCTTCAGGCCGCCCCTGCTGCGCGCGGTCGCCGCGGAGCTGGACCAGGATCCTGCGCGTCGCGGCGCGGCGCTCGTCGTGCTCGCGCGTGCGGGGGAATCGGGCGCCGAGGTCGTGATCGAACGCCTGCTCGCGGCGTCGGACGAGATGCGGCCGGCGTATCTGACCGCGTTGCGCGAGCTGCCGGCGGGCGTCGCCGTTCTCGTCCACATGCTCGGCGACGCGCGCTGGAGCACCGCACGCAGTGCCGCGCTCCTGCTGGGCGAGCTCGAGGCACACGAGGCGGAAGGGCCGCTGATGGAGCTCGGTCATCACGACGACGAGCGCGTCCGTCACGCCGCGACGATCGCGCTCATGCGGCTTGGCACTCCACGCTCGACGCCGGCGATCGAGCGCGCGCTCAAGGACAGCGCGCCGCAGATGCGGATGCTCGCCGCCGCGGAGCTGGTCGCGAGGCGACCGGACGGCGGCGCTGCGGTGTTGCTGCGCGCGCTCGACGACGAAGACGACGACGAGGTGCGCGCCGCCTTTCTATTGGCGCTCGGCCGCCTGGCCACTCCCGAGGCGATCGAGCGGCTGATCGCCGCCGCCCGCCCGGAGCGCGGATTGTTCAAACGAAAGATGCTCGGCCTTCGGATCGCCGCCGTCCAGGCGCTCGGCGAGGCGCGCACGCCGGCCGCGCTCGAGGCGCTCGGCGCGCTTCGCGACGATCGGGACGACGACGTGCGCGCGTCGGTGCGCTACGTCCTCAACGAGCGGTCAGATCGGTCTCCGCCGTGACCGCGCGGCAGAACTCGGCGATCAAGGTGGCGGCGGCGTCGACGTCTGCCAACGCGACCATCTCGTTCGGCGAATGCATGTACCGGTTCGGGATCGAGACGAGTCCGGTGGCGACTCCCTCGCGCGCGATGTGAATCGCGTCGGCGTTGGTGGACGTGTCCCGCCCGACGGCATGCACCGCGTGAGCGATGTCATGCCGCTTGGCCGTCTCGCGCAGGAGCCGCAGCACGACGGGTGAGATCAGCGCGCCGCGGCTCAGGATCGGGCCGCCGCCCATCTTGTGGTCGCCGATCTCCTTCTTCTCGATGTTCGGATGATCCGTGGCGAAGGTGACGTCGACCACGAGCGCGATCTGCGGGTTGATGCAATGCGCGCACACGAGCGCGCCGCCGCCGTGCCACGCGATCTCCTCCTGCGTCGTCGCCGCCGCGACCACCCGCGCCGCGCCCGGCTTCGCGGCGTACCGGCGCAGCGCCTCGAGCACGGTGAACGCACCGATCCGGTCGTCGATCGAGCGCGATACGATGCGTCCGTTCGGAAAGTCGATGGTGCGCGAGTCGAGCACGCCGGGATCGCCCACGCTGAGCCGCGCCTCCGTCTCGGTCCGCTTGGCGGAGCCGATGTCGACCCAGAGGTCGCTGAACTTGCTGGCGTGCTCGCGATCCTCGGTCTTCATGAGGTGGATCGGCTTCTTTCCCACCACCCCGAGCACGTCGCCGTCGTTGCCGAGGAAACGGATGCGTTGGCCCACGAGCACTTGCGGGTCCCAGCCGCCGATCGGCGCGATGTAGACGTAGCCGTCGTCGTCGATGTACTGGACGATGACGCCGATCTCGTCGATGTGTCCGTCGAGCATGATCGTCGGCGAGCCGCCGGGATTGACCTCTGCCATGCTGTTCCCTGCGACGTCGACGCTCACCTTGTCGGCGAATGACTCGGCCTCGGTGCGCCATGCGCGCGCGGCGGCGGTCTCGAACCCGGATGGGGCGGGGGCGTCGAGAAGGCGCTTGAGAAAGGCGATGGAAGACGGACTGAGCATCGTGGCTGTCGTGTGGGTTGGGGAGCGACGAACGAATGCTATCGGCATTCCAGCCGCCTTGAAAGACGGCTGGGATCATATGGTCGCAACCATGGGAGCGCGCCGCCGGCGGCGCGGACCTCGGGAGCGCGCCACCGGCGGGCGCGGACCTCCAACTGCCCCGAGATGCCCAGTTGCGCGGCGGCCGTCATGTCCGCACCATGCAGACCATGCCATTCATTTTTCTCTTAATCGGGCTGGCGGCCGGCCTCCTGTCGGGGCTGTTCGGGATCGGCGGGGGCATCCTCATCGTCCCCGCCCTCGTGTTCGCCGGTGGTCTGACGTTCGTGACGGCGACGGGCACGTCGCTCGCCGCACTTCTCCTGCCGGTGGGCGCACTTGGCGCCTGGCAGTACTACCGGAACGGTCATGTCAACGTGACCGCCGCGCTGCTCGTTGCGCTGGGGCTGTTCGTCGGCGCGTATTTCGGGGCGCGGGTGGCCCAGGGGTTGGACCCGGCGTTGGCGAAGCGGCTCTTCGCCGTCTTTCTGGTGATCGTGGCGGCGCGGATGTGGATCAGCGCCTGAGCCTTTCCCGCTATTGCGGGGGACCGAGAGGACTGTCCACGCAGTTGCGGCGCTCGACCGTGTATGCGATGCCGGTGACTCGCCAGACGGAACCCGTTCGCACGAGTGTGAAGGCGTCGATCCCGCAGTGCGTGCGCAGGCCGTCGAGATGGAAGTCGTACGGTGCCCACACCGTCGCGAGCGGCCCGCGTAGCAGGACAGTCGGAGACCAGAGGCGTTCACGGAGCTGTCCGTGCCCGCTTCCCAGTGAGCGAATGAATGCCGTGTCGCTCGATACTCTGGGCCCGACGCCGGTGGTATCGCCGCGAATCGACACGATCTGCGTCCCGGGCGCGAGCACGGCGCGCGCGGCGACCGTGTCGCGCTGCGCCATCGCGTCGAACAGCCGGCTCACCACGGCCAGTACCGCCGCGCTATCCGCGGTTTGGGCGTGGACAGGCGTGGCAATGACGACGAGAAGCACGAGCGCGCAGGATCTGACGGCTGCAGTCAGGACACGAGGCATTCGGTGAACGAGGTGAGAGGGGAGCGGCCGAGCATGAACGAACATTCAGCTCTTCGGTTTCCAGATGGCTGCGTCGACGACTGACCAGACGTGAACGACCCAACCGAGCAGGAAGAACCAAAGTACACCGGCGAGCACGAACTGAACGATCGCCATCATCAGGCGCCCTTGGATCAGTTGTCCAAGACCGGGGACGAAGAAGCTGCAAAGCGCGGCGATGACGTTGCCAGTGGAACCCTGACCGGACATGTCGACCTCAGTTGATTGGCTATCTGCCTCGAGGAGATTACGCTTGAATCGCGGGATGGCGATCGGACTCGTTCGTGTACTGTGTGCGGCGAGCGTTGGTCGGTGCGCGGGACGTTGCCATGCGAGGTCGCGTACGACCTGGGCTGATCGGCCCATGAGACGTGGGGAGACGTCCTAATTCTGCTGCATCCTCACCGATCCGGCGAGTAGAGATCCAGCAAATCGAGCGGATTCACGGTGAGCGCGCCATAGCGCGCGGTCCAATGCAGGTGGGGTCCGGTGACGCGCCCG
>DASXHF010000093.1:0-16966 GCA_036488775.1 Gemmatimonadaceae bacterium | reverse complement strand
ACTGGTCGAGGTTCCCGTCGGCTTCAAGTGGTTCGTCGACGGGCTCACCGACGGCTCGCTGGGGTTCGTCGGGGAAGAGAGCGCCGGCGCGACATTTCTCCGGCGCGACGGGAGCGTGTGGACGACGGACAAGGACGGCATCATCCTCGGTCTCCTTGCCGCGGAGATGACCGCGCGCACGGGCCGTGATCCGGGCGAGCAGTACGAGGCGCTCGTGCAGCGGTTCGGCCGGCCGTACTACGAGCGCATCGACGCCCCGGCCACGCCGGAGCAGAAGGCGGTGCTCGCGAAGCTCACGGCGCGCGACGTGACGGCGACCGAGCTCGCGGGCGAGCCGATCCAGCGGATTCTCACCACCGCGCCCGCGAACGACGCACCGATTGGCGGCATCAAGGTGGCCACGGAGCACGGCTGGTTCGCCGCACGCCCCTCCGGCACGGAGGACGTCTACAAGCTGTACGCCGAGAGCTTTCGGAGCGAAGATCACCTGCATCGGATCCAGGCGGAGGCGCAGGCGATCGTCTCGCGCGCCTTCCAGCGCCCCACCTGATCGAGCGGCCGGGGCTTGGAGAGCACATATTGCGGGTGAAACGCTCGCGTCGCCCGTCACGTACGCCATCGATGGAACATCCGATCACCCGTCGGACCACGAGCCCCGATGATGCAAGCCGCCGACTTGATCCCTCCTCCAGCGCCGCTCCCGCCGCAAGCGTTCATCGTTCCGGGCCCATCGAGCCCCACGGCCATCTGGCGAGCAGCGATCGCACAGCGGCGTGAGCTCACGAGCCAGCTCGAGCAGCTGCAGGACCGTCGGAGCGGTCTCTCCGAACGGCTCAAGGAGGGGGCGCTCGACGGCGTCGACCGGAAGGGCCTCGAGTCGCAGATTTCGGACGTCGACGGCCAGATCTCGGCCGTGCAGAAGAGTCTCGCGGCGGCCAACGACCGAGTCGCCAGCACCGCCGCGATCCCCGGCGCCGTCGTCGAAACCCCGCCCCCGACACCAAGTGGGCCGCCCCAGGAAGTCTACGTGCTGAGCGGGATGTTCATGGTGATCGTGCTGCTTCCGCTCAGCATCGCACTGGCGCGCCGGGTCTGGCGGCGGAGCACGGCGGCCGTGGCAGCACTGCCGCACGAGCTGGTGGACCGGTTGGCGCGACTCGATCAGGCGGTCGATTCGATCGCGGTCGAAGTCGAGCGCATCGGCGAGGGCCAACGATTCGTCACGCGACTCATGGGCGAGCGGCCGGCACCGGAGCCGCTGCCGCAGGAGCGGTCGGCCGGGAGGTAGAGTCCGCCGCAGCGCTCGCTGGCGCCGTATTGGGTCGACCCATCGCCGCTGCGGCCGGACCACCACCGGTCTTCAGTCCGGGCGCGTCGTGCGTGATCCGGCCGCCCAGCCATGAGGCATAGCTGATCGAGCCTGCCGACGCGAGCGACGTCAGCACCACGAGCGTGCGCAGTCCGCCGGGCAGGGTGATCTCGCGCGGGTAGCGCACCAGTCGGCGCCAGGCGATCGCGGCGACGAGTGCCGCGACGACGGTCGCGATGGTCGCCACGAGCGCCGCATCCTCGTGCGTGTGTATCGCCCCGCGCGCGATGTACCAGGCACGCCGCAGCACGTCCTCGGCCTGGCGACCGGAGAAATACGTCGGAATGGCGGTGAGTCCGGCGATGGTCATCGACGTGGTCGCGTACATCCACACGCCTCGCCGGCCGCGCACCGTCCCGAGCAGCGCGGCGAGCGCCCCCGTCACCGCGAGGATGACGGGGAAGTGGTTGATCATGATGTGCAGGTGGTCCCAATCCATGTCACGTTCCGGGTGGCGGATGTCGGAGTCATCGGCCGGTGAGCGAAATCCGGGCCGCGCACTGCGTTCAGGACTTCACACGCCACGGGGCCGACAGCTCGGTCGTCCCCCACACGATGCGAAGACGCCCGGTGAGGTCGGCATACCCGCTCGACGGACGCGGCGAGTCCGGCACCAGATAGATCGTGAGCGCATCCTCAGCCTCGGCGCGCTTGTGCGCCTGCAATGTGATCCGGCCCACATCCGCCGTCGGCCGGTAGTCGGTGCCCCAGTATCCCGTACCGTGATTCACGATCAGCTGCCAACCCGTCGTCGTGTGCAGCACGAACAGCGCATAGTCGCCGCGCGGAATCTGCAGCGTGTCGAGGACGAGGTCGACGTCGGAGTGGAGCGTCGTGACCGCGTTCGCGCCGAACCGCCATACGGTGTCGAGTGGAATCAGCTGGCCCTCGACCGTCCGGCCGCGCGCGTGCGGCTGCCCGTAGCTGATGGCGATGCGCGCCGGTCCGGTGAGTGCGGCGTCTTCCTCGTACCACCGGCCGCCGATCGGCCGCGCATTCACGTGCACCTCGACCGTGGCGAAGCTGCTCGCCGCGACGCGGAGCGGCGGCGGAGCGGGCGGCTGGCCCTGTGCGTCGAGCCGTGGCGGCGAGATCGCAATGAACGAGAGCGCGAGAAAAGCGATGGCGCGGTGCATGGCCGGTTGGGTGTGGGTGAGCGGAACACGCGCGGGCCGGTGACCAACGTACAGCGCGTCCGATCCAGCGCCAATGCCGGCGCGCTTGGCAGGGGCGGGGCCGCTCCGTAGCTTCGGCCAATGCGACACTCACTCCGAAACACGACCATCGTGTCCCGCGCATGAACGCAGACGTCGTGTCACTCGCCACGCTCGAGACGCCCGCCGCGATCGTCGATCTCGATCGCATGGAATGCAATCTCGACCGGGCCGCCGACTACGCCGCGGCGCACCAGCTCGCGCTCCGGCCGCACGTGAAGACCCACAAGTCGCCGCGCGTCGCCGCCGAGCAGCTCGCGCGCGGCGCACACGGCCTCACCTGTGCGACGCCGTACGAGGCGGAAGTGATGTCGTCGGTGAGCGACGACCTGCTGCTCGCGTATCCGCCCGTTGGCGCGGCGCGGGCGCGCCGCATCGCGGCACTGCCGAGCGCCGCCCGCGTCACCGTGGCGCTCGACTCGGAGCGCGCCGTCGCCGAGATGGCGGCCGCCGCGGAAGCGGCGCGCCGCCTGATCGGAGTGTACGTGGAGCTCGACCTCGGCATGCATCGCGTCGGCCTGCCGGTGATCGACGACGCCGCGCGTCTCGCGCGCCGGATCGCCTCGGAGCGGTGGCTCGAGTTCACCGGCATCGCGTTCTATCCCGGCCACGTGCGCGAACCGGTGGAGGAGCAGGACGACAAGCTGCACGAGATGCGCGACGCGATCGAGCGCGCCATCGATACCTTCGTCACCGAAGGCGTTCCGCCGCGCGTGGTCAGCGGCGGCTCGACGCCGACCCTCTGGCGCACCCACGAGATACCGGCGGTGACCGAGTTCCGGCCCGGCACGTACGTGTACAACGACCGCACCACCGCGGCGATCGGCGCCTGCGAGTGGGACGATTGCGCGTTCAGCGTGCTCGCGACCGTCGTGTCCACCGCCGTTCCGGGCCAGGCAGTGATCGACGCCGGCACCAAGGCGCTCGGTCGCGAACCGGTGCGCGGTTTCGAAGGCGAAGGCTTCGGACAGCTCCTCGAGCATCCCGAGGTCACCGTCGCGCGGATGTCCGAGGAGCACGGCGTGCTCGATCTCGCGCGCACCGACTGGCGCCCGGAAGTCGGGGAACGCGTGCGCGTGGTGCCCAATCACGTGTGTATCGTCGTGCATCTGAACGACGTCGTGTACGGTGCGCGGGGCGATCGGGTGGAGACGAGTTGGCCCGTCGCGGCGCGTGGACGGGGACAGCACACGGTCGGCATGCAGCATGCTTAGCGAAGCGGCATGCGTTTCGTCATCGCGACACAGCATTTCGCCGGTCTGGGATTCGCGCTGCGATTGCAGGAAGAGGGGCACGAAGTCCTCGTGGCGTTTTCGGGGACGGACGACCGACGGCTGGAAGATCGTTACGCGCTGGTCGGCAACGGACTCGTAACGAAGGCGCCGCTCGCCGGCGTGATGCGCGAGCGCACGCGTTGGCGCGACGCGTACTGGATCTGGGACGAGAACCACAGCGTCGGCGAGAACGAGTGCCTGCGCGCCGAGGGGTTCTGCGTGTTCGGCGGCGGACGGTACGCCGACACGATGGAGCATGACCGCGATGCCTGTCTGGCATTGGTGGAGCACCACGGGCTGCGGCCGCCGCCCTCGCACGGCTTCGACACGGCGCGCGACGCGCTCCGGTTCCTCGAGCGCACCCCCGACACCGCGTTCGTCTACAAACCGGATCACGGCGAGACGTTCGAGACCTGGCTGCCGCAGAGCGAGAGCGGCGCCGAGGCGAACCTCGAGCTGCGGCAACACCTCCGCACGCTCACCAACGACGCGCCCTTCGTGCTCCAGGAGCGGAAGGACGGCGTGGAGACGAACGTCGAAGTCTGGTTCCAGAACGGCGAGCCGGTGTTCGCCTTCATGTCGCTCGAGTCCAAGCGGAGGCTCGCCGGCGATCTCGGCGATCTCGTCGGCTGCGCGTTCGATTTCGTCTTCGTCGTGCCGGTGGAGTGCCGCGCGGTGCAGGAGTCGGTCGGACGTCTCTTCCCCGCGTATCGTGCGCAGCGGTACACCGGCTTCGGCGACGCCAACTTCATCGTGGCGCGTGACGGGCTGTGGTTCTTCGAGAAGTGCGAGCGCTTCGGGTACAACGCGCACCCCAACCTGTTTTGGAACCTCAACCGTGCTCCACTCGGCGAGACGCTCGCGGCGCTCGCCGATGGCGCGCTGATTCCCGATTTCTCTCCCGGGTTCGGTGCGTCCGTCACGCTCTACATGGACCATCCGGTGCCCGGCAAGGCGGTGCAGCTTCCGCCGCCGGTCGCGCGCAATCTGTATCTGCTCGACGTGCATCGCGATGGGGAGCAGCTGCTCACCGCCGGTTACTACGGCGAAGCACTCCTGCTCGCGTGCGCTTTCGGCTACACCATCCCGACCGCGTGGGAAGCGGTGATGGAGGTCGCGGGGCAGGTGAAGTTTCCCGGGCGCGCCTACCGGATGGACGGCGCCGGTACGCGTTTCCCGAGCTCGCCCCTCCGGCGCTATGAGGCGCTCACGGCCATGGGATATCTCTAGCGTCGCCACTTGGAGTTGCGCGCGCGCACGGGCATCTTTCGACTCGGACCGATCGCCGCGTCCGGTCCCGCCACCCCGCCAGTGCCGATGCCCAACACCCGCCGCACCGCCTCTCCACCGGAGCTCACGCCCGACCCCGTCACGCTCGTCCGCCACCGTGCCGACGCTCTCTATCGCGCCGCCATCGAGTGCTGCCGCCAGCACGACCGGGCGGCCAAGCTGCACAATGGCTCGGAGCCGGACCTCGAGCACACGCACGTCGACGCGCTCTGCGCGATGTGCGACGGCTCTCTCGCCGAGATGGCCGAGGCCTACTCGGCCGCCGCGGGCGACGTGCACCCCGCGAACGATGAGGCATGGTGGCATAAGGCGAACGCGCTGTGGCACGCCAGCCGGGAGTACTGCCGCCACCACGCCGGCTGCGACGCGCTTGGACGAAACGTCTCGGCGAAGCACGGCGCCGGCCAGCTCGCGTCGATGCAGATGGAGTACGAGCTCGAGGCGTCGGCACTGCTCGGGATGCGGCATGCCGCCGAGGCGTATCGCAAGACGCGACCGGAGCTCGTCTAGCTCCGCGCGCCGATGCGCACCTTCACCGACGCCGACGGTGCACGTTGGGACGTCGTGCTCGGCAAGGAGAGCTGGGGGACCCTGGTGCTGCTCTTCTCACCGCAGGCAGGCGGCGCGGCGCGCACGTCCATCCTCGCCGCGGAGACGATGTTCGCCGCGAACGCCGAGCTCGATGCGTTGACCGATGACCAACTGCGGGTGCGGCTGCGCGACAGCCGGCCCTGGCCCTAGCCCACGACACACGACATCATGGCAAAGAAGACGGCACGCGGTACGAAGGGACGGCGCACGAAAGCCACGCGTGGCACCGCGGGCGTACGGAAATCCGGCACCGGCAAGACGCGAGGAAGCAAGCGCGGGATTCTCGCCCGCTATCCGTGGAAGGAAGAGCCCAACCCGTATCTCGAGCTCCGTACGTCGCCCATTCAGGGCACCGGCGCCTTTGCGACGCGCAACATCCGGAAAGGGACGCGCATCATCGAGTACACCGGACAGCGGATCTCCTGGCGCACCGCGGACAGGCGCTACGACGACGAGAAGATGGGGCGCCATCATACCTTCCTCTTCACCGTCGACGACAAGGTGGTGATCGACGGCGCGGTGCAGGGGAACGAGGCGCGGTTCATCAACCACTCGTGCGACGGCAACTGCGAGGCGATCACCGATCGCCGGCGCATCTTCATCGAGGCACGGCGCAACATCAAGGCCGGCGACGAGCTGCTCTACGACTACCAGTACGAGCGCACCGACGACCACAACGCCGCCGACGAGCGATTTTACAAATGCCGTTGCGGGTCGCCGAACTGCCGAGGTACCATTCTCGCCCCCAAGAAATCGGACGAATGACGTGACGCCACCCCGCGAACTTCCGCCGACGCTGCGAGCCCTGCTCTCGGAGCTCGTGGACTACGCGGGACTTTTTCCTCCGGCGGCGCTCTCGATGCGCGACGCGGTGACGGAGTTCGCGGCGCAGCTCCGTTCTCCCGAGGCGTGGGCACTTGGTCGCTTGGTGGTGCCGGCCGCGCGACTCGACGAGATGGCGGCGGAATCGGCACGCTGCTCCGGTGACCGCACCGCTCCATGGCGCGTGAGCGCGTTGGTCGGTGATACCGCGGATCGCGACGTCGCATCGCTGCGCGCCTTCAACCGCGCGCACGCCGGACGCCTCGTCGTCGACACGGTCGAATGCCGCGCGCCCGATCGGGCGACGGTCGAACGCGTCGCGCGGGATGTCGCGCGAGCCGCCGGCCCGGACATGGTCCTCTTCTTCGAGCTGCCGATCGACCGCGATCCGGCGCCGTTGTTGGCCGTCGTACGCGACGCGGGCGGGAGAGCGAAGGTCCGGACCGGCGGCGTGACGCCCGACGCCTTTCCATCGACGGCCAAGCTCGCGCGATTCATCGCCCGCTGCGCGTCGCTCGGTGTGCCGTTCAAGGCGACCGCGGGCTTGCATCACCCGCTGCGCGGCGAGCAGCGGCTCACTTACGCCAGCGACTCGGCGTGCGCGACGATGTTCGGCTTCATGAACGTCTTCGTCGCGGCCGCGATGGCGCGCGCGGGCCTGGACGAAGCCGGAATCGCCCACGCGCTCGAGGAGCGGGATCCGGAGGCGTTCGAGTTCGGCGCCGACACGTTGCGCTGGCGCGAGCACGCCGTCTCCCTCGATCAACTCGTCGCGACGCGACACTCCTTCGCCCTCTCGTTCGGCTCCTGCTCCTTCCGCGAGCCGGTCGACGACCTCCGCCAGCTCGGACTTCTGTGATCGCGCCTCCGGACGAGACCCACCGCGGCGACCTCGTCTCGTGGATCGAGTCGGCGCAGGACGCCGCGACCGACTTCCCGCTGCAGAACCTTCCGCTCGGCCTCTTCCGACCTGACGGCGGCACGTCGCGTCCGGGTATCGCCATCGGCGACGGCGTGCTCGATCTCGCCGCTGCCGCGCAGGCCGACCTGTTCGACGCACAGTCGGCGCAGTCGATCGAACGGTCGATCGCCGAAGAAGCGCTGAATCCGTTGCTCGGCGCGGGGCGCGGGGCGCTGTCGACCCTGCGCCACGCTGCGAGCCGGCTGCTGCGAGCGGATACCCCCGAGGGAGCTCGCGCACGCCAGGTGGGTGAGGAAATCGTTCGCTCGCGCGAGGATGTCGAACTGGTCCTACCGGCACGAGTGGCCGACTACACCGATTTCTACGCGTCGATTCATCACGCGACGAACGTCGGCCGCATGTTCCGTCCCGACAATCCGCTGCTGCCCAACTACAAGTGGGTTCCGATCGGCTATCACGGCCGCGCGTCGTCGCTCGTGCCGAGCGGGACGCCGGTGCGCCGGCCGCAGGGGCAGACGCGAGCCGACGGCGCCGAGTCGCCGGCCTTCGGGCCGAGCCGGCGACTCGACTACGAGATGGAAGTCGGCGCCTACGTCGCGACGGGCAACGCGCTCGGTGGACCGATCGCTCTTCGTGACGCCGAAGCGCACGTCGCGGGGCTGTGTCTGGTGAACGACTGGTCCGCGCGCGACATCCAAGCGTGGGAGTACCAGCCACTGGGGCCCTTCCTCGCCAAGAGCTTCGCGACCACGGTCTCGCCGTGGATCGTGACGCTCGATGCGCTCGCACCCTTCCGCGCCCCCGTCGCCGAGCGCGACGCCCGTGACCCGCGGCCGCTCCCCTATCTCTCAGATCCGGCGAACGACCGAGCAGGCGCGATCGCGATCTCCCTCGAGGTGCTGCTGTCGTCGTCGGAGATGCGTCGCCAGGGTCACGCGCCGATGCGCATCTCGCTCGGCAGCTTCACCTCGATGTACTGGACCATCGCGCAGCTCGTGACGCACCATGCCAGCAACGGCTGCAACCTTCGCACGGGCGATCTGCTCGCCAGCGGAACGGTGAGCGGGGCGACGAAAGAGTCGCGTGGTTGCCTGCTCGAGCGCACCTGGAAGGGCACCGAGCCGCTGCTCCTGCCGACCGGGGAAGAGCGCCGTTTCCTGGAGGACGAGGACGAGGTGACGATGCGCGGCTGGTGCGAACGGGATGGCTACCGGCGAATCGGATTCGGCGAATGCAGAGGGATCGTTACCCCGGCCACGAACGAGCGACGCTAGAACTCCGGTCTCACCCCGTTCGGAAACCCAACGGGGCGCTTCGTCCACGGCTTCACCATCAGGCGGTCGCCGATCCGGATGCGATCGCCGGTGATGTGGTTGAGCGTCCGCACCTGTTCCGGCGTGGTGTTGAACATCTTCGCGATCGACGCGAGCGCCTCGCCGCGGCGCACCGTGTGGTACCATGGCCGGCGGCCTTCGGAGTTCGCCACTTTCGCGGCTCGTGCCTCGGCGCGGCGCTGCTCGCGCCGGTCCCACCCGACCACACGAATCGCCGCGTACTTGCGCTCGAGCGCCGCACGGAGGGCCTCGGCGTTCGGCTCCGCCGCCGCCGGCACGCCGAAGGTGAGCCGTTCGTTCGGCGTCTGCAGTCGCAGCGCCCGAGCGAGGTAGAACATGGTGTGCGCGGGCTCCAACGTGACCGCCGTGTCCACGCGCCAATCGCGCACGTCGAAGGTTGGCGGCGCGTCCACCGGGCTCAGGGCGTCGCGCGGCTGGAGACCGAGGTAGATCAGCCGTCCACCGATCGGCCGCGCTGAATCACCTGGCGCGTCGGTGAGAACGAGGATCCCCCGCGTCGCGCGGAAGTAGTCGATCGGCGGCCGCTGCCAGACGCTCACCGACGCAATCACCCGCTCGTCGGGGCGCAGCGCCGACAGACGGAGCTGCCGCTCGGCGTACTGCTGGGCGTCGCGCGGGTCGGCCCGCACCGCCTGAACGACGATCTGCACCAGCGTCACGAGCACCGCGACGCCGATCGACCATGCCAGGTATTTCAGCCAGACCGGGTACCGCCCACGCCGCCGCCGCCGCCGGTTGCGGCGCGGCATCGTATCCCAATTCGGAAGATCCGCCGGATCGCCGCTCCACGTGCCTTCGGCGGGAATCGGCGCAGGAACCGCTGTTTCGCTCACGTGCGGGGTCGAGTGATGGTCGAGTGTCTCTCTAACATGCTAAGGAAGAACGATGCCGGAGCATCGATTGCCTCGAGTCGAATGCAACAATTGTTGCAGCCGAGCTTGCCTTGCAATTGTAACTTGGGTTACCATTCCATCCTTCATTCCTGGCGCCTCCTCTCGAGCGCGCCTGCCTCGGCCCGTTGTTCCGCCTGACCGGAGGCTCCTATTCGCGTCGCGCCCCCCGCCCTTGCTCGACAGCTCCTGCTCGCCGTGCTCGCGGCAGGCACCGTCGTCTTCACGGCGGCCCGGGTCGACCCGGTCTTCCTGGGGCGCTCGCCCGTCGCCAACCGCGTGCTCGCCGGCGCGTACATCGATTCGTCGACGGTCCGGGCGCCATGGCTGAGCCTCCCCGAGCCCCTGGCGATGCGCCACCCGCAGTTCCGGCGCGACGTCGAGGCGTTCGCCGCCGATCTGCGACGCACCGGCGAGATCGAGTCGGAGCGCGCCGACTCCATCGCGCGCGTCGCGGTGCGGGAAGCATACCACCGCCGCATCCCGCCGGCGCTGGTGCTCGGCGTCATGCTGACGGAGAACGACAAGTTCAAGCGTACCGCCCGGTCCAGTGTTGGGGCACTCGGCCTGATGCAGATCATGCCGCGGCTCTGGACCCCCAACCTCGGTCCCATCCTCGGCCATAACCTGCGGGATGACGAGACCAACCTTCGGTACGGCGTCTACATCCTGAAGCATTTCGCCAAGCGGACTCCGGACACCCTCGACGCCGGCGGCGCGTTGCGGGTCGCCCTGCTGGGGTACAACGGGTGCGTACGCGGCAGCAATACTCCCGATTGCCGGGCATATCCCGACAAGGTTCGTCAACACGTCGAGAGCGACGCGCGTACTATCTGCGCGGGAAGAGCGTTCGTCGATTGCGTCGCCCTCCCGCTCTGGGCCGCTCTCCGCGACACGACGGCGCAAGTCATGCCTGTGTCGAGCCTGGCGTCCAACATGGTGCAGGCGCCGGTCACCGATCGTACCCGGGAGGCACCCCGGGCGCCCTCGACGTCCGACCGCCGCACCGAAGCGTGGCTGCTCAGCCTGGTCACTTCACGGGGCACGCCACGGGGCAATTAGCGCCCACGGCCCGTCGCCGGTGGTCGCAAGACGAAAGGGGTGCGGTCGCTAGACCGCACCCCTTTCGTGCGTCCGGAGCTTGGAGAGAGGACGCGGCCTGGCGATAGTGGCAAGCCCGAGCTCTATCTGATCGCCTCGATCTTGCTCTCGGCCTTCTGCTTGATGTTGATCTCGGCGTTCTGAGCGAGGATGGTGATCTTCACGTTGATATCGTCGTTCTGCTGGCCGCCGAGGTAGACGCCTTTCGCGCTGAGGAAGATCATCGCGGTGCTGTTCGTCGCCGACTCCAACGCCACCGGCGTGCCCTGCGCGGTGCCGCTGCCGGCCGCCTTCACGGTGGATAGACGCTCGATCTTGAAGGTCTTTTCACCCGCGATCGTCGTGTCCCCGACGACCCGGTAGTTCGAGATGATCGTCCGATCGACCTCCATCCCCTGCTGCGTCACCTTGCTCGCCGTGGTGTCGGCCCAGGTCAACCCCATCTTGAGGTTGCGGCGGTACGACGGAAGAAAACGCGCGACGTTCTCCGTGACCTGACCCGCCAGCGGGTCGGGACTGGTGCTCTTCTGGATCGAATAGAACTGTCCAGTGGGGGACAGATAGGCGGTGAACTTGCTGCCGACGAGCCCGCTCACGTCCTGCTGGATCTGCGCACTCTTGATCGACACCGAGTCGAGCGTCACGGTAGCGACGATGGTGTCCTTTGCCGGCTTGGCGACGTTGACGGTCAGCTGCTGCCGCGCCTCCACCTGGAAGTCCTGACTTCCCATGGGGGACGTCTGACTTCCTTTGGTCGTCGTGTACCAGCGATAGCGAGTGGTGCTCGCGGAATACTCCACGCCGCCTCCAGTCGTCTGAGCACGCAGCGGCGCAGCCACGAGCGGTGTGACGAGGACGAGCGCGGTGCGAAGCGACGTGAGCCGAACGGTCATGAGAGAGCTCCAGGCAAGCGGAAGTCGGCGCGGTCCAATGCAGCGCCTCCCCATATACGCACCGTGTTGCAAAAGGTTACTGCCTCGCCTGGTGCCCGCCCTGATCGCACGACGCCTTCGGGTGCAATAGCTTTCGCAGCGTCCTCGTCCGTTGAACCAGAATTCGGTCTTACCGTCAGCGCGTTCCAGCTCACCATGTCGCATTCAGATACGATGTCCCACGCTTCACTCGACGTCTCGATCGAACGTCTGCACCACGACGTCGAGCTGCCCGCGCGCGCAACGGCCGGATCGGCCGGCTACGACGTTCGTGCGCATCTCGCACATCGGCAGGTGACGCACTCCGATGGATCGGCGCGCGGCACGCGCGACTCCACGCTCGAAGAAGGGCAGTGGGGGGTGACCCTGGCGCCGGCCGAGATGGCGCTCATCCCGCTCGGTTTCCGTACCCGGCTCCCCGTCGGCGTCGAAGCGCAGGTGCGCCCTCGCAGCGGTCAGGCGTTCAAGCGCGGGCTCACCATCCCCAACGCCCCGGGTACGGTCGACGCTGACTACGCCGAGGAGTGGATGGTGATCGTGCGGAACGACTCGCCGGTACCACAGCGGATCGTCCACGGCGACCGAATCGCGCAGGTGGTGTTCGCGCGACACCTCGTGGTCGAGCTGTGCGAAGGCGCGGTCGAGCGAAGCACCGAGCGGCAGGGCGGGTTCGGGAGTACGGGACGGTGAGGTGAGAAGCGAACGTGAGACGTGAGACGTCGCTTGCGTACGCCACGACGATTGATCGTTCAGCCAAAGACGAAGGGCCTCCACAGCGCCCTGGCTGTGGAGGCCCTTCAGGATCAGACCGGTCGGCGCAGAGCGCCGGTCGGCTAGCGAACTGGTGCCGTTACCGGCTCCCGGCGATCCGCGCCTTACGCTGGTCAGTAGACAAAGAATCACCTCCTCTGTTTCGGGTTCGTCGATCGGGCGAACGAAAACGTATACCCAAACAAACAGGTGAGGGTTCCTGGGGCAAGCGGCGCGTGCAACGGCGGGAGGTCGAGCCGTAAACGAAGGCTGTGAGCTGTCAGCTCCAAGTCGGTACTACGGCTGCCCTGTCCAAGCATTGGAGGGGCCAGTATGCCAGGCTCGGTACCGGTCTACCCAGTACCTGGCACTTGAGTAGCCGTACCTGAGTAGCCGTACCCGAGTAGCACTATCTCCAATATCCATAGAAGCCAACCTTCAGACGATGCCCTCCACCCTTGGTCTCGCCGGCTATTTCGAGCAGAGCCGGTCGCACCGGTACAGTCTTTTTTTCGCGCTGCCGTTGCTGCTCGCCTATGAGATCCTCGAGGCGGTGGCGCCGGTTCGGAGCGCCGGTGGTGTGATTCGCAACGGCGCGGACGTGATTCTCACGGGGCTCTTCACCGCAGTGCTGGGTCCGCGTGGACCGTTGGTGTTCATGGCCCTCGTCATCGGTGGCGCGTTGATCCTGGCGTGGCGCGACCACCGGCCGCTGCGCGCGTGGATCTTCGTGGTGATGTTCGTGGAATCGTGCGTCCTCGCGCTGGTCTTCGGCTTCGTCGTCGGCGCGGTGACGCTCCGGCTTCTCGGCCCACTGCGCGCGCTCGCCGCCGGCAGCCAGGTGCTTCACGCACCGCTCGTCGCGCGCCTTACGCTCTCGCTCGGCGCCGGACTCTACGAAGAGCTGCTGTTTCGCGTCGTCCTCGTCGCGCTGATCTCGAACGGGCTGAAGCTGCTGGGCTTCGCGCGCCTGACCGCCGGTGTGATCGCGGTGATCCTCGGCGCGCTGCTGTTTTCCGCCTTCCATTACGTCGGTCCGCTCGGCGATCCATTCCGCCTCGACTCGTTCGTCTTCCGCGCGCTCGCCGGCGTGGCGTTTTCCGCGCTGTACCTCACGCGCGGCTTTGGCATCACGGCATGGACGCACGCGCTCTACGACGTGGCGGTGATGCTTTGAACTACGGTCAACTGATTGAACCGCGGTCGACTGAGCGACGGGCGGTCAACTGAACCAACCGCGGTCACCTAACTTGACAGCGGTCGACTGAAGAGACTGCGGTCGGCCAAGCCGAACTTCGGTCTGGCGCGGTTACGGTAGTTACCTTCCGACACTGCCGTCAGCGGGCCTTCTGACCGCGGTCCGCTCAGTGACCGCCCGTCGATCAGTCGACGGCAGTTCAATCAGTTGACCGTAGGTTGATCAGTCGACCGCGGTTCGGTCAGTCGACCGCAGTTCAATCAGTTGACCGTTTTCGGTTGTCAGCTTTCAGTTGCCCTCTACCGTTCCCATGCCTTTTTCACAGTTCAAGCTCCACCCCGACCTCCTTCGCGGCGTCAAGGAATTGGGGTACACGCGTGCCACGCCGATCCAGGAGCAGGCCATCCCGCCGGCGCTCGAGGGACGCGATCTGTTGGCCTGCGCGATGACGGGCAGCGGCAAGACGGCGGCGTTTCTGCTGCCGATCCTGAACCGGCTCATTGCCAAGCCGCGCGGCACGACGCGCGCGCTGGTGCTGACGCCGACGCGCGAGCTTGCCGCGCAGATCGAGGAGGCGCTCAAGTCCCTCGCCATCCACACGCCGCTCTCCGGCGCGGCAGTCTTCGGCGGGGTGGGGATGGGTCCGCAGGAGCACGCTTTCCGCAGCGGGGTCGACGTCATCGTCGCGACGCCCGGTCGGCTGCTCGATCATTTCAAGCAGCCCTATGCCAAGCTCAGCGGGCTCGAAGTGCTGGTGCTCGACGAGGCCGACCGGATGCTCGACATGGGCTTCTTGCCGGACATCAAGCGCGTCCTCAAGCACCTCCCGGCCAAACGGCAGACGCTCTTCTTCTCGGCGACCATGCCGGCGCCGATCGTCTCGTTGACGCGCGAGCTGCTGCGCGATCCAGCGACGATCAATCTCGAGCGCCGAGCGGCCCCAGCCGTAGGGATTCGGCAGGCGCTGTACCCGGTGCGCGAGGAGCTCAAGCCGGCCTTGTTCGTCGAGCTCATGCGACGAGGCGACATCGGCAACGTCATCGTGTTCACCCGCACGAAGCATCGCGCGAACCGGCTGGCCGATTACCTGACAAAGGAAGGGGTCGCCAACGCGAAGATCCACGGCAACCGTTCTCAGGCGCAGAGGACGGAAGCGCTCGACGGCTTCAAGTCGGGCCGATACCGTTGCCTGGTCGCGACCGACATCGTGGCGCGCGGGATCGACGTCGAACAGCTCGAGCACGTGGTCAACTTCGACGTCCCGCATCTGCCGGAGGACTACATCCACCGTGTTGGGCGGACGGCCCGCGCCGACGCGACGGGCGATGCATTCACCCTGGTCTCGCCGGACGAGGAGCGCGACCTATCGGCGATCGAGCGGGCGATCGGTAAGCGGCTGCCGCGGGTGGCGGTGCAGGGGTTCGATTACAGCGGCAAGCCCCAGCAACGGTTCGAGGTTCCGATTGCGGAGCGGATCGCCGAGATTCGGGCTCGCAAGGCGGAGGAGCGGAAGCGCGCGAAGGAGAAGGCGGAGCGCCGCGCGGCGCACGCCGCCGGACAGGGGCGGGCGGGCGGCGGCGCTCGGGCGGCAGCCGCGCCGCAGGCGAAGGCGCCGTCCCGATCCTCGAACGGACAACACCGGACGGCAGGCGCTCAGCCCGCCGCAGCGAAAGGCGCGAGCGATGGCGCGGGTCGTCGCCGCCGCCGGGGCGGTGGGACCGGCGGGTCTTCGCGGAACGACCGGCCCGGTTCAGGACCCTACCGGTAACAGCTGACATTCCGACAGTCGAGAGCGCGTCGATCACAAAAAATGATCGACGCGCTTTTCTGTTGAAAACATCGGACCGCGGAGTTTGGCTGTACCAACGGTGAGATCCTGGCACCGGGCCGGCAGCCTGACCGCCGAAAAGAGATCGAACGGCCATCGCAGGGCGTGTGGAAGTCCGGATGATCATTCACTTCATCAGACGCGACCCATGCGTCGTAATAGCATCACTTACACGGCCATCACAATTATTAGAGAAAATGTTCCGCTGCCTCTTTCCGCATCGCCCGACGGTCGCGCACGCGGGCGCGGGCCGCCGCACAGGCCGTGGCCCGTTGCGCGGCGGCGTTGTTCCCATGGGCCGATAGATCCTTCGGTTCGCCGCCCGGCAACCGAAACGCTGCGGCTCGTTGCCGCGTTCGCTCGACGCGCGGCAGGTCAATCAGGCAGACCTCCATGCGACGAAGGCGGCGACCGCTTTGGTCGCCGCCTTCGTACAGGGCCAACTCGAATGCGCGCGTCTACGGGATCGGCGTCAGCGTCGTCCCGTATTTTCCGTTGATCAAGGTGATCAGGTCGTTCGCGATCAGCTTGTGAGCCGCGGCGGCGGGATGGACGCCGTCCAACGAGATCAGCGTGCCGAACGTCGCGCTCGTACTGGCGAAGTTCGGGAAGGGCGGGATGGCGCCGGCCGCCCGCTGCGCTGCGAGCAGCACGTTGGGGTCGTAGTACGCGAAACCGGCCCCGTCCGCCTTGCTCTTGATGTACGTATTGTACCCCGTCACCGCCGTGCCCAGCGCGGCCTGCTCGGCTGCATCGAGCACGAACAGGTCGCCGACGAACGGGTTGGCCGGATCGGAGCCCTTGGTGCACGAGAGCGTCGGCGGGTGATAGCCGGCCCTCCAGAGTGGAATGAGCTGTGGGACGCTCACCAGCGACGCCGAGCCGGTGCAGTTGGGATCGACCGCGATCGGCCTCCCCGCCGCCTGGCTGATGCCCGCTTGGATCTGTGCGTTGGATGCGATCAGCGCGCCGGACTGCAGCAGCGGAATCCCCGCCACCTGGACGACCCCGATCAGCACGCCTTTGAGGGCTGGCTCGCTATCGAGGAGCGTCTTCATCATCGCGTCGTAGCTCGCCTGGAACACCGGCTGGGTGCTGACGATGCCGGGCGAGGTGATCGTCTGGTTCGGCAGCCCGGTTGCGGTCAACGTGAGGGTCGTCGGCACGATGAAGCCAGTCGCCGCCGCCTCGAGCACGTCGTTGTTCCCGATCCAGATCGTGGCGAAGGTCGGCCGCGCGTCGAGCGCGCGCCCGGCCTGCGTCTTTCCGCCGAGCACGATGGTCGTCAACGGATTCGATGCGACCGTGGACGCACTGACCGGGTCGAGCACCCGCGCGCCCGGTACGGCGACGTTGTTCAGTATGTCGGTGACCGAGCTGGCCGCACGGACGTAGCAGGTCGTCGACGTGGGCGCCGGCGCTCCGGTGGG
>DASXHF010000069.1:0-10812 GCA_036488775.1 Gemmatimonadaceae bacterium | reverse complement strand
GCTGCCGAGCACTCGTGCCGCGACCGCTGACGGCATGTACACCGTCTCCTTTGCGACCTTGGGCGGTGCGGCGAGGGTTGGAAAGGAGACGCTGTATGCGGCGAGGTGGCGGAGTGCGATGCTGCGAATCATGGGGTCCTCAAGTGGCCGTCACTCCTTGGACAGCACGAGTCGCGGGAGGGTTGCCCTCTCTGACGGCCACTACAGCGCGAGTATTCGGTACGGAGCAGCACCAGTACCAGGACTGGCATCCTACCCACTTCAAAGCCTGGATGGTTGCGTGGGCGAGATACCCTCCGGTTCGGCGTGGCGGACTGCATGGCGCACCCGGCAATGTGCGCACCACGTTCGATCAGGCTGAACACGCTCCCGCAGTCTGACGCCGCCATTGCCCCGCGATAGCTTTCGCGTATGACCATGCGCGCCGCGACAGCTCTCGGTTTCTTGATCCTTCCGGTCGCGGTCGCCGCGCAGGACAGTGCGCGCGTCGCGCCGAAGCCCGCGCTGCCGCCGGTGCGCATCACCGCTACACGCGAGGGACCGCGCGCGCCGCTCGAGCTTCCCTACGCCGTCACCGTCGTGCGGCCGGATTCGCTCGCCGCGCTCAAACGCATCGGCGTCGACGAGCTGCTGTTCGCCGTGCCCGGCGTCTCGCTCGCCAACCGACAGAACCCTGCGCAGGATCCGCGCGTCAGCATCCGCGGCTTCGGCGCGCGGTCGGCGTTCGGCGTACGCGGCGTGCGCGTGCTGCAGGACGGCGTGCCCGTGACGCTCCCCGACGGTCAGACACCGGTGGACGCGCTCGACTTGGAGGGCGCCGATCGGGTCGAAGTCGTGCGTGGCAGCGCGTCGTCGCTGTACGGTAACGCCGCGGGCGGTGTGATCGACGTGCGCTCCGCGCCGCCCGCACCGGTCGACATCGCGCCCTACGCGCGCGTCGTAGGCGGCAACGACAGTCCGACGGTGAGTGCGTTCGGCGCGGGTGGCACGCTCGATCCCATCGGCTACACGTCGTCACTCACCAGGGTGCAGGGCCGCGGCTATCGCGACTACTCGGATCAGCGGGCGACGCGTGGTGCGCTGCGGCTCACGGCGACGCCGGCCGGTGCGACACGCTACACGCTGTCCGGACGATTCTCCGACGTGTCGCTCGCCGAGAGTCCGGGCGCGTTGACGCTCGCGCAGATGGACGCCGATCCCCGGCAAGCGGATGCGCTGTCGGTGCGCAAGCACGCCGGGAAGATCGTGCATCAAGGCGACGTTGCGCTGGCCGCCGATCGCACGCTGGGTGAGCGGGGCACGCTCAACGCCGTGGTGTACGCGAGCACGCGCTCGCTCGCCAATCCGCTCACCTTCGCCACGGTGGACGTGGATCGCCGGAGCGGCGGCGCGTCGCTTCGCGTCGGCGACGCGGTCCCTCTCGGATCACACCTCGTGCGACTCGTCGCCGGCGGCGATCTCCAGCTGCAGCACGACAACCGACACGAGTGGGAGAACTGCATCGACGCCACGCTCGTGTCGACGACGTGCCCGACCGGCGCGGCGCTCCGCGGCGCGGCGCGGAAGGATCAGCTCGAGCTGGTGACCAGTGTCGGACCGTTCGTGCGCGCGGAGGCCGAGCTTGCGCCGCGACTGCTCGCGTCGGCGGGGATCCGCGCCGACGCCGTCCGATTCGAGGTGCGCGACCGGTTGATCTCCGCCACGAACCCGGATGACTCGGGCGAGCGCACGCTGCACGCGGTGAGTCCGGCGTTCGGTGTCGTCTGGCGCGCCGCGACGCTCGCGTCGCTCTACGCCACCGCGTCGACCAGCTTCGAGACCCCGACGACCACGGAGCTCGGCAACAAGCCCGACGGCTCGGCCGGATTCAACCCCGACCTGCAGCCGCAGCGGACGCTCGCGATGGAGGTGGGAAGCAAGGGCCTTCTCCCGATGGGCGGCGTACAGTGGGACGCCGCGGTGTTCGAGGCGCATGCCCGCGACGAGCTCGTGCCGTTCGACATCCCCGGCGGCGCGGGACGGCGCTACTACCGCAACGCCGGACGCACCATCCGGCGCGGCGCGGAGCTCGGCATCCAGGCGCAGGCCGGCGCGTTGAGCGCGCAGGCGGCGTACACGTTCTCGCGCTTCCGCTACGTCGACTACACGGTCGGCACGACCTCGTACGCCGGCAACCGCATCCCGGGCGTGCCGGCGCATGCGCTGGCGTCCTCGGTCTCGGTGCGCGTGGGGGACGGCCGCATCTCGGCCACGGCCGACGTGGCGAGCGCGGTCGACGTCGACGACGCGAACAGCGCGCAGGCGCCCGGACACACGATCCTCGGCGTCGCCGCGTCGCGCACGATACGAGCGGGCGGCGCTCGACTCGAGCCGCTCGTGGCGCTGCAGAACATCGGAGGCGTGCGGTCCGCAGGGTCGGTCAGCGTCAACGCGACGGCGGGCAAGTTCTATGAGCCGGCGCCCGGGCGCACGCTCCTCGTGCGATTGGCGCTGTCGCGCGCACCGTTGGAGCCTTGACGGTGTCTTAATGGGAGGTCGAGTAGTCTCCTTGTGTAGGCGCCGCCCGAGATCTCGGGCGGCGCCCTGGCCCCACCAGTTGCAGGATCGCGACTCACCGCATGCGACGCCCGTCGCTCCTTCTCTCGTTCGGGCCAGTGCTGCTCCTCGGCGCCGGCGGCTGCCGTACGGGCGGAGCGGGCGGTGATCCCGACGCGCTCGCGATCATGGAAGGCCGGTCCGCGTCGCCCGTTCCGCTCGACACGATAGTCGATCCGTTCACCGTCACCATCGGCCGAGCGCGCTGGTCCACGAAGGCGCGCATCGAGCCGGGCCCCGATTTCTGGTCCGACATCGCGGTGCTCGACGTCGCGAGCGCCCAGAAGGCGGCGCGTACGTTGGACGAGCAGACCTTTGTGGTCGCGCTGCGGACGCTGATGTCGGGCGACCCCGAAGGCGCGGCGATCGCCTTCGGTGCGCTGCACGTGCGGGCGAACGACGCGGCCCTACGATCACGGGCGCGGGTCGGGCTCACCATGGCTCTCTCGTGGCGCTCCGATTGGCCCGCCATCGCGCGCATCGGCAACGACCCGGACAGCGACGCCGTACCGCGCGATTCGCTGGCGTTCCACGCCGGTGTGGAACGGTGGGCGCGCGCGCTGGCCAACGTTCCGTCGCCGACGATCTCGATCCCCGACGAGCCGGTCGTGCTTCCGATGCGGCGGAGTGCGTTCGGCACGCCGGTGATCACCGTGCGCGTCAACGGACGGGCGCGCGAGTTCTGGCTCGACACCGGCGCCAGCATGACGCTTCTCTCCGCCGGCGTGGCCGGCGACGTGGGCGCGTTGCTCGCCGCGCCCGACACCCTGGCGCTCGGCGTCGTGGCCGGCCACATCCCGGCGCGCGCCATCTACCTCGATTCGCTCGCGATCGGGCCGGTGCAGGCGATCGGTCTGAGTGCGGCGCTCGTCAATCCGGGTGCGCTGCGTCTCGATCGACGCGTCGTTCACGGCGTCACGGAGTCGGTGCAGATCGACGGGGTCATCGGCACGGACCTGCTCCGCCACCTGGACATCGTGCTGGATGCGCGTGCCGGAACGATCACGATCCGCAAGCCGCACCGGGATCCACGCGCGGTGCGGAATCTTTTCTGGGTCGGCTACCCCGTGGTGCGACTGGTGACGAAGGACGGACGTCCGATGCTGTTCGGTCTCGACACGGGTGCGGAAGGTACGTATGCGACGACGGCGCTGCTTCGGAAGCTGCCGCACACGCCGATCGCGATGCGGCGCATGAGCATGGGCGGTCTGGGCAAGGAGCGCCAAGAGACCGAGTGGGTGGCACGCGACGTCGCGCTCAGCGACGGAGACTATGCCGTGACGCTGCGGAACATCCCGGTGACCCCCGATCAGCGCTGGACGTTCGTCACCTTCGACGGCGTGATCGGCAGCGACGTCGCGCTCGCCAGCCGCATGCACCTCGACTTCACGAACGGAGTGTTCGACATCCGCCCGAGCTCGTCGGGGAATGGGATCGACGTGCGGGTGAGGCAATAGCCGACTGCTCTAGTACCCGCTTCAGTCATCAGCCCGCCGTGGTGCGCGAGTGCGGCTGTCCGGTTCCGCTCAGCGGCGACTGTCGGCGTCGCCCGCTTCGTGAGGACGGAAGTGGAGGTCGAGGGCGAGCCAGAGGTCGCGGGAGAACGGGAAGAACACGATCGGCATGACGATCGCCCAGAACATCGACATGCCCCAGAGTACGTTGAACGACGCGCGGCCCGACAGCGCGAACCAGAATGCTCCGGCGATGACGACCGCGGCGAGCTCGGCGACCACGAGGTTGATGAGGTACGCGCCGACCCAGAAGTCCGACGACTCTCCGCGTTCGAGCACCAGTCCGCAGCGCGGGCAGGCGTGCTTCATCTTGAACCACGACTGCCAGATCTCGCGCGCACCACAGCGCGGGCATCGCAGCGTCAGCGCGCGCCCTATCAGCTGGCCGAGCGTGGGTCGGGGCCACGCGGCGGACGATCGTGGATCGGTCATCGGAGTGCTGGCAAGGTAGGAGCCCGGAGCATCCTGGCAAAGCGCCCTCGAAGCGCGCTCGGGCACACGGGCGCATGGCTTGCGTGCAGTATCGCCGACCCCGCCCTCCCACGCCGGCAATGACCGATCCAGTCTTCCTCGTCACCTTCGAGCACGCACAACGCTCCTTCAAGTGCATCCTCGTCGATTGGAACCATTCGGACGGCCGCACCGCCTTGCAGTGGGTCGTCACGGTCGCCGGACGCCCTGTCTGGTCCTTCGCGGCCAGTGAGTCGGACACGCGGCAGAGCGTGCAGCGTCAGGTCGAGGACTGGTGGGACACGACGACGCCCTGAGGGCGCACCAGCGTCGCGCGGGCGGTAGTGGTGACCTCGCACCGAAGTGTCGGGTATGGCTCGACGGTGGATCGCTCGGCGATGAAACCGGAGCCATGGCTCGACCGTCCTTGGCCCAGACACTTCGACGAAGGAGAGTCCCGATGTCCACGGCGGAGAGCCCGCAGTGAGCCGGACGAGCGCGGCGGTGCGGTACATTCCGGACTACAAGATCGGCAGCCCCGAGGTGATGACGGAGCACCTCTTCGTCGCCGTTCTCGAGGCGGTGACGTTTCTGGCCCCGGGTGCCGCGCCCGGCCAGCCGGCGGGATCGGTCGAGCAGCGGGTCGCAGCGATCCTGCGCGCCTAGCCGTTCCGGCGGGCGGGGCGCGCACGGCGCGGCTCGGGGATATCTTGGAGCTATGCCTACCCCCGCCTACGACACCCTGACTCAGGCGGTCGGACGGCCGTCCGCCCTTGCGAGCTCTCTCGTCGGCTCCGAGATCCTCAAGATCGCCGCCGAGGTCCGCGCGCTCGCCGCCGACGGCCGAGATATCTGCAACCTCACCGTCGGCGATTTCTCGCCCAGCGAGTTCCGCATCCCGGGGCAGCTGGAGCGCGGGATCGTGGAGGCCCTGCATCGCGGGGAGACGAACTACCCGCCGTCGGACGGCATTCTGCCGCTGCGCGAAGCGGTGCGCGCCTTCTATCGCCGCGACCTCGGCTTCACCCCTGACCTCGCCTCGGTGATCGTCACCGGCGGATCCCGGCCCGGCATCTACGCCACCTATCGTGCGCTGGTCGATCCGGGCGATCGCGTGGTATATCCGGCACCGTCGTGGAACAACAACCACTACGTTCATCTCGCCGACGCCGAAGGTGTGGTGATCTCCTGCGATGCGACGTCGCGGTTCATGCCGACGCGCGCCTCGCTCGAGCACGCGGTACGTGGCGCACGACTGTTGGCGCTCTGTTCGCCACAGAACCCGACCGGCACCGTGTTCGACGCCGGACAGCTGCGCGAGATCTGCGATCTGGTCGTCGAGGAGAACGATCGGCGCGGTCATGGCGAGCGTCCGTTGTACCTGATGTACGACCAGGTGTACTGGACGCTCACCTTCGGCGTTCCGCACGTACATCCGATCGGCGTATGTCCCGAGGTCGCGCCGTACACCGTGTACGTGGACGGCATCTCGAAGTCCCTGGCGGCGACGGGTGTCCGCGTCGGCTGGATCGTCGCGCCGCCCGATCTCGCCGGCCCGATGAGCGGGCTGCTCGGCCACGTCGGCGCGTGGGCTCCCAAGGCGGAGCAGACAGCGGTAGCGGCGTTCCTGCGAGATGAAGGCGCCATGCGCGAGTTCCGCGGACGGATCGTGGCGGGCGTTCGGCAGCGGCTCGACGCGCTCCACGCCGGGATCATGCGGATGCGCGAGGCTGGCCTTCCGGTCGACGCGATCGCGCCCGAGGGAGCGATCTATTTGAGCGCGCGGTTCGCGCTCGCCGGTCGCGTCGCGCCGGATGGGACGCGGCTCGACGACGACGAAGCAGTGCGGGCGTACCTGCTGCGGGCGGCAGGCGTCGCGGTCGTGCCGTTCCAGGCATTCGGTGTCCGCGAGGAGAGCGGCTGGTTCCGACTGTCGGTCGGTGCCGTGTCGCTGGAGCAGATCGCGCGCATGCTGCCACGGCTGCACGACGCGGTCGCCGTGGCGTGAGCGAACGGGCAGTCAGTTTCGACACACCGGCAACCGCTCCACCGGCCGCCGGGTCGTCGTGGCGCTGGTCGAGCTGGTCGCTCACGCGAAAGCTCCCCGCTCTCACGGCCGCGATCGTCGCCGTGGTCGTCCTCGCGTCGCTCGCGCTGACCTACGAAGCGCTCAAGCGCGCACGCGAGGACGCGATGCACGAGCGGCTCAACCGGCTGACGCGACAGCTCACGCAGACCGGGGAGCAGACCGTCCGCGCGCGCATCGCCCTGTACCGGCAGATCGCGTCTGATTCCGGCGTCCGCGTCGCGCTGCATGCCGCCGAAGCGTCGTCGCCGTCCGTCGACACCGGTGCCGCAGTCACCGCGCTGCTCCGGCTGCGCATCCAACCCGACTCGTCGCTCCCCATCGAGCTCTGGACGGCGAACGGGCGGCGCGTCGTGCACGTCGGTACCGACGTCGCCGCCGACTCCCTCCTTGCGCGGCCACCGGAGCTGCGGACCCTGACGGGTCACGGCGCCGCCGACCTGGTCACGGGCACCGGTACGACGGACAGCGTCCGATACGGCTCGCTGTACTCGGCGGGGGGTCATGTGTACTACTGGACCGTCGCTCCGGTGATCGAGACCGGCAAACGCATCGGCTACATCGTGCAGCAGCGCGCCTACCGGTCCACGGCACAGAGCGAGCGCACGATCAAGGAGATCCTCGGCGACGATGTCTCGCTGTTCCTGCACAATGCGACGGACTCCTTCTGGTCGAGCTACACCGGTGAGCCGACGTCGCCGCTCACCGGCGTGGACTCGCTGACGGGCGACTACGTCGGCCAGCGGCCGGGTGTCGGCGCGGTGATGACGTCGGAAGCACGCGTCGCCGGAACGCCGTGGATCATCGCGCTCGAAGCGCCGATGAGCGCCGTCCTGTCGGCGCCACGCGCCACGCTGCGCCTTCTTTCGATGATCAGTCTGGTGATCGCCGCCGCCAGCGTCGCGGTGGCCTGGCTGGCGAGCCGGCGCATCACGTATCCGCTGGTGTCGCTCGTCTCCGCCTCCGAGGCGCTCGCGCGCGGCGACTACGCGCACCGTATTCCACAGCCGTCGTCGACGCCCACCCATGACGAGGTGGCGCGGCTCGCGTCCAGCTTCAATGGGATGGCCGCCGAGATCGAGGCGTCGCATCGTGAGCTCGAAGCGGAGCGCGATTCGGCGGAGCGCGCCAACCGCGCGAAGAGCGACTTTCTCGCCGTGATGAGCCACGAGCTTCGGACGCCGCTCAACGCGATCGGCGGGTACGCGGATCTCCTGCTGATGGGAGTAGGCGGTCCGGCGTCGCCGCAACATCGCGACTACCTGGAGCGCATTCGCCTCAGTCAGCAGCACCTGCTGTCGATCATCAACGACATCCTGAACTTCTCGCGCATCGAGGCAGGGCAGCTTGCGTACGAGGTCGGGCCGGTGTCGCTGTGCGCGGTGATGGACGCCGTCGCCCCCATGATCGAGCCGCAGGCGGTGATGAAGGAGATCAAGCTCGGGCGCTGGCACGGGTCGGACGCGATGGCGCTGGCCGACCGCGCGAAGACCGAGCAGATCCTGCTCAACCTGCTCTCGAATGCCATCAAGTTCACCCCGTCAGGGGGACAGGTCGACCTGCTATGCGCGACGCAGAACGACGAGGTCATCCTGAGCGTCGCGGACACCGGCGTCGGAATTCCCGCCGAAAGCCTGGGCTCGATCTTTCAGCCCTTCGTGCAGGTCGGACGCTCGCTCACGAGCCCGCACGAAGGGACGGGGCTCGGCCTCGCGATCAGCAGCGATCTTGCGAACGCGATGGGCGGCAAGCTGTCGGTGGAGAGTACGCTCGGCGTGGGATCGAAGTTCACCCTTACGCTGCCGAGGGCGAAAGAGGACGCGCCCGCGTAGGCGCATGCTCGAGCAGGCGCACGCCGGCGGCGGCGCGCGCGATCGCGAACGCAAGACGCCGCGCGCCAGCTTCCCGCTCCGCCGCGTCGCGCGTCTCGGCGACGTATCGCTCGATCGCATCGAGCGACAGCTCAAGTGACGCCGCCGCTTCCGGTGCGGCCTCGCCGCGCGCGCAGCGGACCCGCTCGCGGGCGTCACGCAGCCATGGCGCGAGCGCGTCCGTTCGCTCGATCGCCCGCCACACGTCCAGACTGAGGACGTTGGTCGTGCCCTCCCAGATCGGGAGCACCTGCGCATCGCGGAGGAGGCGGGGGAGGCCGGTATCCTCGACGTATCCCGCGCCGCCGAACGACTCGATCGCTTCGCTCGCGATTGCCACCGCCTCCTTGGCAGTGTAGAGCTTCGCTACGGGAGTGAGCAGGCGCAGAATGGCGAGATCCGTCTCGCTGGCCGTGCCGCATTCCTCCTTGCCCAGCAGCTCCACCACCTGGAAGGTGAGCAGGAACGCCGCGCGAAAGCGTTCGTCGAGATCGTCGAGCGTCGCGGCATGCAGCGGATGCTCGATCAGCGGCTTCCCGAACGCACGGCGGCGACCGGCATAGTCCCGCGCGAGTGCGATGGCACGCCGCATACCGGCCACCGCCGCGACCGCGTTGTACACGCGCGTCACATTGAAGAGCGCAGCGATCTTGCGCACGCCATCGCCTTCGCCGCCGACGAGCTGCGCTGGCGTGTCACACAACGTCAGCTCGGCGGTCGGAAGCGCGCGTGTTCCGAGCTTGTCCTTCAGGCGGTTGACGCGAATTCCGCGCAGCGCGCCGTCGGCATCGCGCAGCTCGACGACGAACACGCTCAGTCCACGGTTCCCCTGCGGTGCGCCGTCGATGCGCGCGAGCGTCACCGCCATCTGCGCCGTGGTCGCCGACGTGAACCACTTCGTACCGGAGAGAAGGAACGTGTCGGGCTTGTCCGAGCGCCGCGCGACGGTGCTCGTCTGCGAAACGTCGGAGCCGCCGGTGCGCTCCGTCATCCACTGCCCCGAGGTCCAGAACTGCGCCGGGTCACGCGACGTCAGATGCTCCAGCGCGTGACCGGTGCGCTCGTCGCCGTGTATTTCGAGCAACCGCGCTGCGCCGTCGGTCATCGCCAGTGGACAGCTGTACGTCGCCGACGACGGGTGGAACAGATAGAGCTTGACCATCTGATGCACCCGGGAGAGCGCGCCGTGCGCGCGCTCGTATGCCGTCGCAACCATCCCGGTCTCGGCGGAGATGCGGTCGAGCGCCTGCCACGCGTCGCTCACCACGATGTCGTCGACACGCCGGCCCCATGCGTCGTACGGCACGTGGCGCGGCGGATTCGCCTCGGCAGCGTCGGCGAGCGCAAGCCACTCGCCCGCCGCGCGCGCGCCGAGCGCGCGCAGCTCGGGCTCGATCTCGTCCCGCATCGCCTGCGGCAGGCGCGACTTCAGATACTGCCGCAGCAGCGCGTCGTCGTCGTACTGATTGCCGAGCCGCGGTGCATCCTGGTAGAACTCGTCCACGACTCGACTACCTCCTCGGCCCGTCGAAGCGCGGCTAGCGCCGCGCCTTCGACTTGCGCGCCTTCGTGCTCGCGGGCTGCGGGGCCCGTTCACGGAACAGCATGTTCTGCCCCTGATAGCCGAACTCGAGTCCCGTGCTCGTCTCGATCCCGCGGATCGCCTGGCGTGACGAATCGAGCGACGCGCGGAACGTGACCTTCTTGTCGAGCAGCTCGGTGTTCGGGACGAGGACCGTCAAGCCGTACCACCGCTTGAGCTCGGGCACCACGTCGCGCAGCGGGCGGTTCGTGACGCTGAGCATGCCGCCGCGCCAGCCGTCCGCCTCCTCCCGCTCCGCCGCTGTCGCCGCACGCGGCGGTTTCCCGTCAGGAACGACGAGCGCGCTGCCGGCCGCGAGGTCCTGGGTCGTCTTACCCTGTCGCACGGAGACCGAGCCTTCCCGCACCACGACGGTGGCGCCGGCGTCAGCGGGATAGGCGCGCACGGTGAACGACGTCCCCGTGGCCGTGACGACTGCGTCGCGAGCGTGCACCATGAACGGACTCCGTTGGCCCGGTGCGACGTCGAACACCGCGGCGCCGTCGAGCTTCACGGCGCGCATCGACGGTCCGAAGGTCTTGGCGACGGCGAGCTTCGACTCCGGCGCGAGCTGCACCTTGCTCCCATCGTCGAGTGTGACGGAGCCCAACTGCGCCGGCAGCGACGTGATGATGCGCGCGTCACCCGCGTTGACGGCCGCCGCGGCTTTGGCAGGTGCGCCGACGCGGTCGATCAGAAGGACGACGCCAACGG
>DASXHF010000056.1:0-17396 GCA_036488775.1 Gemmatimonadaceae bacterium | reverse complement strand
ACGAACTACTTCCTCGATGCCAACATCAACCTGTTCCTGCTCAAGCTGACCGCGGAGATCGGGCAGGTGTCCGGCGGCACGGTGAACACGTACAACACCTTCCAGTCCGGACGCGCCGACAAGGCGCAGACGTACGGGTCGTTGGGATTCCGACTCGGCCTCTGACGCATGGACGAGCGCGAGGGCGCGGCGGTCGCCCCGGATGACGGCGCCTGGATGCGCCGCGCACTCACGCTCGCAGAACGTGGTTGGGGACAGACGGCGCCGAACCCGATGGTCGGCGCCGTCGTCGTCCGCGATGGTGTCGTCGTCGGTGAAGGGTGGCACACCCGATACGGCGCCGCGCACGCGGAAGTCGAGGCGCTTCGCGCCGCCGGGGACCTGGCGCGGGGGGCGACGCTCTACGTCGCGCTCGAGCCGTGCAACCATCAGGGACAGACGCCGCCGTGCACCGACGCCATCCTCGCCGCTGGCGTGCGTCGGGTCGTGGCCGCAGTGGAGGATCCGCATCCGATCGCACGCGGCGGAGTGCAGCGGCTCCGCAGCGAGGGGGTCGATGTCACGGTCGGCGTAGAGCGCGAGGCGGCGCGCGAGCTCAATGCGAGCTTCTTTCACGACCTCGCCAGCGACCGTTCGTTCGTCCGCCTCAAGCTCGCGACGTCGCTCGACGGCGCGATCGCCGATCAGAGCCGGCGCCCGGCCTGGCTCACGGGACAGGCGGCGCGGCGCGAGGTCCACCGCCTGCGCGCCGGGAGCGACGCGGTGGCGGTCGGGATCGGAACGGTGCTGTCCGACGATCCGCTGCTCTCGGTCCGCGACGTCACGCCGCCTCGGAACACGCCGCTGCGTGTGGTCTTCGACACGTCGGCGCGCCTGCCTCTCGACTCCAGGCTCGTACGAACGGCGCGGGAGTCGCCCGTCGTCGTGGTCTGCTGGGCGCCCGAGCCGGCGCACGCGGCGGCACTCGAACATGCGGGCGTCGAGCTGCTGCACGCCGGCACGCTCGTGCAGGCGTTGCGGGCGCTGCGTGATCGCGGCGTCCGCTCCCTGCTCGTCGAGGGGGGCGCAACGCTCGCCTCCTCGTTGGTGCAGGAGGCGCTGGTGGACCGTCTGATTATCTTTCGGGCTCCCCTCGTGCTCGGCTCGGGAGCGCTCGCGGCATTCAGCGCGCTCGCTCCCGCGACGGTCGACACGGCGCCGCGCTGGAGGATCGTCCACCGGGCGCAGGTCGAGGACGACGAGATGACGGTCTACGCGCCCGCCGGTTGACCGGACGGGCCGGAGCAAGGCACGATGTTCACTGGGCTGATTGACGACGTCGGTGTGATCGAACGTGTGGCGCGGACCCCGGTCGGGCGCGAGCTACGCGTCTCGTCGCGGTATACCGGGCTGACGACGGGCGAGAGCATCGCCGTGAACGGCGCCTGCCTCACCGTTCGCGAAGCGGGGGACGGCTGGTTCGACGTCGCCGCCATCGTCACGACCCTCGGCCGGACGACGATCGGCGAGTGGGCGACGGGCCGGCGCGTGAACCTCGAGCGGGCAATGCGCCTTGGCGATCGGCTCGGCGGCCATCTCGTGCAAGGACACGTGGACGACGTCGCCACGGTGGAGCGGGTGGAGAAGCTCGACGATGCGCTGCTCATCGACCTTCGACTTCCGGCGGAGCTGGAGCCGCTCATGATGCCGCACGGCTCCGTGGCGATCGACGGTGTGAGCCTCACGGTGAACGCGCTTCCCGCACCCGGGATTCTTCAGGTGAGCCTGATCGAGTACACGTGGACACATACCACGCTCGGCGGCTTGCGGACGGACGACCGCGTCCACGTGGAGGCGGACATGGTGGGCAAATACGTGCGACGGCTGGTGGCGCCGCACCTCGGCGCGCCGGCAGGAAGTCCGTCCGCTACCTTCCTGTCTTCCCTGGGTTGATCCCATGCCATTCAATAGCGTCGAACAGGCCGTAGCGGATTTCGCGGCCGGCAAGCTGGTCATCGTCGCCGACGACGAGGACCGCGAGAACGAAGGTGACCTGATCGGGGCGGCGCAGCTCGCGACCCCCGAGATGGTGAATTTCATGATCCGCCGCGCGGGCGGGTTGATCTGTCTGGCGCTGCCAGGCGAGCGCGTCGACCAGCTCGGCCTGACGCCGATGGCCGAGAGCAATCCCGACGAGTATCGCACGGCGTATACGGTGAGCGTCGACGCCGGCCCACGCTTTGGCGTCACGACGGGAATCAGCGCGGCGGATCGCGCGACGACGATTCGCACGATCGTCGATCCGGCGACGGTGGCGGCCGATCTCCGTCGCGGGGGCCACGTCTTTCCCCTGCGCGCGCGCGACGGCGGGGTCCTGCAGCGCGTCGGACACACCGAAGCGGCGGTCGATCTGGCGCGGCTCGCCGGCGTGTATCCGGCGGGAGTGATCTGTGAGATCCTCAACGAGGACGGCACCACCGCCAAGCGTCCCCAGCTCGAGGCGTTCGCGAAGGCGCACGGGCTGTCGTTCATCACGGTGGCGCAGCTCGTGGCCCATCGGCTGAAGACCGAGCGGCTGGTGCATCGTGTCGCCGAAGCGCGGCTGCCGACCGAGCACGGCACGTGGAAGATCTACGGCTACAAGAACGACGTCGATCAGCACGAGCACGTCGCCATCGCGTACGGTGACATCGGCGACGGCGAGAGCGTGCTGGTGCGCATGCACTCCAAGTGTCTCACCGGCGACGTGTTCCACTCGATGCGGTGCGACTGCGGATGGCAGCTCGAGACGGCGATGCGGATGATCGAGACGGAAGGGCGCGGCGTCATCGTGTATCTCGATCAGGAGGGACGCGGGATCGGGCTGCTGAACAAGCTGAAGGCGTACGCATTGCAGGACGGCGGCGCCGACACGGTGGAGGCCAACGAGCAGCTGGGCTTCGCGCCGGATCTCCGAAACTACGGCATCGGCGCGCAGATCCTGCTCGACCTTGGCCTCAAGTCGATCCGGCCGATCACGAACAACCCGCGCAAGATGGTCGGACTCGAAGGGTATGGCCTGCGGGTGCAGGAGCGTGTGCCGATCGTGCAGCCGGAGAACACCGAGAACGCCGGCTATCTCGGTACGAAGCGCGACAAGCTCGGTCACCTCCTCGCCTCCTGACGCATGGCCGAGTTCAATGGCGTTCCGAATGGCGAGGGGCGGCGATACGCCGTGCTCGCGGCGCGGTTCAACCAGCACATCACGACCCGGCTGGCCGACGGGGCGATGGACGCGCTCGTCCGACACGGCGCGGCATCGGAGGACGTGGATCTCGTGTGGGTCCCCGGTGCGTGGGAGCTGCCGTTCGCCGCGCGCCGTCTCGCCGCCACCGATCGCTACAACGCCATCGTGGCGCTGGGTGCGGTGATCCGCGGCGACACGCCGCACTTCGACTATGTGGCCGGCGAGGCGTCGCGCGGGCTGGCCGACGCGAGCACCGAATACGACATCCCGATCGGCTTCGGGCTGCTCACCTGCGACACGATGGAGCAGGCCGAGGCGCGTGCCGGCGGCGAGCATGGCAACAAGGGATGGGACGCGGCGATCGCCGCGCTCGAGATGTCGGACCTGTTCGAGCGACTCGATGGCGCGGACGAGGGTTGAGACGCGCGCCCGCGCGCGGGCGCTGCAGGCGCTCTACGCGTGGGACATGCGTGGCGGCCGGACGTCGGATCTCGAGAAGGTGGCGACGCAGGTGTGGGACGACCTGGCGATCACCGCCGACGAACGGCGCGTTGCCGCCCCGATCGTGCGTGCGGTGGCGCAGCAGCAGCGCGCGCTGGATGAGGAGCTGGCGGACGTCACGACGAACTGGCGGCTCGAGCGGATCGGCGCCGTGGAGCGCTGCGTGCTGCGCATCGGCGCGGCCGAGCTGTCGATCGGCGACACGCCGCCGCGGGTGGTGATCCAGGAGGCGGTGACGCTGGCCGAGCGATTCGGCAGCGCGGCGAGCGCGAAGTTCGTCAACGGCGTGCTCGACGCGCTCGCGCGACGACTGGGACGGATGTAGTGCGACTGCTTCTCGTGAATTGGCAGGACCGCGAGAATCCGTTGGCAGGAGGCGCCGAGATCCATCTGCACGAGATCTTCGGGCGGCTCGCGTCGCGCGGGCACGAGGTGACGCTCTTCTGCGGCGGCTGGGACGGCGCGCCGCCGCGGGCGACGCTCGACGGCATCGAGGTCGTCCGCATCGGGACGCGGTACACCTTTCCGTTGCGGGCGCGCGCGCACTTCCGGCGTGCGCTCGCACATCGGCCATTCGATCTGCTCGTGGAAGACGTGAACAAGATTCCGCTCGGCACGCCCCGATGGAACGGACCGCCGGTCGTGGCGCTCGTTCCACATCTTTTTGGCGGCACGGCGTTCCAGGAGCTCGCGGCGCCGCTTGCCGCCGCGGTGTGGCTCGCCGAACGGCCGCTCGGCCGCGTCTATCGCGGGGTGCCGTTCGAGGCCATCAGCGACAGCACGGCGGCGGATCTCGCGGCGCGCGGAATCCGGCGTGACGCGGTCGAGGTGATCTATCCGGGGATCGACACGCGTGCCTACACGCCTGATCCGTCGGGCACGGCGCGCGCGGCCGCTCCGGTGTTCGCGTATCTCGGGCGCCTGAAGCGATACAAGGGAGTCCACCACGTCATTCGCGCGTTCGCGGGGATGAACGACCGGCGCGCGACGCTCGAGATCGCGGGGGCGGGCGACTATCGTCCGGCGCTGGAGCGGCTCGCGGCGTCGCTTGACCTCGGCGAGCGTGTGCGGTTTCTTGGGCGCGTCCGCGAGGAGGACAAGCTCGCGCTGCTGCGCCGCGCGTGGGCGTTGGTGTTCGCATCGCCGAAGGAAGGGTGGGGGATCACGAATCTCGAAGCCGCGGCCTGCGGGACGCCCGTCATCGCCTCCAACTCGCCGGGCATCCGCGAGTCGATCCGCGATGGCGAGACCGGCTTTCTCGTGCCGCACGGGGACGTGACGGCAATGACGGCCGCGATGTCGCGGGTGGCTGCCGATCCGGCGCTGGTGTCGCAGCTCGGCGTGCAGGCGCGCCGGTTTGCCGAGACCTTCACCTGGGAACGTGCCGCCGCCGAGACGGAGCGCCATCTTCAGGGGGTGATCGATTCCCGAAGCGCCCGCATGCCTGACCTTCACCGCGTACCATGAGCCCCACACTCCGCGTCGGCGCGCTGTTCGAGCAGCTGCGCGAGCTGCTCGAGCTGGAACGGGTCACCGGCACCGAAGGCCTCGATCGGGTGGTGCCGGGCGCCGACGTCTCCAGCCCTGGTCTCGCGCTGGCCGGCTTCGTCGCGCGATTCGCCGCCGAGCGGCTGCAGGTATTCGGCGAGACGGAGGTGACGTATCTCCGGTCGCTCGACGCGCCCACGCGCCACGAGCATCTCGCCAAGTTCTTCAGCTTCCCGGTCCCCTGCGTGTTCGTGACGAAGGGGCTCGAACTGCCGCCGGAAGTCCCGCAGGAGGCGACGCGCGCCGGCGTCGCGGTGCTGCGCTCGGCGCTCAAGACCAACGAGTTCTACAACCGCATCAAGCCGTGGCTCGAGGATTACTTCGCGCCGCAGACGACGCTGCATGGTTCGCTGGCCGACGTGTACGGCGTGGGGCTGTTGTTCATCGGGCAAAGCGGCATCGGCAAGTCCGAGTGCGTGCTCGATCTCGTGGAACGGGGACATCGCATCGTCGCCGACGATCTCGTCCTCGTACGACGGAAGGGCAGCGACATCCTGATCGGGCGCGGGCACGAGCTGCAGCGGCATTATATGGAGATCCGCGGCGTCGGGCTGGTCGACATCCCGGCGATCTTCGGGATCCGGGCCGTGCGGCAGCAGAAGCGCATCGAGGTCGTGGTGCAGCTCGAGGAGTGGCGGCAGGACGCGGTCGTGGAGCGCACGGGTCTCGACGGCGAGACGACGGACATCCTGGGCGTGGCGCTGCCGCGCATCACGGTCCCGCTCAACCCTGGTAAGAACATCACCGTCATCGCCGAGGTCATCGCGATGCATCATCTGTTGAAGTGGAGCGGGATCGATCCTGCCGAGCGGTTCAACGCGCGTCTGATCAACCAGATGCGAGACAAGTCGGAGATTCACCGATACCTGCGTGAAGATCATGAGTGAGTCGCCGGTCGAGCGGGGCGCAGTCCCCGCGAAGCGCGCCCTGGTGGCGGGCCATGCCGACTTTGCCGCCGGTTTGGTGTCCGCGGTGGACATGATCACCGGTCGCGGCGCGCAGCTCGTGCCGATTCAGGTGCGCGGACTCTGCGGAGACGACATTCAGAAGCTGCTCCGCGAGACGCTGCTCGCCAGCGGAGCGCGCGTGATCTTCACCGACCTCCAGGCGGGGAGCTGCACGATGGCGGCGCGGCGCGTGTTGCGCGACATCGAGGGCGTAGTGCTGGTGGCCGGCGCGAATCTGCCGATGCTGCTCGACTTCGTGATGACGAAGAATCCGGACGCCGGCGCCGCCGCCTCCAGCGCGGCAGAGCGCGGGCGCGCCGCGGTGAGCGTGGTCGCCGGAGAGGACCGAGCGTGACGCTGGTGCTCAACCGCATCGACGACCGGCTCATTCACGGACAGGTGGTCGTCGGCTGGGGTCAGCCGCTCGACGTCCAGTTCATCGTGCTCGTCGACGACGCGGTGGCAGCGAGCGACTGGGAGCAGGAGCTGTATCGCATGGGCGTGCCGCCGGAGATGGAGGTCCGATTTCATTCCGCGGCCGACGCAGCGCCGCTGCTCGATCGCTATCGCACCGAGACGCGTCCGGGGATTCTGCTCACGGGAGACATCGCGACCATGCGTCAGCTCGTGGAGCACGGCGGCGTACGCGACGTGAATGTCGGGGGAATTCATCATCGTGCCGGACGCACCCAGCATCTGCGGTACGTGTTTCTCAGTCCGGCGGAAGAGGACGCGCTGCGCGGGCTGTCGGCGCTCGGCGCCGTCGTGACGGCGCAGGACGTACCAGCGGCGCGCGCGGTGCCGCTCGAGGAGCTGCTCGCGGCGCGGGAGGCGGGCGGATGAGAGAGCTGCTGCCGATCTCGCTGCTGGGCGGGGTGCTGGGACTCGACGTCGTCTGCTTTCCGCAGATCATGATCTCGCGTCCCCTGGTGGCGGCGACGCTCGCCGGCGCGTTCGTCGGCGACGCGAGCACGGGGATCATGCTCGGGGTCGCGCTCGAGCTCATCGCGCATGCGACGCTGCCGTTCGGCGCGTCGCGGTATCCCGAATGGGGCTCGTCTGCGGTGGTGGGGGGCGCGATCGCCGCGGCGCTGCACACCGAGCGCGCCGGCGCGCTGACGATCGGCATCCTGGCGGCGCTCGCGACGGCGTGGGTGAGCGGGTGGACCCTGCTCAAGCTGCGTCAATGGAATGCCTGGCTGGCGCGACGCCAACGCCCCGCGCTCGAGGCGGGCTCACGGGGCGCCGTGATCGGTCTGCAGCTGGCCGGCCTCACGAGCGACCTGCTCCGGGCGGCGCTCCTCACGGCGGTGGCGTACGGCCTTCTGTTCCCGGTGGCGAACGCGATGCTCGGTGTGTGGTCGTTCTCCGACCACGGCTCGCGCGCGGTGGCGCTGACGATCTGCTGCGCGGTGGCCGCCAGCGCCGCGTGGACGATCTTTCACTCGGCGCGCGGCGCGCGGTGGTATTTCGCGGGCGGCCTGGTGATCGGACTTCTGCTGCTGCTCGCGCGATGATGGCCGCCGCTCCCGCGACTCGACCGATGCCGGCACCGGCGCCAGCGCCGACGGTCTCCCCGTTCACGTGGGTGACGGTCTTCAGCCGGCTGCTCGCCATCCAGGGCTCGTGGAACTACGAGACGCTGATCGGGAATGGCATCGCGTTCTGCCTCGAGCCGGCGCTGCGCAAGCTGCCGGGCGGGGTGCACGGTGCCGCGTTCAAGGAAGCGATGGCCCGCGAGAGCGCCTACTTCAACGCGCATCCCTATCTCGCGTCGATCGCGGTCGGCGCGCTCGCCCGCGCCGAGCTGTCGGGGGTGCCCGCCGACCGCATCGAGCGCTTTCGCACGGCTCTCTGCGGACCGTTGGGAAGTGTGGGAGACCGGCTGGTGTGGGCGGGGTGGCTTCCGTTCTGCTCGCTCGTGGCGCTGATCGCGTTCGGGTCTGGCGCGCGTCCGCTCGCGGTGATCGGCATCTTTCTCGTGCTCTACAACACGGGGCATTTCGGGCTGCGCATCTGGGGGCTGCGCGTCGGCTGGACGAGCGGGTTGGGCGTCGCGCCCGCGCTTGGCAACCCGGTGCTGCGCCGCGGGCCGGCGCACGTGGCGCGGGCAGCGGCCGCCGCGGCCGGCGTGGCCATCCCACTCACGGCGGCGCGCGTGCTCGACGCGGGCAACGGCGTGCTCGCCATCGTGCTGCTCGCCGCCACGGCGACGGCGGTGTTGCTCGTGCGCCTTCACGGGAAGGTGGAAGGATGGAAGCTCGCGCTGATTCTGATCGCTCTCTTCGCCCTCGTCTCGGTGGCCCGCTGATGGTCGAACGTATCGTGCAGATCGTCAACAAGCAGGGCCTCCACGCTCGTCCGGCCGCCGAGATCGTCAAGGTATCGGCGAAATTTCAGAGCGAGATCACGCTCGTGAAGGACGGCATGGAGGTGAACGCCAAGAGCATCATGGGGGTGATGATGCTCGCGGCCGAGTGCGGGTCGTCGCTGACGTTGCGCGCCGTGGGCGCCGACGCCGACGGCGCGGTGGACGCGCTCGCCGTGCTCATCGCGAACAAGTTCGGGGAACGGTAGTGGACCGACAGATCCGCGGCATCCCTGCCTCACCGGGCATCGTGGTGGGCCACGTCCACCTCCTGCGCTGGGAGGTGCCCGACGTGCGCCACCGGATCATCGCCGACGAGAGCGTGCACGACGAGATCGCGCGGCTGCACGAGGCGATGGAACGGGCGAAGGAGCGCCTACGCCACGTCCGGCACCGCGTGGAGACGACCGCGGGGCCCGAAGAGGCGGCGATCTTCGACGTCCAGCTCCACATTCTCGAGGACCGCGAGCTCACGCGGAGCATCGAGGAGCTGATCCGGCAAAACATGGGCGCCGAGAAGGCGTTCGACCTCGTGATGCTCGAGTGGCGCACGCGTTTCGCGCGCCACAGCGCGCCGATGATGCGCGAGCGCGTCGGCGACCTGACGGACGTCCACATCCGCGTGCTGTCGCTGCTGCTCGGCCTCCCCGATCACGACCCCGTCGATCTCGCGCCAGGCCAGAAGGCGGTGCTCGTGACGCACGACCTGACGCCGAGCCTCACCGTGCAGCTCGAGCGCCAGTCGATCGCCGCGATTGCGACCGACGCGGGAACGCGCACGTCGCACGTGGCGATCCTCGCGCGGTCGCTCGGTCTGCCCGCGGTGGTCGGTCTCCGCACGGCGACGACGGAGCTGCGCGGCGGCGAGCGCGTCGTGCTCGATGGCGGGACGGGGATGCTCGCGATCAATCCCTCCGACGAGGAGATCGCGGCGTATCGCCGCCGGCAGCGTGAGGAGGAGATCGCCGAGGCGGCGCTCTCGGAGCTGGCCGGCCTGGAGGCGGTGACCCAGGACGGCGTGCGTGTGACGCTGCGCGCGAACGTCGACATTCCAGAAGAGGCCGAGGCAGCGGCGCGCAGCGGGGCGGAGGGGGTCGGCCTGATGCGCACGGAATTCCTCGTCCTCGGCCGCGCGACGATGCCGGACGAGGACGAGCAATACCGCGCGTACCGTCGCGTCGTCGAGGCGTTTCAGGGAAATCCGGTCGTGATACGCACCTTCGACATCGGCGGCGACAAGCTGCCGGTGGGCGGGTTTCCGACCGAGCCGAATCCGTTCCTCGGTTGGCGGGCGATCCGGATGTGCCTCGATCAGCCCGAGCTGTTCAAGACGCAGCTGCGCGCGCTGTTGCGCGCCGCGGTGCACGGAGACCTGCGCATCATGCTGCCGCTCGTCGTGACGCTCGACGAGGTGCTGCAGTCGCGCCGGCTGCTGGACGAGGCGGCCGCCGAGCTGCGCAGCCGCGGCGCCGCGTATCGTGCCGACGTCCCGCTGGGCGTGATGATCGAGACGCCGGCGGCGGCGATCGCGAGCGACACGCTGACGCACGACGTGGACTTTTTCAGCATCGGGACGAACGATCTGGTGCAGTACACGCTGGCCGTCGATCGCGGGAACGCCAACCTCGCGCCGCGGTTCACGCCGTTGCATCCCGCCGTGCTGCGCCTCATCAAGCGCACCGTGGACGTCGCGGAGCTGGGCGACGTCGAGGTGTCGGTGTGCGGGGAGATGGCGTCGCAGCCGCTGATGGCGTTCGCGCTGCTGGGGCTGGGGGTACGCCAGCTGAGCGTCGCGCCGCGATCGGTGCCGCTCGTGAAGCGGATCGTGCGCGGGGTGACCGCGGCCCACGCGAAGCTCGCTGCGGCGGCCGCGCTGCGCGCGTTGACGGCGGAACAGGCGCGCCACGAGTTGGCGAAGCGCCTGTCCGACGTGCTGGGCGATCTGCCGTATCTGTACGACGGGTTGCCCGGCGCCGACTGACCCGCTTTCTTTCGCATGCGCCGTCGACCGACGGCCTTGGGCCCGGCAGCATGGTGTCGGGCCTTTTTCTTCCTCTCCAACGCTAGTGGGGAACCCGCCGTGCACGATCGCAGTCTCTTTACCTCCGAATCCGTCACTGAAGGGCATCCGGACAAGGTCGCCGACGCGATCTCGGATGCCGTGCTCGACGCGCTGCTCGCCGAGGATCCGTCCTCGCGGGTCGCGTGTGAAACACTCGTCACCACCGGACTCGCCGTGATCGCCGGCGAGATCACGACGAGCGCGTACGTCCATCTGCCGGAAGTGGTGCGCAGCACGATTGCGCGCATCGGCTACACCGACGCCGGCTACGGCTTCGACAGCACCACCTGCGCGGTCATGAGCACGATCGACCGCCAATCGCCGGACATCGCCATGGGCGTCGACACCGGCGGCGCGGGCGATCAAGGGATGATGTTCGGCTATGCGAGCGACGAGACGGCCGAGCTGATGCCGATGCCGATCGTCCTCGCGCACCGATTGACGCGAGCGCTCGCCGAGCGTCGCAAGAGCGGCGATCTCAAGTGGCTGCGCCCTGACGGCAAGGCGCAGGTCACCGTGGTGTACGAGGACGGGCAGCCGGTGGCCGTCGACACGGTCGTCATCAGCACGCAGCACGCGGACTCGGTCAACAACGCCAAGATCCGCAAGGCGATCATCAGCGACGTCATCGAGGCGGAGATCCCGGCCGAGCTGCGCACCAAGAAGGTGAAGTACCACATCAACCCGACGGGCCGGTTCGTGATCGGGGGTCCGCAGGGCGACGCCGGCCTCACGGGGCGGAAGATCATCGTGGACACCTACGGCGGGATGGGCCGGCATGGCGGCGGCGCGTTCAGCGGCAAGGACCCGTCCAAGGTCGACCGCTCGGCGTGCTACGCGGCGCGGTGGGTGGCGAAGAACGTCGTTGCGGCGCAGCTCGCCCGTCGGTGCGAGGTGCAGGTTGCGTACGCCATCGGCGTGGCCGAGCCCGTCTCGGTTCGTGTGGACACGTTCGGGACGAACACCGTGCCCGAGGCGCGGATTCTGGCGGCGATCCGCGAGCTGTTCGATCTGACGCCGAAGGGGATCACCGCGGCGCTCGACTTGCGCAAGCCGATCTACAGCGCCACGTCGGCCTACGGACACTTCGGACGTACGCCGGAGAAGATCGGAAGCGGGAAGAACGCCCGCACGCTGTTCACCTGGGAGCGCACGGACCGCGCGTCGGCACTCAAGCGCGCGGCGCAGGCATAAAACGTCGAGTGCGGAACGGAGTGCACGGAATCCCGTCGACCGCAAAAAAGGCCTTTGGAGTTGCGGGGTCAGTCGGGTGCGCGGAGTCGCGCTCAGTACGAGGGACAGATCCGCAGGTTCCGTCGTTTCTGCCCGTTCCGCGCATTCAGTTGCGGGGTATCAGCAGCATGATTGAAGTCACCGTGTCACGACTCGGCCTCGACAGCACGACGAGCTCCTACGTGGTGGTCCTGCAGGAGCGCGGCGGGACGCGGATGCTCCCGATCTGGATCGGGCAGGCCGAGGCCGAGTCGATCGTCATGCACATGCACAATGTGAAGCGGGTGCGGCCGCTCACCCACGACCTGATGCGGAGTGTGATCGTCGGCGTCGGGGCGCAGCTGCGCCGCGTGCAGATCACGCGCGTGGAGCAGCGAACGTACTTCGCCGAGCTCCAGATCCAACGCGGCGACACCTTGGTGCACATCGACGCGCGTCCGTCGGACAGCATCGCGATCGCCCTGAGGCTGAATGCACCGATCTTTGCCGCGGAGTCGCTGCTCGTCGAGCCGGGCGACGCGGTCGAGGAGGACGACGACGAAAGCGACGCGGACGAGCCGGACTTCTCGGCGAACGCCGCGGAGCGAGACGAAGCCGAGCTGTCCGCCGAGCAGCTCAAGGCGTACCTGGAGAACCTGCGCCCTGAAGACTTCGGGAAGTTCAATCCCTGATCGCCGCCGGCGGGCGCGCTCCGTCCTCACGCCGCTCGGTCTGTTCGTCCTGTCGATCGCGCCGTCCGCGCGCGCGCAGGACCTCTCCGTGCCGCCGCCAGCGCCGCCGTCGCATGCCGTGGTGCAGGGACGTGTGACGACACCGGGGCCGCAGCGCGAGATCAGCCTCCCCGGTGTGATGGTGACGCTGCACCGGGTTGGACCCGACAGCGCCGGCCCACTCGACTCGGCGCGGACCGACGCCTCGGGACGGTACCGGATCGACTACACGCGATTCGGCAGCGATGAGGCACTCTACTTCGCCGCCGCCGTCTACCACGGCATCGCGTACTTCTCCGCGCCGCTGCGTGGCGAGCGGGTCGCGGGAGACGACGCCGAGATCACCGTCTTCGACACGACCACCCGGCCGGTTCGGTTCACGGTGCAGGGACACCACATCGTTGTCGGGGCGCCAAAGCCGGACGGCAGCGGAGGGCGGGAGATCGTCGAGGTGTACGAGCTCTCGAACGACACCACGGTCACCGTGGTGCCGCGAGACACGCTGTCGTCGATCTGGAGCGCTGCGCTGCCGGCGACGGCGACGTCGTTCGCCGGCGGGCCAGGCGACATCGCGCCGGCCGCGTTGAGCCGCCGCGGCGATCGGGTGCATCTGGTCGCGTCGTTCGGGCCGGGCGTGAAGCAGCTCAGCTACAGCTACACGCTTCCGGAGCGCGCGTTTCCACTGCGGATCCAGCTCCCGGCCACGAGCGTGCTCGAGGTGCTGCTCGAAGAGCCGTCGGCACAGGTGCGCGGCATGTCGCTGCGCTCGGTCGGCAACGTGACGACGCAGGGGCGGTCGTTCAAGCGGTTTCTGTCGCAGGGCGTGGCCGCCGGTGAGGAGCTGCGCATCGACGTGCCGACCGCTGCCGGCGCGTCGCGCACCCGGGTGACGGAGGCGGTTGCCGCGACGATCCTCGCCGCGATGTTCGGCGCGCTCGTGTTCGCGCTGCGGCGTCGCCCGTGGCCGCGCCGCGCCGGCGCGAAGCGCGACACGTCGCGTGCCGACGCGCTCGTCGCCGCGATCGCCGCGCTCGATGCGCGACGTGAAGCGGGCGATGCGTCGCTCGGCGAGGCGCGCTATCGCGATCAGCGGGCATCGCTCAAGGCGCAGCTCGCGGCGGCGCTTGCCGGCGAGGCGACGCCGACGTAGATTCGCCGCACAATTCAACGCGAACGGGGACACGGAAGCCGGTGCAATGCCGGCGCGGCCCCGCCACTGTAACGGGCAGATTCACGCGCGCCCTCACACGCCACTGACTCACGTCGGGAAGGCGGGTTGCGCGGCCCGGAGCCAGGAGACGACCTCGTCCGCGATACGTTCACAGATCCTCGGGGGAGGATTGGTGGCGACGCGCACACGGTTCGTTCGTCTGCGCCCGTTACGGGCACTCCCTCAGGTCGGAGGTGCCCGTCGTGCTTTTCAGAACCCTCGTGCTCGGCCGCGCGCGTCGCCTGCTCGTCGTCGCTAGCGTTGGCCTCGCGGCGTGTGGCCGCTCCGACCAAGCGCCGCGAAGCACGGTGACCGACGATTTCGGCGATACCCTCCGCGCCGGTCCGCCGCCAACACGCATCGTGTCGCTCATGCCGCCGACCACGGAGCTGTTGTTCGCGATCGGCGCGGGGCAGCGGCTCGTCGGACGTTCGACGTGGGATCTCCAGCCGGCGGCGGCGCGCGAGGTGCCCGACCTCGGCGCGGCGCTGCGGCCGAACGTCGAGGCCGTGCTTGCGGCGCGTCCGGATCTCGTCATCCTGTACGCGAGCGAGGACAATCGCGACGCCGCGCGTCGCCTGCATGCCGCCGGCGTCCGCACCGCGGCGTATCGGATCGACCGCGTCGCCGACTTTGCGCGGGTCACCGACGTGCTCGGGAAGCTCACCGGCGACACGGCCGCCGCGCGTGTCACAATCGACACCGTAGGACGCTCGCTCGCGCGCGTCGCGGCGCAGACCGTCGGCCTGCCACATCCGGGCGTCTTCTGGATCGCGTGGGAGAATCCGTTGATGGCGATCGGCGGCGGGAGCTGGCTCAGCGAGCTGCTGAAGGTCGCCGGGGCGCGCAACGTCTACGATTCACTCACGGCACCGTCGCCGCCGGTGACGTTCGAGGACCTGATCCGGCGGGATCCCGACGTGGTGCTCGCCTCGCCGACTGCCCGGGCTCACATGCTCGCCGATCCGCGCTGGCGCAGTCTGCGTGCGGTACGCGAAGGACGCGTGCTCACGTTCGACACGACGATCGTGAACGGTCCCACGGCGCGACTCGGCTCGAGCGCGCTCGGCCTCGCGCGCATCCTGCACCCCGGCGCGGTGAGATAGCGTGAGCACGTCACGTTGGCTCGTGCTCACGCTTGCCCTCGCGCTCGTGTGTCTGGCAGGGGTGATGCTCGGCACGCTGCATCTGTCGGTCGCCGAGGTGGTGCGCGGCGCGCTCGGCATCGGTGCGCCGACGCCGATCGCCGTCGTGCGCACGCTCCGGCTGCCGCGCGTGCTGCTGGCAGCGCTGGTCGGCGCGGGGCTCGGCGCCGCCGGCGCTGCGTTGCAGGGCGCGACGCGCAACCCGCTGGCGGAGCCGTATCTCCTCGGCGTCTCCGGCGGGGCGGCGGTCGGCGCGGTGATCGCCGTCGCGCTGCGCGCGCCCACGACGATCGTGCCGCTGGCAGGGATGGCGGGTGCGCTCGCGGCGGTGGCGTTGACCCTCGTCGTCGCACGCGCGGCCGGCGGGCGCGGCGACGCGCGTGTCGTGCTGATGGCCGGCGTCGTGGTCGGCGCGTTCGCCAACGCCGTGATCATGGTGGCGTTGGCCGACGTCGAATCGAACGTGGTGCGCGGCGCGCTCTGGTGGATGATGGGCTCGGTCGCTGACGCGACGTGGAGTCACGTGCGCGCGCTGGTCGTGTACGTCGCCGTCGGCGTAGGAGCGTTGTTCGCCCTCGGCCGGGCGATCGACGTGCTCTCGCTCGGCGAAGACACCGCCGCGGGCATGGGCGTCGACGTCGGTCGTACCTCGCTCGCCGTCTACGTCGCCGCCGCGTTGCTGGCCGCGGGGACCGTTGCCGCCGCGGGGCTGGTGGGCTTCGTGGGACTCATGGTCCCCCACCTCGCGCGACTCTTCGGCGCGCGGGCGCATCGCTCCATCATCGTCGCGTCCGCGCTCGGCGGCGCGACGCTGGTGGTCGCGGCGGATCTGATCGCCCGCGTCGCGCGTCCGCCAAACGAGCTGCCGCTGGGCGCGGTGACCGCGCTGCTCGGCGTGCCCTTCTTCCTGTCGCGGCTGCGGCGGCTCACATGATCCGTTTCGAGGACGTGGCCGTTCAGTACCCGCGCCGAGAAGGCCGCGCGCTCGATGGCGTCACGTTGCACGCGCCGCGTGGAGCGTTGACCGCGGTGGTCGGCCCCAACGGCAGCGGCAAGAGCACGCTCGTGCGCGCGATGATCGGACGCGTGCCGCTCGCCCGGGGTGAGATCCGCATCGACGACGCCGTCGTCGGTCGCGGCGCGCGACGCGAGATCGCCACGCGGGTCGCCGTCGTCACCCAGCGCGAGGAGCCGGCGTTCCCACTCGGTGTGCGCGACTACGTCGCGCTCGGTCGGTATCCGCACCTGGGGCTCTGGCGCGCCGCCACCGCAGACGATCGCCGCGCGATCGTCCGCGCGATCGAGCTGACCGAGACCGGCGCTCTTCAGTCGCGGGCGATCACCGAGCTGTCCGGCGGCGAATGGCAGCGCGTACGCTTGGCGCGCGCCGTGGCGCAGGGCGGAGATGCGATCGTGCTCGACGAGCCGACGACCTTCCTCGACGTCGCGCACGAGATGGCCGTGTTCGAGCTCCTGAGCCGCCTCGCTCGCGAAGGGCGGGCGGTGCTGCTCGTGAGTCACCAACTCAATCTGGTCGCGCGCTTCGCCGACCGAATGGTGCTCCTGCACGCCGGACGTGTGGCCGCGGAAGGCGTGCCCACAGAGGTGATGCAGGGCGCCATCCTCGAGCGCGTCTACGAGTGGCCGCTCGTCGTCACGCGCGACCCGGCCGTCGGCGCGCCGGCACTCGTACCGCTCCGCGCGCGCCCTCGCTCCTGATCATCCCGCTTCCTCTTCCAGGCGATCCGACATGCCACGCATTCGTATACACGCTCTCTCGCTCGCTCTTCTCGTCACCATACCGCTCGCCGCGCGCGCGCAGCGCTCCGCGAGCGACACCGCCCGTGTCGCGCCGGTCGTGGTCACGGCGACACGCTCGGCGCTCGCGACCGAGCGCGCACCGTCCAGCGTCACCGTGCTCACGGGCGAGCAGCTGCGCCGCGAGGGGATCGTCTCCGTCGCCGACGCGCTGCGGCAGGTGCCGGGGATCACGCTCGCGCAAACCGGATCGTACGGCGGGACGACGTCGCTGTTCATCCGGGGCGGCGAGAGCAAGTTCACCAAGGTGCTGATCGACGGCGTCGCGGTGAACGACGCCGGCGGCGCCTATGATTTTTCGACGCTCACCAGCGACAACGTCGACCGCATCGAGATCGTGCGTGGACCGGCGAGCGTCCTCTATGGCTCGGATGCGGTAGCGGGGGTCGTGCAGGTCTTCACGCGGCCGGGCAGCGGGCCGATGCACGCCGAGCTCTCCGGCCGCGGCGGCGGCTTTGGGACGTATGACGCCGAGGGCGCCGTTCGCGGTGCGAGCTCCGCGGTGACGTACTCGCTTGGCGCGGCGAAGCACAGCACCGACGGCACGCAGCTGTTCAACAGCGGCTACTCGAACGGCGTCGGGAGCGGGATGGTCGGCGTGGCGCGCGGGCCGCTCGACGCCAGGATATCGCTGCGATACAGCGACGCC
>DASXHF010000023.1:0-6215 GCA_036488775.1 Gemmatimonadaceae bacterium | reverse complement strand
GAAGCGTGACGAAGCGTCGCGCATTCTCGACGGGCTCGAGGCGCGTCGGAAGAGCGAGTACGTGTCGCCGGTCGCGCTGTCGACGTTGTGCATCGGGCTCGGCGACACGGAGCGTGCGCTCGATTGGGCGGACTGCGCGCGGGAGGAGCGGCGCGGCTGGCTCGCGTATCTGACGGTGAATCCGTTGTTCGATCCGCTGCGGGGCCATCCGCGGTTCGGGGCGCTGGTCCGTCAGATGGGGCGCAACGTCGGCGATCCGAAGTAGTAGGCCATCGCTCAGCGGGGCCACAGCCAGGCGAACACCGCACCGGTGATCGCGGCGTAGATCAGACTGTCGATCGTCGCCTTGATCGTGATGGACCACGCGCGGCGATACCAGATCGAGAGCTGCCAGAGCGCGAGGGCGTAGGCGGCGAACGCGGTGAGCGCGACGGCGTGGAAGACGTGCTCGCCAGGCGCTCCGGCTGGTAACGTGCTGCTGGCGACGTGGCCGGCGATCAGCCCGACCAGGATCAGGTACAGAAACCACTGAGCGAGACTGCGTCTCATCGACATCGGCCCGTTGGGCATGACCGTCATCACGAGGATGGGGCCCTGGCGCATCTTCTCGGCGAACTCCGTCGAGCGCAGGTCCTCCCGCGAGTGCGGGCGCGGCATCATGTAGTCGCCGGGCGGGATGTCGAGCGGCCGAAGCGCGTCGCGCACGGCATCCTCGTTCGCCAGACGGGGATAGTCGCTCTTGTGCCAGGGCGAGGCCATGTGAATGACCGAGCTGACGACGAAGACGATGACGGCCGAGACGAGAGCGGGCAGCCACAAGGTGAGCATGGGCGCGGTCCGATGGCGGGCTGAAGAACGTGGCACGGACTGGCTGCGTCGTCAAGCCGACCCCGGCGCTCGGTATCGCGTCGCGGCCGCCACCGAGCGCAGCGTTGACCGGCGGCCGGCGGCATTGCAGTGTTGGCCACCACCGCGTTTAACCGGCGCCCCCCAAGCCCTCCCACGTATGCGTCATTGCACGCACGCCCCGCCGCTGCCGGCGACCTACCTCGGCGCTCGAAGCGCGCTCGTCGCTCTCACCGTGCTCATCGCGCTGACGGCGACGGCCGAGCTCGGGGCACAAACGCCGGCGGCTCGCGCTGCGCTGGTCGTACAAGGACGCGTGACCGACGAGGCGCAGAACCCGATCGTCGGCGTGCAGGTCGTGGTGGACGGCGCAGCGGTCGGAACGGTGAGCAATGAAGACGGCAGCTACCGATTGTCCATCGGGCGGCCGAGTGCCGGCGCGCCGGTCACGCTCGTGGCGCGGCGGATCGGCTATCGTCCGCGTCGAACGACGGTGGCGGAGGCGGATGGGACGGGCGGGGGCGCGGTGACGAGAGATTTCGTGCTGTTGCGCGACGTGCTCGAGCTCTCGCAGGTCGTGACGACGGCCACGCGCACCGAAACCGAGCGGGCCCAGCTCGGCGCGACGCTGGCGACGGTCGGTGCGGAGGCGCTCGGCAACACCGTGACGCCGCAGCTCGACGTCGCGTTGTCCGGCAAGGTCCCGGGTGCGCTGGTGACACAGAACTCCGGTACGCCGGGCGGTGGGACGAGCATTCGCATTCGCGGGCTGTCGACGATCAGCCGCAGCGCCGAGCCATTGTACATCGTGGATGGCGTGATCATCGACAACGGCTCGCGGCAGCTGGTCGACCTCGGCGGCTACACCACCAACCGCCTGGCCGATCTCGACCCGAACGACATCGAGCGGATCGAGATCGTGAAGGGCGCCGCCGCCGCCGCGCTCTACGGATCGCGCGCCAACGATGGAGTCGTGCAGATCTTCACGAAGCGCGGGCGGGCCGGTGCGCTCCGTGGGACCGCGCGCGTCGCATTCGGGCAAGACAAGGTGACTCGATTGGTGGACGTGAATGCAGCACCGGTGAACCTCGCCGGCCAGCCGGTGACGCGGTACGACTACCAGCGCGAGATCTTTCAGACGGCGCCGCAGTCGAACGTGAGCGTCTCGCTCGCTGGGGGTGACGAGCGCTCGCAGTTCTACCTCTCCGGCGCGCACGAGGACCAGACGGGTGTCATTCGCTCGACACGCTACGTGCGCGACAACGTGCGTCTGAACCTCGACCGCGAGCTGGCGAGCTGGTTGCGGGTCGGTGTGAGCACGTCGTTCATCCAGAGCAACGCCGATCTCACGCCGAACGGAGGTCTCGTGGCGAACTACGGCGTGCTGACCAACTTCCTGTTCAGCTCCAACGATCGGAACTTCTTTCCCGATCCGGTGACCGGCGAGTTTCCGGCCGCGCAGTTCCAGGCCAATCCGCTCGAGGTGATCGCGCGATGGCGGGCGCCGCAAGGCGTGCAACAGTACATCGGCGGGCTTCATCTGACGGCAACGCCGTATGCCGGAGTGACCGCCGACTATCGCTTCGGATACGACGGCTTCACGGAAACGGCGCAGCAGTTCATTCCGCGCGGGTCCACGGCCGTGGCGTATCCGACCGGTCTCGCGGTCTCGGCGGCGAACCGCGCACGCCTCGTCAACTCCGACCTCGATCTGAGCTGGGCGACACAGCCGCTGTCCTGGGTGAAGCTGACGCCGAGCGTGGGAATGAACTGGCAGCAGCAGCGGTACGACGCAACGACCGCGCAGGCAACGGATCTCGCGTTGTTCACCGAGGTCGTGCAGGGGAGCCAGCAGTTCGCCGTCGAGCTCCGCGACGACCGGCGCACGCTCGGCTTCTACGGGCAGCTGCAGGCGGGGTTGCACAATGCGCTCTTTCTCACCGCCGCGCTCCGGAGCGACGCATCGAGCGCCTTCGGCGCAGATCAGCGGACACAGTATTTCCCCAAGTTCGGCGCGTCGTTCGACCTGTCGTCGCTCGACTGGTGGAGCAGGAACGTCGGCACGCGGGTCAATCGGCTGCGGCTGCGCGGAGCCGTGGGACAGTCAGGCGGACAGCCGGCAGGCAGCTTCGACCGGTTCCTGAACTACGTGTTCGAGCCCGCCGGCACCGCGAGCGGCATCGTGAACAGCACCCGGGAGGGGAACGAGCAGCTACGACCCGAGCGGCAGCACGAAACGGAGCTCGGCGCCGACGTCGAATTTCTCGACGGGCGGGCGGGGATCGAAGCGACCCACTACGACAAGAAGGTGACCGACCTCGTGCTCCCGCGCACGGTGACCCCTTCCACCGGATTTCTCGATCAGCTCGCGAACGTGGGCGAGCTGCGCAATCGGGGATGGGAGCTGCTGGCACGCGCGGTGCCGATCCAGCGCCGCGGGTTCTCGTGGACGGTGACGGGGACGCTGACGACCAGTGATCCCAAGGTGACGCGATTGTCGGACGGCGGAGCGTTCTTCATCCCGGGCAGCTTCAACATCGTGCGCGTCGCCACGGACCCGGGCGACGGCAGTGCGCCGGGCCATTTCTTCGGGACGACGTATGTACGCAACGCCCAGGGCCAGATCCTCGGGCGTGTTCCCGCCACGAGCACCACACCGGCCCGCGACAGCGTGCCGATCATCGACGCGAACGGCAACGTCGTCGCGGTACCATACATCGGACCGCGGAAGGTGATCGGCAACCCGAACGCGCATCGCTTCTGGTCGGCGATCAACGAAGTGTCCGTCGGCACCCGCTGGAGCTTTCGGGCCCAGGTCGATGGGGTGAATGGGGTGGACATCTTCAACTTCGATCGACGTCTGCTCGAGACACCCGCGTTCGGATCCGGCGCGGCCTATGCCGACGAGATCCTCGGCAAGGTGCCGGCGGGCTATTTCCAGGCCCGGCGTTCGATCTTCGAGGAATACGTCGAGAACGGGTCGTACGCGAAGTTGCGCGAGCTGTCGGCGAGCTATCAGCTCGATCCCGCGTGGTTGCACCTGCGCGGCGTTACGGGCGCGACGGCGACGATCGCGGGACGGAACTTGAAGACGTGGACCAAGTACTCCGGGTGGGATCCCGAGACGAATGCCGGCGCGCAGAGCACACTGGTGCGCGGCTTCGCCTTCGCCACGACGCCGATTCCGCGCAACGTGACGTTCGCGCTCTCCCTCACCTTCTGACCGGGCCCGATCAATGACCCCACGCATCTCGTCCCGGAGCCGAGTCGCGATCACTCTGGCGATACTGCTGTCGCTCACCGGCTGCAAGCTCGACGTCTCCAACCCGAACGCCGCCACGCAGCAGAGCGTTCTCACCAGCCCGGCCGGTTTGCGCGCGCTCGGCGTGGGATTGCAAGGGCGCATGGACAACTTCGTCGGGCCGGCGGTGACGCTCAGCGGCGTCGTCGCGGGCGAGCTCGGAAACACCGACGCCTCGCTCTCCACGACGCGCGAGTTTCAGCAGTATCCCATTCAGACCGCCAATTCGGCGGCGATCGATCCGACGAATCCCGATCTGTTGAACTTCTGGTCCACCGGCTTCCAGGTCGTCCGCACGGCGAACGACATCCTCGACAACGTGAGCGACGCCTCGCTGCAGGCCGGCACGAAGAGCGGGCTCTCGGCGCTTGCCAAGGCGGGAAAGGCCTGGGCGTTCGGAACGCTGATCGAGGCGTGGCCACAGATTCCGACCGACCTCTCCAAGACGCCGCCGGGATACGATACTCGCGCGACGGTGCTGTCACAGGCGCTGTCGCTGCTGGCGTCGGCGCTGAGCGACCTCTCGACACCGATGTCGGCGGAGTTCACGAGCTCGATCCTGCAGAAGAGCATCGACCTGCCGAACACGATTCACGCCTGGCAGGCCCGGTATTCGTTGGCGGCGGGGAACTACGATGCGGCGATCGGGTTTGCCAACGTCGTGCCCGCCACGGCGACGTCGACGTTCACCTACTCGACCGTCGATCAGAATCCGATCTGGGCCTCGGCCATCTCGAACGGCTACTTCCAGGCGATCGCGACCTTCCGCACCGACGCCGAGTCGGGCGACACACGCGTGAACCGGTTCACCGGCACGACGGTGACGACGCCGTTCGGCGGTGCACAGGTGGTGCCGCTCGCCATCTACCGCAACATGTCGGATCCATATCCGTTGTTCACCCAGGACGAGCTCTCGCTCATTCGTGCCGAAGCGTATGCGCGACTGAATCGATCGCCGGAGGCGATTCCGGAGATCAACCGGGTGCGCGCGAACGCCGGCTTGCCGCCGAAGGACGCGACGTCGCTTCCGACGCAGCAGGCGGTGCTCGACGAGATCTACCGGCAGCGACGCTACGCCCTGTTCCTCACGGGAACGCGGTGGGCGGACGAGCGGCGGTTCGGTCGCATCACGGAGGCCCGGACGGCGTACCTCCCGTATCCGGCGCAGGAGACGATCGGCAACCCGAACCCGCCCACGGGGCCGTAGCGCCGGCTCATGCCGCCGGACGAGAGCGGACGCAGGAGGCGGGGACGAGCCTTCGTCGGAATCAGCGGCTACGACTACAAGCCCTGGCGCGGTCGCTTCTATCCGGACGACCTACCAGCGCGCCGGTGGCTCGAGTATGCGAGCAGCCGGTTCAACAGCATCGAGTTGAACGGGACCTTCTACAGTCTCAAATCGCCGGCGGTGTTCGAGCGATGGCTGACGCAGGTCCCCGGCGGCGACTTCGTGTTCGCGGTGAAGGGCGGACGGTTCATCACCCACAACCTGAAGCTGCGCAACGCCGAGCGCTCGCTCGGCAACTTCTTCGCGAGCGGCGTGCTGGCGTTGGGACGCCGCACCGGCCCCTTTCTGTGGCAGCTTCCTGCGACGTACAGGTTCGACGCCGAACGCATGGACTCGTTCATGCGGCTGCTGCCACGCACGGCGCGGGATGCGGAGGCGGTGGCGATGCAACATGACGATCGGTTACGACGCGGCGCACTCGTGGAGGCTGCGGCTCCGGTGCGCTACCGGCATGCGTTCGAGGTGCGGCACCCGAGCTATTTCCACGACGAGTTCTACGCGATCCTGCGCGAGCACGACATGGCGTTCGTGATCGCGGACACGGCCGGCAAGTTTCCGTACGCCGAGGAAGTGACGGCCGACTTCGTGTACGTGCGGCTGCACGGCTCGCGGCAGCTCTACGCGAGCGGGTACACCGACGAGGAGATCGACGAGTGGGCGCGGAAGATCGAGCGGTGGCGCTCACCGGTCGGTGGGACGCGCGACGTGTATGTCTACTTCGACAACGATGCGAAGGTGCATGCGCCGTTCGATGCGATGCGGTTGGCCGCCAAGCTGCCG
>DASXHF010000010.1:0-6064 GCA_036488775.1 Gemmatimonadaceae bacterium | reverse complement strand
CGCGCGCGACGTGGCCGACGCGATCGGCGCGGATCGCGTGGGGATTCGGCTGTCGCCCTGGAGCACCTTCAACGACATGGCGCACTACCCAGAGCTCGACGACGCGTACACGTACCTCGCCGCCGAGCTGCAGAAGATCGGGATCGTCTACGTGCACCTGGTGGACCACTCGCGGCTCTCCGGCCTCTCCACCGCCGCCGAGACGGCGAAGGCCATTCGCCGTGTCTTCACCAACAGCTACATCTCGAGTGGCAACTACACCACGCTCGCTGATATCGAGGACGCGCTCGTGAGAGGCAAGGCCGATCTCGTCTCGATGAGCCGTCCCTTCATCGCCAACCCGGATCTAATCGAGCGGTTGCGTCGCGATTTGCCGCTCTCGGCGCCGAACCCGGCAACGTTTTACGCGCCCGGTCCCAAAGGTTTCTCGGACGGCTACACCGACTATCCGATGGTCGAGCCGGTGCGGCGCAGCGCGTAGAGGCGGCGCGCTGACGCCGAGGGAGTTACCGCTTTCGGACTGCGTAGGTCAGATGGGTCACCCGCTGCGTCGGCTCCGCGCGGATCGGCTCCAGGGCGACGCGGCTCGCGTCCACGCCTTCGAACAGTCGGATTCCGGAGCCGAACAGCACGGGTGATATGGCGATCGTGAACTCGTCGATCAGGGCCGCGTTCACGTACTCCAGGATCGTTGTACCGCCGCCGGCGATGCGAACATCCCGGTTGCCGGCGGCCTCGCGGGCCTGGTCGAGCGCGCGCTCGATCCCATCGTTGACGAAATAGAAGGTCGTCCCGCCGAGCCGCTTCCAGGGCTCACGCTTCTCGTGCGTCACGACGAAGACCGGCGTGTGGAACGGCGCGTCCTCCGGCCACGCGTGCTCGCCCGCGTCGAACATGCGCTTGCCCATGACGCTCGCGCCCGTGCGCTCGAAGGTCGCCCGGAGGATGTCGTTGTCGCGCCCCTCCTCGCCGCCCTCACGGATTCCCAGGCTTTCCCGGAAGAACCGCTGCGGGAAGACCCACTGCTGGAGCTCCGTCCACTGTGCCATCCAGCTCGGCGAGTACAGATCGTGCGCGGGCGCGACGAACCCATCCAGCGACATGGACACGCTGAAGAACACCTTCCCGGCCATCAGTCGTCGCCTCCGTTCGAAGTGATCCCAGTGACGTAGGCAGCGAGCTTGCTCAGCGTCTGCTGGCCGCCCTCGATCGCGTGGTACTTCTCGACCGCCTCGTCGCGCAGCTTCTTGGTCGGGAACACCGTGCGCATCTCGATCCGAGTCGCGGCGCCGTCTGGCGCGAACGTCAGGAGCGACTCGAAGGCGTTCGGGTCGCCGCGAAACTCACCATGCAGCAGCGCGATCCGCTCCGGCGGAACGATCTCGGTCCAGGAGATCCACTCCTGGTAGTCCGTCCCGTCCGGTCCGTGCATCACGAACTCCCACTCGCCGCCGACGCGGAACTCGAACGCCTGCGTGGTGGTGGTGAACCCCGTCGGCCCCCACCACTGCGAGAGGTGCCGCACGTCGGTGAACACCTCGAACACGAGTTCCCGCGGAGCGCTGATGACCCGGGTGATCACAATCTCGCGGTCGGGCGTCACCGCTTCCGCCCGCGTTTCTTGCCTTGCCGCTGCCATCGGTCATTCCTCCTTCGTGTCTGCTCGAGGTTCTGCACGTACGCGTCGAGCCGGTCGAAGCTTTCGTTCCAGAACTGCTCGAACCCGCCCGTCCACTCGTGCACCGGTCGCAGCCCGCGAGCGTCGATTGCGTACACGCGTTGCTTGCCGGCCTTGCGGTCCCGCACCAGGCCGACCTCTCGGAGCACGCGCAGATGCTTGGACGCGCCCGGCTGGGTCATCCCAAGCGCCTCGGCCACCGCGGTCACCGGCTGCTCACCCGCGCGCAGCAGGACCAGAATCTGTCGGCGCTGCGGCTCGGCGATCGCGTTGAAGACGTCCGACGTCGTTGCTGCTCGGGCCATGACCGAATCATATGCTGATATCGGCATATGTCAAGGCGCGAGGAATCGGGTGCAGCTTGTCGATGCGATGCGTACGCAAGCGCAACGCGTCGGCGACGGTCTTGAACGTCGTGGCGTGCTCCGAGCCCGGGATGCGTTTCGTGTTCGCCGTCGCGCTTCGGGCGGCCTTGCGTCGCCCATGGTGGTCCAGCTGTTACATCGGGCCGCTCGCCGCGCGGCGGCCCGCCTTCGGTAGCTTTCCACCATGACCGACCGCAAACCCGCCGAGCTGCCGGTGCGCCTGTTCAAGGATGACGCGGCATGGGAAGCTTGGCTCGCCAAGCACCACGCCAAATCCGCCGGCCTGTGGCTGCGGATCGCCAAGGCAGCGTCGAACGTCAAATCGGTGTCGTACGCCGAGGCGCTCGACGTCGCGCTCTGCTACGGCTGGATCGACGGGCAAAAGAAGACGTTCGACGACGCGACCTGGCTCCAGAAGTTCACGCCGCGCGGCAAGCGCAGCATCTGGTCGAAGATCAACCGCGAGAAAGTGCAGCGTCTCGTCGAGTGCGGCCGGATGCAGTCACCCGGCCTCGAAGCTGTGGACCGCGCGAAGGCGAACGGTCAGTGGGACTCCGCCTACGACTCGCATCGAACCGCCGGCGTGCCGGATGACCTTCAGCGCGCGCTCGACGCGCACCCGAACGCGAAGGCGTTTTTCGCGACCCTGAACAGCGCGAACCGATACGCCATCCTGTTCCGGATCCAGACGGTGAAACGAGCCGAGACGCGCGCGAAGAAGATCGAGCAGTTCGTCGGCATGTTGGAGCGGCGGGAGGTGATCCACTCATAGCGCGGGTGCGTCTCGCCATGGGCGGCCTTACCGCGTGGGGGATCGGGGCGGGACAAGCCGCTCTTGACAGCACGACCTTGGTGTTATAGTCATATATAACACCATATCACCCAGCTCCTCTCGACTGGCCAGCGGGATCCCGGGCCGGGGTGCAGTTCCCACGGATCTTCACCGGAGACCAATCATGCGTATCAGCGCCACTGCTCGCGCCGCCCTCTCGTTGTTTGTCATCGGCTCCGCGGCGTCGCCGCTCCATGCCCAGACGCCCGAGCACACCGCCGCGGCCACCGTCCCCACCCTTGCCGCTCCCTCCGCCGAGGCGCAGACGGCGTTCGCCCTCATCAAGTCCCTGTCCGGCCGCTGGCAGGGCACCCTCCTCGATCCCCGGACCCAGCGGCCCGTCACCCTGGAGGCGTCGCTCCACGTCACCTCGCGCGGCAACGCAGTCGTGCACGAGATGACGGGGGCCGGGGCTGCGGACGACCCGTCGAAGAACGATCATCCGGTCACCATGATGTACATCGACGGCGCCAGCCTTCTCCTCACCCACTACTGCGACGCCGGCAACCGGCCGCGAATGGCAGCCCGTGTGTCCCCGGACCGCAAGCAGGTCGACTTCGACTTCCTCGACGTCTCCGGCCCGACGACCCATGGCCACATGCAGCACGTCCGCTTTACCTTCGTCGACAGCACGCATCACGCCGAGGAGTGGACCTGGGGCCTGCCGAACGGCAAGACGATGGGCGCGGAGATGCAGCTCCATCGCGTCGAGAGCGTGGCGGCCCTGCCAGCCAAGTGAAGACAGACAGAATCGAACGTGGACCGTGAGTGGAACGATGGCCTGCCCATCTATCGCCAGCTGCGCGACCGTATCATCGCGATGATGCTCGACGGCATCCTGAAGGAGGGCGATTCCCTTCCTTCGGTGCGCAACGTCGCGGCCGAGTATCGGGTGAACCCGCTCACGGTCATGAAGTCGTACCAGGCGCTCGTCGACGAGGGCCTGGTCGAGATGCGTCGCGGGCGTGGCATGTTCATCAACGCCGGCGCCCGCGCGCTTCTGCTCAAGGCCGAGCGGCAGCGGTTCCTCGAGGAGGAGTGGCCGCGCGTCCGCGACACCATCGAGCGGCTCGGCCTCGACGCGGACGAGCTCCTGCGCCAGAGGCGCGGGCGGAAATCATGATCGGCGCGCGGGACGAAACGCCGGTCGTCGAGGCGCACGGTCTGAGGAAGCTGTTTGGCGGCACCGTCGCCCTCGGCGGGATCGACCTCCGTATCGACGCGGGACGCATCGTCGGGCTGATCGGGCCGAACGGTGCCGGCAAGACGACCGCGCTCAACGCGATCCTCGGCCTCACGTCATACGACGGCGAGCTGCGCGTGCTCGGCCGCGATCCGTGGGGGGATCGCGCCTCGCTGATGCGCGACGTCTCCTTCATCGCCGACGTCGCGGTGCTCCCACGCTGGATCAAGGTGTCGCAGCTGCTGGAGTATGTCGCCGCCGTCCACCCGCGCTTCGATCGGGGCCATGCGGAGTCGTTCCTCGAGCGCACGACGATCCATGGCACGAGCAAGGTCAAGGAGCTGTCGAAAGGGATGGTGGCGCAGCTGCACCTTGCCATCGTCATGGCGATCGACGCCCGGCTCCTCGTGCTCGACGAGCCGACCCTCGGCCTCGACATCGTCTATCGAAAGCGATTCTACGACTCACTGCTCGCCGACTTCCACGAGCGCGATCGCACCATCATCCTCGCGACCCACAACGTCGACGAGATCGAGCACGTCGTGACCGACGTCATCTTCCTCGACCGCGGCCGCGTCGTGCTGAGCGCGACGATGGACGAGGTGGAAGCCCGCTATCGCGAGGTGCGCGTGCACCCCGCGCACGTCGCGCAGGCGCGGCGTCTCGTGCCGTTGCACGAGCGTGAGGCACTTGGCCAGCACATCATGCTCTTCGACGGCGTCGCGTCCGAGCGCCTGACCGCGTTCGGCGACGTGCGCACGCCGAGCGTGGCCGACCTGTTTATTGCGCGAGTCGGCGGGGAAGCGCCGGAGGTTCGATGATCCGTGAATTCTACTGGGCGCTGCGGCGCGAGCTGTGGGAGAATCGTTGGCTCTGGCTCGCGCCGTCCGGCGTCGCCGTCGTGCTGGCCGCCGGTGTTGCCGCGTATGCCTTCAAGATCGAAGGACCGATGGGCGCGATCAGCGCGCTCGCCGAGCTGCACCAGCGCCAAGCGATCAACCAGCCGTACGACGTCGTCGCCGGTCTGATGATGGTCATTGGCCTCATCGTCGCCGCGATCTATTGCGTCGACGCGCTGTACGGCGAGCGCCGCGATCGCAGCATCCTCCTCTGGAAGTCGCTCCCCGTCTCGGATTCGATGACGGTCCTGGCGAAGCTGAGCATCCCGGTGCTCGTGCTGCCCGTGGTCATCTGGGCGCTGACGGTCACGGTGCAGGCCATTTTGCTTCTCCTCAGCGCGGTCGTGCTCGCGGCGCACGGCGAGAGCACGGCACTCCTCCGGACGCAGCTGCACTTGGGCAGGGACGCGGTCGGGTTGCTCTACCATCTCGTGGCCCTGCACGGGATCTCGACGGCGCCGTTCTATGCGTGGCTGCTGCTCGTCTCGGGGTGGGCGACGCGGGCGCCGTTCGCATGGGCGATCCTGCCGCCGGCCGCAATCATGGTGTTCGAGCGCGTGGCGTTCGGCACGACGCGAATCGCACAGCTGTTGGTCAATCAGCTGGGCGGCGGCACGAGCGCGCCCCCACCGGCACCGGGCGCGACGCTGATGGAGTCGATGAACGCGGTGCCGTTCACGCAGCTGCTCGTGGCGCCGGGTCTATGGGTGGGGTTCGCGGTGGCGGCGGTGTTCGTCGCCGGCGCCGTGCGGCTGCGTCGGAGCGCGCAGCCGGTCTGAGTCGATGATTGGTGGCGCGCGCGCTGGAGCGTCGGCCGCTTCCGCTGCGACGCACCAGGCCGGCGGCGCTTCATGCGCCTCTCCGTGCGCCCGCTCGACCAGCAGGATTGGCTCGCGCTCACGGCCAACCTCGAGCGTGAGGAGCAACGCCCGCCGGTCGATTGGCCGACGACGTATCTCTCCGGCCGACTCTCGGCGCCGACCAGGATGTCGCGCCGACGTCGTCGCTGATCCACATGTGCAGTTGGTGCAAGCGCATCGACTGCGGCGGCTGGCTCGAAATCGAGGAGGCGATGGAGCAGTGCGGGCTCATGCTCGCCGGTGCGCT
>DASXHF010000334.1:0-17089 GCA_036488775.1 Gemmatimonadaceae bacterium | reverse complement strand
CGCGCACCTTGACCTGCACGCCGCATACCGCGCGGGGTCGCTGACGGGCCGGCGAATTGTTCGCCGGCCCGTCAGCGACCCCGCGCGGTATGCGGCGTGCAGGTCAAGGTGCGCGACGCTGCATCTGCTCGAAGCGCGCCTTCTGCTCGGCCATGTTCTTGTCGAACACGCTCTGCTGGTCGGCCGTGAGGATCGCGCGGATCTCGCCGGCCGATCGCTCGCGCAGCGCCATCGCCTTCTTCATCAACTCGGCACGATCGCCGCCGCCAGCCATCTGATCGCGCAGCGACGCCATCTCGGGCTGATATTTTCGCTGGATCTCGTCGAGCTTCACTTTCTGCATTTCAGTGAGCTCGATCCCGTTCATCTGCATGCCGCCGCGGGGGCGACCGCCTTGGTCCCCGATCGTACCACGGACCACCTGCGCGCGAGCCACGACGGCGGTTCCGAGCAGGATCGCGGTGCCGAGCAACGCGATGCGAATTCCCTTCATGGCCTTGTGCCTCAGAGGATGGAAAGAGAACTGCAAAATCTAACTCGTTGAACCGGCGATACTTACCAGGCCCCCTCTAGCGGGCGCGGGTGATTCTGCTATGCTTACCCGCCCTCCGGCGGGGCGTTCCCTGCTGGAGGGTGTCGCGCCGTCTGGTCTGACCGCTAGCTCTGCGAGCCCTTCTGTGACCCTGCCGTCGCCGCCGAACAGCTCCGCCAGCATCCCATCACCGCTGCCGCCCGCACCGCCGGCGGCCGTTCCACCGGTAACGACCCCGGTAACGGCTTCGGCGCCACCGCCGTCCGGTCCAGTGCGATTTCCGCTCGACTGGCTGCTGCGGTACGCCTCCGCGCCGATCCAGTACCGCGCGCTCACGGAGGTGGCCCGTCTCACCACGAGCGAAACGGAACAGGTGGCAGCGCTTCCATTTACACATCGTCCGGCGCTGACTCTTGCGATGCAGCAAGCCGTGGACGGCACGTGGAGCGGGGGGATGCTCGCCCTGCCCTCGCCGCGCTCAGAGCACTTCGAAGGCATTGGAACGATCCCAGCCGTAAGACGACTCATCGAGTACGGATGGCACAAGGACACGCCTCCGCTGGTCCACGCCCGCCGTGTGCTGTTTCGTCTCCTCGCTGAAGACGACGACCCCGCCTATCTGTACGAGCTGGGCGGCAAGCATGCGCCGGACGAGGATTCGGTGAAGCGTGGTCGCGCGCTACTGCGCGAAGCGGCGGCGGCCGTGCTGGCGCAGGCGGGCTATGAGGGTGACCCGCGTCTGCGCGGCGCGGCGCGGCGCATCCTGGTACGCATGGCCGACTACCTCCGCTCTCCGCTCGCGCAGAAGCCGTTCATCCGGCAAGGCAACCAGCACATGCTCGCCGCCGAGGCGGCGCCGCCGTCGATCTATTCCGTCATGATGCTGGCGTACATGCCGCTGTTCCGCGCCGAGCATCACCGGGAGGTCGATGCGCTGTATGCGCACCTGATGCAGCCGCACCCCAGGCAGGAGCCGGTGCAGCTGGTCGGCAAGCAGGCTGTCCCCGTGCCGCATCTCGTGCTCGGCGACGTGCTGCCGCATCGCAATGCTGCTGATGCGGACGTGCCCTTCTCGCTCTTCTGGCTCGAGCTGATGGCGCGACTCGGCTACCTGAAGCGCAACGAGAACTGGTCCAAGCTGTTCGAGCGCTTTCTCGAGGATCGCGACCGCGAAGGCGTATGGCATCCACACAAGGGATTGGCGAGCCCCAAGAGCACCAACCCGCACGTGTGGCCCACGTATCCGCTCGAGACGCAGCTCGCCGGTGAGGAGCGGTGGGCGGACATGACCTTCCGGCTTGGTCTCATCGCGAGGCTGGCGGGACGACAGATCGAGATCGGCTGACGCGTCGCGAACACGACGATGGAGCGGCGGCTGGGTGGACGGCTCGCGCCGGCGGAGATGTTCCCTGCCGGCGTGCCGCACGTTCGAACGAGGACCATCACGCTCGCGAGCGGCGTCCGGCTCCGTATCGCCGAAGCGGGCGAGTCCGATGCCCCGCCGGTGTTGCTGCTGCACGGGTGGGGAGCGTCGCTCTACATGTGGCGCGCCTGGTTCGCGCCGTTGGCCGCCGCGGGACGTCGTGCCATCGCGCTCGACCTTCCCGGACACGGCCTCTCCGACAAACCGCTGGATAGGGAGACGTACCGGCTGGATTACCAGGTCGCCGTCCTGCGCGAGGTGATCGCGGTGGAGGAGCTGACCGGTGTCGCGATCGTCGCGCAATCCATGGCGGCAACGATCGCGCTCGAGCTCGCGCTCCGCGGCGAGCCGAGGCTCGGGCGCGTGGCGCTCGTGAATCCCGCGTCGTTCGGACGCATCCGCGTGTTGCCCATCGCGCGCCTTGCGAGCCCGCTGGTCGTCGAGCGGGTGCTGCATCGACTGGTGGGACGGTGGGTCGTGGCGCGGGCGCACCGCCTCGTGTACGGCGACCCGAGTCGACTCACGGCGCGAGACGAAGAGGAGTACTGGGCGCCGTCGCAGTTTCCCGCGTACGCCCGCGCGATGCGGCGGCTCGTGCACGAGTTTCCGTGGGCCCGGCCGCCGGCCGACGTGATGGCGCGCCGGCTCCGTGCCCTCGCGTCCCCGGTGCTCGTCGTCCTCGGCACCCGCGATCGCCTCGTGCGCGACGCGGCGGCGTATGTCGAGGCGCTTCGCGCAACCGGGGCACCGTTGCTGCTGCGCGAGGTGCAGGGCGGCGGACATGCGGTGAACGAAGAGCTTCCCGAGGAAGTCCTCGCCATCGTGCTCGCGTTTCTCGAGAGTCGCCTGGGTTAGACGCCAGCAGAGCGACAGGTAGCCGCCAGCGACGAATTGTGCTATATTGGTTGGATCAGATCGACGAAGACCAGACCGGGGAGGAGCGGCTCGAGCTGCGTTTCTCCGGTCGGCGGTGGAGGGCCCGCGCGTAGGGCGCGGGAGGCTGCGGATCCCTTCACGACCGTTTGGCATCGGGCCGAACGACACGCTTCCGTGCGCGGTGGCTGTGGCCATCGCATCCTCATCAACCGCACCGGTCCAATTCGCGGCGACGCCGCGCGAGCCCGGTGCATGCGCCGGTCCCGGACGTTCCGGGATCGCGGCCCCGGCGCAACGCATCTGGACGCATGACCGACAATCGACACACGACGGCCGCGGGCGAGCCCGCCGGCCACGAGATCGACGAGTCCACGCCGAGCTTTTCGGAGCTCCAGCTTCATCCGGCATTGCTCGACGCGATACGGGACGCGGGATACACCAGCCCCACGCCAATCCAGCGCGACGCGATCCCACTCGCACGCAAAGGGCGCGATCTCATGGGGCTCGCCCAGACGGGCACCGGCAAGACCGCTGCCTTCACACTGCCGATCCTCGATCGTTTGATCGACGGGCCGCCGCGCACCCGGGCGCTCATCCTGACACCGACGCGCGAGCTCTGCGTGCAGGTCGAGGAGAGCTTCCGCAAGTACGCGAAGCACACGTCCATCTCCGTCGTCGCCGTGTATGGCGGCGTGCCGCTCGAGCCGCAGGAGCGAAAGCTTCGGGGCGGAGTGGACGTCGTCGTGGCGACGCCGGGACGCTTGATCGACCATCTGGAGCGCCAGAACGTCGTGTTCGACGACCTCGAAGTGCTGGTGCTGGACGAGGCCGATCGCATGCTCGACATGGGGTTCGCACCGCAGATCAACCGCGTCGTGAATGAGCTGCCGCGGTATCGGCAGACGCTGCTGTTCAGCGCGACGATGCCGCCAGAGGTCGAGGCACTGGCGCGGAAATACCTCCGGAAGCCGGTCGTGGTCCAGGTAGGCGTTCGCTCCGCCGCGGCGAGCACGGTGACGCATGCGGTGTACCCCGTGCCGCGCGACAAGAAGCTTGCGCTGCTCGTGGAGCTGCTTACCGCCAAGAAGCACGATTCGGTGCTGATCTTCACCCGGACCAAGCACGGCGCGGACCGCGTCGTGCGCGACCTGGAGAAGGCGGGGGTGCGCGCGGCGGCCATGCACGCCGACAAGACCCAAGCACAGCGCACGCGCGCGCTGCAGGATTTCAAGGACGGGCGGACGTCGGTGCTGGTCGCGACGGACATCGCACAACGCGGCCTCGACATCTCGGGCATCACGCACGTGATCAACTACGACGTGCCGCAGCAGGCGGAAGACTACGTGCATCGGATCGGCCGAACCGGACGGGCGGCGAAGGAGGGAGACGCGTACACCTTCATGTCCCCCGACGAGATCGCGATGGTCCGCACGATCGAGCGGGTGATCGGCACGCCGATCCCGCGCGTCTCGGTGCCGGGATACGATTTCGGCACCGTCGCGGCGGATTGATCACTCGCGTCATTCGCGCACCCGTCCGAGGCGCGACACGACGAGGGTATCCGACGCAGCGCCTCGGCGCGCCACCAGGGTGAGGTTCGCCGCGCCGTAGCCGAGCCCCCGGACGTCGAACACAATGGAGTCGCGGGTGGTGGACAGGGCCACTCCGTACGTCCTCCCGACCGGATGGAGCTGCGTGGGGCCGCCACGCGGGCGCAGCGAAATCGAGGACGTCGCCGTATCGATGTGAAGGCTCACGACGGCTCGGCGGGCCATCGCCTCGTCCCGAGCCCGCGCTACCAGCGCCCCGATCTCACGCACGGCGGTCCGGACGGCGATCCCATCCAGATACCACTGCAGGCGCCGGATTCCGGCGAGCGTGACGACGCTGAGGATCGCGACGACGACCGCCAGCTCGATCAGCGTGTAGCCAGTGCGATGCAGCGGGCCGTTCCCAACGTTCCGTTGCGGCATGGGCGCATGATCGCTCGCGGGCCCGAACGGCGCGGCATCACGGAGCGGCACGCGTCATCGAATCGTTGACGGCGCCCGTGCCGCGGCCATCTTTTCCGTCGCCCTCCCTCTCATTCCACGGTTCCCGATGCCGACCCGCCGCCTGATCCTGCTCGGCGCACTGCTTTTTCCCTGCGTCGCCGGTGCCCAACAGCCGCTCGATTCCGCCTACACCGCGCGTATCCGCGAGCTCACACCGACGGACCCAGTCTGGAAGTTCACGACCGAGCTCGTCGACCATCTACCGGCGTCGGCCACCGTGCCGACTCCGCTGAAGGTGCTCGGCTACGTCCCGGGGACGATCGGTCGGCTGGCGTACGTGGAGGAGCTGAACCGCTACTTCCGGGCGGTGGAGCGAGCGTCGCCACGGGTGCGCGTGTACTCACTCGGCACGAGCGACGAGGGGCGCGAGATGATCATCGCCGCGGTGGCCGATTCGGCGACCATCGCGCGGATCGACGACTTCCGCGCCATGACCGCGCGACTCGCCGACCCGCGCGGGGTGGCGCCGGCCGAGCGGGCGCGGCTCATCCACGAGGCGAAGCCGATTTATTGGCTCACGGGAAGCATTCACTCGCCCGAGACCGGAAGTCCGGAGATGCTGATGGAGCTCCTCTACCGGCTCGCAGTGGAGGAGACGCCGCACGTGCAGGCGATCCGCGATCACGTCATCACGCTCATCACGCCGGCGACCGAGGTGGACGGTCGCGACCGGATGGTCGACGTCGCGAAGCTCTCGCGGTCGCTCGGCCTTGGACCGAATGGCGTCTCGCTGACCTACTGGGGCAAGTACACCGCGCACGACAACAACCGTGACGGGATGGTGCTGTCGCAGAAGCTCACGCAGCACGTGATGGAGGGCTTCCTGCACTGGCATCCTACCGTGATGCACGACCTGCACGAGTCGGTGGCATTCCTGCACACGAGCACGGGGACCGGTCCGTACAACGACGAGTTCGACCCGATCGTCATCGACGAGTGGCACACGCTCGCCTATCAGGAGATCACCGAGCTGACGAAGCGCGGCCTGCCGGGCGTGTGGACGCACGGCTTCTACGACGGATGGGCGCCGAACTACATGCTGGCCATCGCGAACCTGCACAACTCGATCGGCCGCTTCTACGAGACCTACACCTCGATGAACGCGGACTGCCATGTGACCAACCTGCCACCGGCGCAAACCGAACGGCGATGGGACCGTCCGAGCCCGCCGGTGAATGGCGTGCGCTGGTGCATTCGCAGCAACATCAACTACCAGGAATCGGGGGTGCTGACGGCGCTCAAGTACGTCGCCGACCATCCGGCGACCTTCCTGGAGAACTTCGCGTTGAAGGCCGAACGGCAGGTCGCGAAGGGGAAGAGCAGCGCGCCGTACGCGTTCGTGATCCCTCGCGGACAGCGGCGGGCCGCGGAAGCGGCCGATCTCGTGAATCTCTTTCGCCGGCACGCCACGGAGATTCACGTCGCGAGCGCGGACGTGACGCTGAAGGGCGACGGCGCGAAGGCCGCCCCGGTCACCGTGCACGCCGGCGATTGGATCGTGCGCATGGATCAGCCGTACACCCAGACCGCGCGGACGCTGCTCGCCATCCAGAAGTTCAAGCCCGACGACCCATCGCCGTACGACGACACGGGCTGGACGCTCGACGAGCTGCGTCACGTGCAGACGCTCAAGATCGCGGACCCGGCCGTGCTCACGGCGCCGATGACCCGGCTCGACGGCGACGCGACGGTGCGTGGCACCATCGCCGGCTCCGGCGCGGTGCTGCTCGTGGCACACGCCGGCGATTGGCGCTCGGCGGCGCTGCCCTGGAAGACCGGTCGCGCCGCGGTGAGCGTCGCGGACACCGCGTTCTCGATCGGGGGGAAGAGCTTCGATCGTGGCACGTTCATCGTCGAGCGGGGCGACCAATCGGCACGCGATGCGATCGCGACGCTCGGTCTATCGGCGACCGCGGTCGCCGACGTACCGCGGGTGCGACGGCACCCGGTGTCGGCGCCGCGTATCGCGCTCGTGCACACGTGGATCGAGACACAGAACGAGGGGTGGGTGCGGTACGCGTTCGATCAGATGGGAATTCCGTTCACGTACCTCGCCGACCAGCGCCTCGCACAGCCGGGCGCGCTCGACGGGTACGACGTGGTGATGTTCCCACATGTGAGCGGCGCGGCGACGACGATCGTGAACGGCCGCCCGCTCGTAGGGCCGGCGATTCCCTGGAAGCGGACGTCGCTCACGCCGAATCTCGGCAAGTGGGACGAGACCGACGACGTCAGACCAGGGATGGGGCTGGCGGGGCTCGCCGCGCTGCGACGATTCGTCGAGCGCGGCGGGTTGCTCGTCGTCGAAGGAAATACGGCGCGGGTGCCGATCGAGTTCGGTCTCGTGCCGACGGTGAGCGTGGCCCCGCAGCAGAAGCTGCAAGCGCGTGGCGGCGTCTATCGGGCGCAGGTCATGCGGCCGGAGAGCCCGATCGCGTATGGGTACGAGCGCGCGGTGTTCCCGCTCTACTTCAACCAGGCGCCCCTGCTCGCCGTGCAGGCGCCACCTCCGGCGGCCAACCGGCCCGTCGGCGTCGACAGCGCGATCCTGAACGAGACGGAGCGGCAGCGGGCGCGCACGATCGTGCGCTGGTCCCCGCGCGTGGACTCCCTGTTGGTCTCGGGCCTGCTCGATGCGGGTGAGGAGATGGCAGGTCGCGCGACGGTCGTGGACGCCCCGCTCGGCCGTGGGCACGTCGTGCTGTTCGGCACGCGGCCGATGTGGCGGTGGCAGTCGCAGGGCGCTTTCGCGCTGGTACTGAACGCGATGGCGAACTGGAACGCGCTCGACGTGAACGAACGGGCCGCGCCGTCCGTCACGTCGACCGCCGCAGCGTCGGGCGAGCGTTGAATCGCCCCTCTTGCGAGGTGATCGATGTCGCATAGACAAGTCTGGACCGCCGCGCTCGCAGCGGCACTGCTCGCCGCGGCGCGTCCCGGCGCCGCGCAGCGCGCCGGGGAATCGGGGCTCGTCGACATGAAGAGTGGCCGCTTCTCGACGAGCATGTTCGCCAACGAGCCGGCACGCGATCCCGACACGCTCGCCGTTCCCGCGGGGAAAGTGTGGGCGGCGTTGCCGGCGGTGTACGACGCCCTCGCGGTGCCGCTCAGCGTCGTGGACACGACGTATCGGGTCCTTGGCGCCGTGCGGGTGACCGTACGCCGCCCGATCGGCGGGGATCGGTTGTCGTCGCTGCTTCAGTGCGGCGTCGGCGCCTATGGGCCCGTCGCCGAGCGCTATACGGTACAGCTCACGCTCGTGTCGGCGGTGCGGGCAATCGACGACGGGCGCGCGGTGCTCGAGACGCGGGTCGACGGGAGTGCCGCGCAGAACGGGGTGAACTCCAGCGTTCGCTGCGCATCGACGGGGCGGCTGGAGGAGAAAGTCGCCCAGCTCGTGCGGAAGGAGCTCGGCCTCTGATCTACCGCGAGCGCGCTCTAGCTATATTCCGCGGGACGACACGAAGCCAGCGGCCATGACAATTACCATCGAGTACTGCACTCTTTGAGACTACGAGTCGCGGGCTACCAGGTTGGCGGCCGAGCTCGAAGCACGATTTCCGGACGCGACGATCGAGCTCAAGCCGGGCTCGAGCGGGCGCTTCGAGGTGACGAAGGATGGCGTAGCGGTGTTCGAGAAGTCGAAGCTCGGGCGCCACGCCAAGGCTGGCGAAATCGTGCAGTTGCTCGAGACGCCGGACTGATCCGGTACACAGGGTGACGCCGATCGGGCCGGCGCGTCATCCTGGCGCGCCGGCCCGTCGTCCGTCGTAGCACGTTCATCACGTATCACTCTTTCGATGCGAATTGCGATCTCCACCGGCGGGGGCGACGCTCCAGGCCTGAACGCTGTCATCCGCGCGGCGGTTCTCTCCGCGATCAATCGAGGATGGGAAGTCCTCGGCATCAAGCGAGGATTCGCCGGCCTGCTCGGTGAAGACGAAGTCATCACGATGACGAAGGATTCGGTGCGCGGCATCGCCCATCAGGGCGGCACCATCCTGCGAACGACGAACCGGGGCAACCCGTTCTGCTATCCGCAGAAGCAGCCCGACGGAAGCTACGTCGAGATCGACCGCTCCGACGAGTTGATGGAGACCGCTCGCCAGCTCGGCATCGACGCGGTGATCTCGATCGGCGGCGACGGTTCGCTCGACATCGCGAATCGGCTCTGCGCGAAGGGGATGAAGATCGTCAGCGTGCCGAAGACGATCGACAACGACGTCAGCGGCACCGTGACGACGTTCGGGTTCGACACCGCCGTGAACACTGCACTCGAGGCGATCGACAAGCTGCACACCACGGCCGAAAGCCACGATCGCGTGATGGTGATGGAAGTGATGGGGCGCGACGCCGGGTTCATCGCGCTGCATTCCGGCGTCGCCGGCAGCGCCGACGTCATCCTTATTCCGGAGATCCCGTACGACATCGAAAAGGTGTGCGAGAAGATCAAGTCGCGGAGCGCACACGGCCGCCACTTCTCGATCGTCGTCGTTGCGGAAGGCGCTTTTCCCAAGGGCGGTCACTCGCACACGATGGGACAGTCGCTGCCGGGTGAGGCTCGCCGCATCGGCGGCGTAGCCGACATCATCGCGCGCGAGATCACGAGAATCACGGGGAAGGAGACGCGATCGCTCGTGCTCGGTCACTTGCAGCGCGGCGGCCAGCCGACAGGGTACGACCGGCTGCTGGCGACGCGGTTCGGCGGCGCCGCGGTGCGCGCGGTGGCCGACGGCCGCTGGGGGTGCATGGTGGCGCTGCAGACGCCACACATCGTCACCGTTCCGATCGCCGACGTGCTGCGCGAGCGCAAGTGCGTCGACGTCAATCACGACGTGGTGCAGACCGCGCGCGCGGTCGGGATCAGCTTCGGGGACTGAGGGGTAGGAGGGTCGCGGACGTCGAGCCCGGCGGCGACGCTTATCGGAACCGGGACGGTACTGTCTCTCGGGTGAGACACCGCCAGCGGGCCATGGCCGGCGCCGCTAGTGTAACTCACTTTCAGCACTATACTTACGAAAGACAGCCCGGGTCCGCTTCCTGGCACTCGCCGTGCCTTACTCTGCAGGACGCGCGAATTCCCGCGCAACGGCTGGAGACTCACGATGACCCTTCGTAGTACGTTCCTCGCGCTGGCGTGCACGGCCGCTCTGGCCGGAACGGCGCACGCTCAGAAACGCGGTGACGACGACGTGCCGAAGGCGTTCCGGCCTCCGCCGGGAATGTGTCGCATTTGGCTCGACCGGGTGCCGGCCAGGCAGCAGCCGGCGCCGACCGATTGCCCCACCGCCGTTCGCAACCGACCGTCCAATGGCCGAGTGCTCTTCGGTGACGACTACGTGGAGGGGCCCGACAAGGGCGACAAGAAGGAGATTCCCTTCCTCAAGAAGTTCGGCAACGACAAGAAGCCGTAGCGTGACGGCGCCTGCGCGCGCGCACGAATCTCGCCTGCACCGGCGCGCATGCGCGACGTAAGAGACCAGTACCTCCCTCCCGACCACGACGCATTCGTCGGAGCGGAGCCGCCGACCGGGCGCGTGATCGTGATCGCGCCAACGCGGGCAGCGTGCGAGACGATCGAGCTGGCCGTCGGGCTGCACATCGAGACCTACCTCGAGAAGCACTTCGGCGGTCGAGTGCGCGACCTCGCACGGTCGCATCGCGGGTTCGGCATCGTGGCCGGCACGGGATCCGGAAAGACGCTCGCCATCCGTCCGATCGCCGAGGAGCTGCTCGGCACCACCGAGCTCCGTGTCGGCGTGATCAACCGCGAGCGCGAAGCGACGCCCGAGACGCCGAGCTGGAACATCATCATCGTCACCACCGGCATCGCGCGGCGGTGGTTCCAGGACGGCGACATCCTGCCGCAGGACACGCTCATCGTCGACGAGATCCACCAGACGTCGGCCGAGCTCGAGCTGTGTCTCGCGCTCGGCAAACGCGTCGGCTGCCGGTTCATCTGGCTGTCCGCGACCGTGGACCCGACGTTCTATCGCAACTACCTCGACAGCGCGGACGTGCTCGAGGTATACGCTTTCGACCCGCAGAAGGCGGCGAAGGTGGAAGTTGTGCGCAAAGACGTCGACGAGTTCCTCGACGATCGCTTCCTGCAACGCGTGCACAAGGAGAGGCGCGGCGTGGCGATCTTCGTTCCGACGCGGAAAGGGGTGGAGCAGGCAGCGGAGAACGTGCGGACGCGTGCACCGCGCATCAACACGGCGTTCTACCACGGCGGTGAGCCGATCCGCGTGCTCCGTCCCTTTCTCGAGGGCGAGGAGCGTAAGCCGTATTTCCTCGCGATGACCGCGGCCGGCCAGAGCGCACTCAACGTGCAGGGGCTCGACACGGTCGTGATCGACGACACGCGATTCACGTCGATCGTCGAGCGCGGCAAGAACGTGCTCACCAAGCTGCACCTCGGCGCGAACGAGATCTTGCAGATGGCCGGTCGCGTGCACGGACGGGTCGCCGGCGGACGCGTCTTCATCCTCAGTGATCGCGACATCGACTTCTTCTCCCTGAAGCCGACCGAACCGGAGTTTCAATTGGCCGGCGACTCGGAGCGAGTCGCGATCACCTGCGCCGACCTCGGCGTCGCGGTGGACGACCTGGAGCTTCCGGTGCCGCTCGACCGCATCGCATATCGGCGCGCGGTGCAGTTCCTCGAGGGGCGAGGCATCATCGAGGAGGGACGGCTCACGCGCTACGGCCGCGCGGTGGAGATGATGCCGGTCGAGCGAGAGTGGGCAGAGTTGCTGGTGAACGCTGCCGACGAGCTCGTGCCGTATCTCGCGGTGATGAGTGGGATCGACAGCCTGCACCGCATGACGCGCGAGGAGCGCGACCTCGAGGGGCTCGTGCTGCCGGGCAGCGATCATCTGACGTCGTACAATGTGTACGCCGAGGCGTACCGCGTCGCCGGCTATGTGGGCGAAGTATACGGGTTGCCGCGCCATCTCTTCCACGAAGACGACATCGCGGAGTGGGCTGAGCGGCGCGGCGTCCTGGTGAAGTCGATCGAGGATGCAGCGCTCGGAATGGCGAGTGTGTATCGCGGCCTCGGGATGGCGCTCCCGGCGGAGATGGAGATGGCGCGCGAAGGGACACGTCGTCAGTTCGCGGAGCTGCTCGCCGAGTACATGCCGTTCGATCTGGTGATCGACGAGCAGACGGCATGGGGCGAGGAGGCACGGGTGAGCAAGACGAGTGTCTGCGGGAGCTGGGGCGCGATCGCAGGTGAGTTGCGCTACTTCGCCGACCGGTTTGGCAACCCGCGCGCGTCGATCGAAGGGACGCAACTGCCGATGGATCTCGTCAGGCGCTTCGCAACCGGCGACGAGGCGACGCTCGCGTACGACGCGGAGCGGCGCAAAGCGCCGCTCGTGCTCCGGCGCCGCGTCGAGTTCTTTGGGTTCGAGCTCGAACGTGAAGTGGAGGCGGTGGAGGAATTTCCCGCCGGCCGCGAAGAGGAGGCGCGCCACGTGCTCGCCGACGCCCTGGCGCGCAACGAGGCGCGGCACTTCTCGGTGAAGCAGAACCAGGGAACGATCGACGCCGTGCGCGAAGCGTGGCGCCGCTCGGGCGGCGTGCTCCCGAAGTTGAGCCAGGCCGATCTTGCCGCATTGTACGAGCGTCGGTTGGCGAGTGAGCGCGTCGATTCGCTCTCCGACTTCAAGCAGGCGAACCTCGATCTCTCGGATGAGCTGGAAGCGCTCTCGCCGCGGCAGGATCGGGCGAGGTATGACGGACTACCGACTCGCGTGAGGGTTCGCGACCGCGACGTGGAGATCGACTACGACGTCGAAGAGGATGGCGGCGCACCGCAGGGCGTGGCGCGACTTCGCATTCCGGAAAAGATCGCCCGTTCGTTGACGCCGGCCGAGGTCCCCGAGCTGGATCGTCCGGTGCGCTTCATCGTTCACCGCGGCCAGCGCGGTGCGGTGCGCGCGCGTTCGCTCGACGAGCTCCAGACGCTGCTCGATCAGCCGTGGACGGACGAAGAGATCGCGCGGTTCAACCGCAAGCGCGACGAGCAGCGTGAGGCCCAGCGGAGTCGGCGCCGCGGTCATGCCTCGCACGCCGGCGGTCGTGGCGCTGGCCGCGGCGACCCCGGAGGCAGAGGGGGACCGGGCGGCGGCCGCGGACTGGGCGGAGGGCGCGGGAAGGGGAGAGGCAGCGGCCGGCGACGCGGCTCACGTCGTTCGGCGGCCGCAGGCTCGGTGTGTGCGACCGCCTCCGGTGCGCGCGCCGGCACCTCGAGCCAATAACGATCTTCGCGCACGATGGCGAAGCCGCGCGCCAGATAGTTCGGCAGCGCCTGAGGGGCGTCGAGGGTGCACGTGTTGAGGATCACCCGCGTTGCGCCGAGCGCGAACGACTCCTCCGCGGCGCGGGTCAGGAGCCAGCCGCCGAGGCCGCGACCGATGAACGACTGAACGAGACCGAAATACATGATCTCGACCGTCGGGTCGGAGTGCTTCTGCAACTCGAAGTAGCCGGCTGTCGTGCCGTCGACGCGCAGTGTCCATACGTGAACGTTGCGCGAGGCGAGATAGGCCTCGAGCTCGTCGTCGGTCCAGAGCAGGCGATCGCGCCAGAGCCACGGCCCACCGACGAGCGCGTACAGCGCGCGATACTCGCCGGCGCCGATCGGCTGGTGCCGGCGCAGCGAAACGGGGTCGGTCGGCGTGCGCGCGGGTCGAAGCGCCGCCGGCCCGCGCAGCTCGAGGTGCGTGCGGGTGACCTCGATCCGGGTGCGGCGCTCGAACGACATGTCGTGAAGCATAGTGGGATCGCGATGCAACGCCGTGAGCGCCGTCACGCTAGAGATGCAGCAGCTTCATGCGGTGTCGCGCGGCCTTTGCCCGATTGCCGCACGTCGCCATCTCACACCAGCGCCGGCGTCCGTTCTTGGTTTCGTCCTGGAAGACGCGGCCGCAGCGCGGATCGGCGCAGCGGCGCACGCGCGCCAGCTCGCCGAGGATCAGCGCATCGGCCGCGCTCTCGACGACGGGGATGAGCAGACCGGCGAACGCATCACCCACCGGCACGAACGCCCGCGCGAAGCTTCCGTCGCTGCGGAGCTCGACACGTCGCGTCCCCGCGCTGCGGCCGAGCACACGATTGACCTCGGCGAGAGCGTCGATGCGGACGTCGGGCACCGCGACACCCCGTTCGGCGAGCATCCGCAACACAGCGCGGATGCGGCGTGCGTCGCCAAGCACGGCGAGCGCTCCAGCGGGTTGTTGAACGGCGCGCCGTTGCATCGAGGACGAACGCTCCTCGTCGAGCACGTGCGCCGCCTCGAGCCAGCGAACGAACCGGTCGAAGTCGTGCAGGGCGTCCGTGCCGCGCGCCCCCGTGTCGGTGTTCACGAAGTCGAGCCACAGTCGCTCGGCGACGAACGCGAAGGCGTGTCGCTCTCGATGCGGCGCATGCACGGCCGGCGAGAGCTCGAGTGATGGTGCGGGGGAGGTGGAGGGCGCGAGCGACACGACCCTAGCATATCCCGCACGCCGAACGGCGGCAACCAGTGCGAAGCAAGCGCCGGTGAGTACTTTCAGACCGACCTCTGCCGGAGCATTTGCATGTCCTGTCTACCGTTCACCCGCGTCGCGGTTGGCTCGACCAATCCGGTCAAGCTCGGAGCGACGCGCAACGTCGTCCATCGTCTTGCGCCAGGTGCAGAGGTGATCGCGATCGACGTCGCGAGCGGCGTACCCGATCAGCCGTGGGGTGACGACGAGACGATTCGCGGCGCGCTCACCCGCGCGCGTGCAGCGCGTGATGCGTCGGGTGCGGAGCTCGGCGTCGGCATCGAAGGTGGTGTCGTCGCGCTGGCCGACGGAAGCGTGCGCACCTGCGCGTGGGCGGCCGTCGTGTCGATCGACGATCGCGAAGGAATCGGCGGATCGTTGTCGCTCCAGCTTCCGGATGCCGTCGCCGCACTCGTTCGAGACGGGGCGGAGCTGGGACACGCGATGGATACGGTGACCGGACAACGCGACGTGAAGCGCGGTGCGGGCGCCGTCGGCATTCTCACCGCAGGACTCGTCACCCGGGTGCAAGCGTACGAGACGCTCGTCGCGTACGCGCTGGTACCGTTCCTCGATCGGACTGCGGTCGATTGAGGCGACCGCGCTCGGTCAGCTGACCGCCGTCGTCTCAGTCGATCGCTGCTCCATGGGTTGACCGCCATCGGATCGATCGGCCGAGGGTCCAACTGCCAACGCGTCTTCGCGGTAGATCATCCAACCGGTCGACTCCTCCGCGATCAGCTCGACTTCGGTGCCCATGGGGAGGGTCAGGTTGGGATTGTCGTGGCCAGCGGGAAAATCCATCAGAACGGGTACGCCCAGGTCGCTCACGAGATCGAGCACGAAGTCTTCGAACTCGTCCTCCTCCGATCGATCGAGCGACAGGTGACCGAACACGATGCCGCGAACCTTGCCCAGCAGTCCGGCCGCGCGCAGCTGCACGAGCCGCTCGTCGACGAACGACATCGGATCGCGCACCTCTTCGAGGAAGAGAATGGCGTCCGTGGTGTCGATCTCGTAGGGCGTACCGATCGTCTGCTGCACGAGGGCCAGGTTGCCGCCGACCAGACGGCCCACCCCGCGGCCCGGTCGCACGGCACGCGCAACGTCGCGCCCGAGCCGCGTCGTCGGCCGAGGAGTGGTGAGTGCCGTGAGCAGCGAGGCGGTGGTCACGTCGCGCGCGCTGGGGATCAGATCGTCGACCGTGGGACCGTGAAAGGTGCGCAGTCCGGCGAGCCGCATGAGCCAGAGGTGCAGCACGGTGATGTCCGAGTAGCCCACGAACGACTTCGGGTTCGCGCGGAAATTTTCCGGATCCAGGTACGGGAGCATGCGCACGGCGCCATACCCACCCGAGCCGCCGATGACCGCCTTGACGCGCGGATCCACCCACATCCGCGTGAACGCGTCGGCGCGCCGCTCGTCCTCGGCGCGCGTGTAGCGTCGCGTCGTCGAAAGCTCCGGGTCGATGATGACGCTGTAGCCGGCCCGCTCGAGCGCGCGCACCCCCCGGGCCAGCCATCCCGCACGGGGCGAATACGACGACGCAGCGACGCCGATCGTGTCGCCTTTCTGGAGTGGCGCGGGGCGAAGAAGAGGGCTTGGGTGGGGGGAGCCGGGCTCCGTCACCTGTCGCGCACCCCGCACGCGAGGCGTCGATCGTTCCATTGCATGCCGGGAAGGTAGGCGGTCCGCGGTCCGGATGCACCCCTTTGGCCGCGTTCTCCGCCTGCAGCCCGTGCGCTAGATTGTGTGCATGGCGGCGCCCCTTCCCGATCAGCCCGCGACGTACTACCGCAAGGGCTTTGGCCTCAAGGCCGACGTGCAGACCGAGCTGTCGGCCGACTACAGCGGACGGATCGTCGACACGTTGCGCGAGCACGATTATTCGCTCACGGTAGCTGACGTCACCGTTGTGCTCGCGCGCGAGTTCGGGTTCTGCTACGGGGTGGAGCGCGCGGTCGAGTATGCCTATCAGACCCGCAAGAAGTTTCCCGACCGGCGGCTCCTCCTCGTCGGCGAGATCATCCACAATCCGCACGTGAACGACAAGCTGCGCGCCATGGGGATCGAGATCCTGGAGCCGGCAACCGACGGGCAGTTCGACTTCAGCGGGGTGCGCGCGGAGGACGTGGTGATCATGCCGGCGTTCGGCGTCACGATCGCGGCGTTCGAGGCATTGCGCGCCATCGGCTGCGTGCTCGTCGACACGACGTGCGGCTCGGTGCTCAACGTCTGGAAACGCGTCGAGGCGTACGCGCGCGACGGGTACACGGCGCTCATCCATGGCAAGCACTATCACGAGGAGACGCGCGCCACGGCGTCGCAGGTCATGAAATACCCCGGCGGCCATTATCTCGTCGTCCGCCACATGGCGGAGGCGCAGGAGGTCTGCGACTACATCGAGGGGCGCGGGAATCGCGACGCCTTTCTCGCCAAGTTCGCGAAGGCCGCGTCGCCGGGCTTCGATCCGGACCGGGACCTCCGGCGAGTCGGCGTCGCAAACCAGACGACGATGCTCGCGAAGGAATCGCTGGCGATCGGTGACGAGATCGGCCGCGCGATCGCGCGCGCGCGCGGCGAGGCGGCGCGCGCGACGGACTTCCGTACCTTCGACACGATCTGCAGTGCCACGCAGGAGCGGCAAGACGCGGTGCTCGCTCTTCTC
>DASXHF010000198.1:0-4034 GCA_036488775.1 Gemmatimonadaceae bacterium | reverse complement strand
GGCTAGTGCGGAAGAGTCGCGGTGCCTCCAGCACCACGCGGTGCGGACTCCGCGAGTAGTCGTCGCAAATGCTGCTGCCAGAACACGGGCCAGGCGAACGTGAAGTGCCCGTGCGTCTGCGCCGATGCCGGAATGAGCGCGAAACGGCCTCGCTTCACCCGTGTGATCTCGCGCTGCGCGATTCCCAACTCGGGTGGATTGATGAAGTCGTCGGCGGAGTTGACGAGCATGACGGCGGTGCTGATCGTCTCGAGCCCGGCCGAGGGATCGTAGCTTCGCGAGGCGTTGAGCGCATACAGGGCGTTGTTGGCCTCGAACGCCGGAGCGACCTGCTTCATGTGATCCGCGACGTACTGGGTGGCGGCGGCGCGCGTCGGGGCCGCTGCCTGGAGCTGCAGAGTACCGTTGAACGCGATCAGCGTGATGTCCGCCCAGACCTGAAACGCGGCGCGGGGCTGTGTCGTGTAGTCGCCGTTCTTCCACTCCGGATCCTGGCGGATCCCGTCGATCGTCATCTGACGCCACATCTGGTTCCGCCCCGAGACTTCGACGGGCAGACACGCGAGCGCCATCACTGCATCCATGTAGGCCGGATATGTCTCGGCCCAGATCCATGCGTGCATGCATCCCATCGAGGTGCCCAGCACGAGACGCAGATGATCGACGCCGAGTGCCTCCGTCAAGAGCTGGTGCTGCGAGGCGACCATGTCGGCGTAGTCGTATTGCGGGAAGCGGGCCCGTAGTCCGTCGCTCGGCTTGCTCGAGTTGCCATGTCCGATCCCGTCGGGGAGGATGACGAAGTAGCGATTCGTGTCGAGCAGCTGCCCCGGACCGAGCAGCACGCCGGCGAACTGCGGCTGCAGGAACTGCGTGCCACTGCCTCCGGTAGCGTGGAGCAGAAGCGCTGCATTCGCCACGCGCCCGCGAGCATCGCGTACCGGCGTGCCGAGCGTCCTGTAGTGCAACCGTAGCTCGGGCAACGATTCACCTGACCTGAAGTGGAAGTTGCGCGCGATGTAGTCCGCCTCCCGCGCCGACGGCACCGGCGCGGTCGCCGTGGCAGCTCGTTGTGCCTGAGAAGCCGGCGACAGCGTTGGAAGGAGCAGCAAGGCGCCGAGACAGCGCTGCAGTTCACGGCGTATCGACATGGTCGTCTCCGGAGTTGGCTCGATGGGAGAGACAGTAGGGCGACGCGCCCAGCGGTTCTTGCATGCCGTTGTGCTATGGACGAGGCGCAGCGAGCGCGACCTTGCGCCGGCCTCATTCTTACCGCTGTGGGCGTATTACTTTCCGCTACCCGCTGCCAGCCAGAGCCACCGGCGCGGGACAGGGTCGAGTGGTCGATGCGCCCCTTTGGTTCCGAGACCGGTAATCACCTCAGGAGACATCGATGCCGAACGACGTCGACCGCCGCGCGTTTCTCATCCGCACCAGCCAGATGGCGGCCGCTCTCAGCATCGGGGCGCCGGCCTTCGGCCGATTCCTTGGCGCTGCCGCACACGCCGAGGCACTCGAGCGCCTCGCATCACCGCTCGACCTGTCGGCCCTCTCCACCGGGATGCAATGGCGCATGCTCGGCCCTACGCGGGGCGGCCGAGTGGCGGCGGCGGCCGGAGTGCCGGGCCGGCCGAACGAGTTCTATTTCGGGGCCGTGAACGGCGGCGTGTGGAAGTCCATCGACGCAGGTCGCATCTGGCAGCCGGTGTTCGACTCGCAGCCGGTGGCGTCCATCGGCGCCATCGCGGTCGCACCCTCGGCGCCCGACGTCGTGTACGTCGGCAGCGGTGAATCCACCCTGCGCGATTCCGTCGGGTACGGGAACGGGATGTACAAGTCCACCGACGCCGGCAAGTCGTGGACGCACATCGGCCTGAGCGACACGCAGCACATCGGCAAGATCGCCGTCGACCCACACGATCCGCGTCGGCTGTTCGTCGCGGCCATCGGTCACCTTTATGCGCCGAACGCCGAGCGTGGCGTGTTCCGCTCGACCGATGGTGGCAAGAGCTGGGAGAAGGTTCTGTTCAAGGGCAACGACGTGGGCGCGGTGGAAGTTGTGATCGATCCGACGAACTCGCGCGTCGCCTACGCCGGTCTGTGGAACACGCGTCGTCCACCCTGGTTCACCTACGCGCCGACGAACGGTCCCGGTGGCGGCATCTTCAAGTCCACCGACGGCGGCACCACCTGGACGCAGCTCACGCACGGCCTTCCGCCCATCGGTATCGGGCGCACCGGCATCGCCGTGGCGCCGAGCAATCCACGGCGTGTGTATGCCGTCGTGGACTGTCTCGTGCCGGATCCGAATGCGCCGGCGCCACCTCCGCCGACGAACGGTCGTCCGCCGGCTCCCCCTCCGGGACAGGGCGGCTTCTTTCGCTCCGATGACGCCGGCGCGTCCTGGACGCGCCTCTCGAGCGATCCCGCACTGTGGGGACGCGGGTGGTACTTCGAGAAGCTGGTCGTCGATCCGAGGAACGCCGACATCGTGTACGTGCCCAACGTCGCGGTGAGCCGCACGAAGGATGGCGGCAGGACGTGGGTCACCCTGCGCGGCTCACCCGGCGGCGACGACTACCATCAGGCGTGGATCTCGCCCGACGACAGCAACACGATGATCGTCGCGAGCGATCAGGGTGCGATCATCACCCACAACGCCTCGGCCGACGATCCGAAGACGGTGACCTGGAGCTCGTGGCTCAACCAGCCGACGGCGCAGCTGTATCACATCGACGTCGACTACCGTTTTCCGTACTGGGTAGTCGGCGCGCAGCAGGACAGCGGCGCCGTGGGCGTACGCTCGCGCGGCAAGTTCGCCGAGATCTCCATCCGCGACTGGGAGCCGATCGGCGCGGGCGGCGAGAGCGGCTACACCGCTGGCGATCGACTGAATCCGGGCGTGATCTTCGGCGAGATGGGCACGCGGTACGATCTCGAGACCAACACACCCGTGAAGGGCACCACGGCGCCGAAGTCGTCCGAGCCGCTGCGCGCCGACTGGACGCAGCCGCTCGTCTTCTCGAAGGCCGATCCGGCGTCGCTGTACTACGGCAGCCAGTTCGTCTTCAAGACGACCGACGGTGCGAAGAGCTGGAAGCAGATCAGCCCCGATCTTACGCGTGCCGACGTCGTGATTCCTCCGAACCTCGACGCGACGGCGGCGGCGCAGGTGGACCGCAACGGCAAGCGCGGCGTCGTGTACACCATCGCCCCCTCTCCGCTCCTTGCGCCGATGGTGTGGGCCGGCACCGACGACGGGCTCATTCACGTCACGCGCGACGATGGCGCGAGCTGGCAGAACGTCACGCCTGCCCCGATCACGGCGTGGAGCCGAGTGACGTGCGTCGAAGCATCGCACTTCGATCAGAACGCCGCGTACGCGAGCATCGATCGCCATCAGCTCCAGGATTTCGAGCCGTACGTCTACCGCACGCGCGACGGCGGCAAGAGCTGGCAACGGATCACCGCTGGGTTGCCGGCCGGCGTGTACGTGCACGTCGTGAAGGAAGATCCGATGCGGCGCGGGCTGCTCGTCGCGGGCACGGAGCGTGGCGCATTCGTTTCGCTCGACGACGGGGACAGCTGGCAGCCACTTCAGTTGAATCTTCCCGTGACGTCGGTCCGCGATTTTCAGTTTTATGACGGTGATCTGATCGTCGGCACGCACGGCCGCGGCATCTGGGTGATCGACGACATCAGCGCGCTGCGGCAGGTCAGCGACGCCGTGCTCAGCGCGGACGCGTATCTCTTCAAGCCGGCGACGGCGATCAATTACGTGCAGGGCGACGACAACGGAACGCCGTTTCAGAAGGATGAGCCGCAGGCGTCGAACCGGCCGACCGGAGCGTTCATCGACTATTACCTCAAGTCAGCGTCGAGCACTCCGGTGACGCTGGAGATCGTGGACGCGAAGGGCACAGTCGTGAAGACCTTCTCGAGCGATCCCGCCGCGGCGCAACCGCAGACTGGTCGCCGCCGTGGCCGGCCAGCCGGTGGGATCGCAAGCATTTCGCCGCTGTGGGTTCAAGCGCCCG
>DASXHF010000191.1:0-27772 GCA_036488775.1 Gemmatimonadaceae bacterium | reverse complement strand
GAGGAGGAAGGCGCTGCGATGGAGCATGGAGTGAAAGGTGAGCAGTGTCGCGCGCCCGTCGCGCGCGCCGGCGAGCGCTCCGCCGTACGCGAGCGGTGAGACGACGCTCGCGTGTGCATGCACGACGTCGAAGCGCTCGGTACGAAGCACGTCGCGCAATCCGCGGAGCGCGGATGGCGTGAACGCAAAGGCCCCGGCCGGCGCGAGCGGTGCCCGTACGCGGTGCACCGGCACCCCGTCCACGACGTCGGGTCCGCGAGTCGTCGTCACGACGCGTGCGTCGACGCCGGCGCGCTGCAGTGCGAGCGCGAGGTCGCGCAGATGGAGCTCGATTCCGCCGAGGCGCGGAAGGAACCAGTCGCAGACGAGCGCGACGCGCACGGGCGGCGGTGACGCCTACTGCCGGAGGCGCAGCGCCACGTCGACCACGTACGACCGCCGGCGGTCGCCGAGGAAGTCCGCGTTCCGAATGCGCTCCCCGCCGCCTCGTAGCACGAAGGCAAGCCCCTCGTCGCCCTGCACGATCAGCGTGGCGAGGAACCGGTCACGCTGCTCGTTGGGGCTACTGGCGACCTTGACTACCTGGAACTGGGTGTGCGCCGAATCCGAGTAGAAGGAGGCGTACTCGTTGTTGCTGTACTGAGTGCTCCATCCCTCGACCATCAGGCGAACCGACGGCACCGGAATCCACCGCAGCTCTCCACCGAACTCCTTGGCGTCCGGACCGAGCTCGTCGCCGAGCAGACGACCGCGGGTGGTGATGCCGTTCGTCAGCGCGCCATGGGTGTAGGTGATCGGCCCCATGTGCTTCGCCGCCACTCGAAGCGACCATTCCGGCGTGCCGAGCGACGGAACCGTGATCGATATGTTCGAGGACCCCTCCTCCGTGAAGAGGTAACGAAGCCGATGCACGTCGAAGTCGTCGATCAGCACCTCGCCGCTCACGGTGATGCCGTAGAGCTGGTCGAGGCGGAGACGTGCGTCCATACCGAGCAGCTTGTCGGAGTCGACGTCGAGTGTATGTGTGGTGTCGGTGTAGTTGTGGCGGCGGAAGATGTCCACGAACGGCAGGAAGTCGACGATCCGGTTGCCGAGCGACGATGGCCGTCCCCCTTGTCCGCCAAAGTGGTTCAGAAACGACCCGCCGATCTCGAGGGACGACGTCGGGCGCACGCTCACTTTGTAGGCGAGCAGCTTGGAGTACGAGCGCACCGTGCTCGGTCCCAGGTTCGCGAGGATGATCGTCCCCTGAGTCAGTCCGACGATGGGCAGCACGAAGGGATGGTCGCTCGCGACGGATATCTGGTCGAGCGCCGGCGCATCGGACGCCAAAAAAAGGCCGTCGCCGGCCTCCTGTCCCCATGCGAACTGCTCTCGTCCCACGTCGAGCGCCACGTTGCCGAACCGCGCGCGCATCGCGGCGAGCAGCAGCTCGCCCCTCGTCTTGCTGATGGTCGTATCGTTGCGCGGTGCGCGATATTCGAGCCGCTCGCGCGAGTGGAGCGATAACCAGCTGAACAGCTCGAGCCGGTGAGAGAGCTCGAGCGCCGTCGTCTGGCCGCGCACCGCCGGGTCGCCGAGCCGGCGCTGTGCGAGCGGGTCGATCGTCGCCTCGACCGGCTTGCTGTACGACGCCGGAAAGCCCCGCCGAATCGCGTCGGTGCTCGTGAACGTGAGCGAGACCCCGTCGAGCAGCGCGAGCATCGGCCGGTCGAACGCCTGCTCCTCCGTCTCCTCGCTGAATCGTGCGGCGAGACGCTGCACGATCGCGCCCGCCTCATAGGCCTCCTCGTCGCTCAGCGTGCCGACGGTGGCGTAGCGATCGACGCGGTCCAGCCGCGTGCGTGCCACGCGCAGGATCCGCCCGAACTCGCGCCGCGAGTACGGACGCTGGCCCAGGATCAACGAGTCGAGGGCACCGAGCTCCGCGAGGCGCTCGATGTCGAGATACGCGATGTCATCGGGCGGAACCACTGTCGTTCCCTGAGCGAGCGCGTGCGTCGCCGTCGCGGCGAGCAATGCGATGGCCGCGAGCCATGTCCGCGCGTCGAAGAATGGTCTGGTCACGGGCGGAAAATATAGAGGGGGCACGGGTGGGGTAAGCGCGCGGAGGCATGGGAGTCGCAATAGCGCCAAGCATGGCTACGTACGATTCCCACGTCAGCGAATACCGCTGGTTCATCCTGCTCGGCCTCATCACCGCCGCGGTGATGGAGGTGCTCGACACCACCATCGTCAACGTCGCCCTGCCGCAGATGGCGGGAAACCTCGGCGCGACGCAGGAGGAGATCGGCTGGGTGAGCACCGGCTACATCCTGTCCAACGTCGTCGTGCTGCCCATGACGGCGTTCTTCACCGAACGGTTCGGCCGCCGGCGCTACCTCACGGTGTCGATCATCATCTTCGTCCTCGCGAGCTTCTTCTGCGGAACGTCGCACTCGCTGATGGAGCTGGTGGTCTGGCGCATCATCCAGGGCGCCGGCGGGGCGGCCCTGCTCTCCACCGCTCAGGCGACCATCCGGCAGATCTTCCCCCGGGAGCAGCAGGGGATGGTCCAGGCCATCTTCCTGCTCGGCATCATCGTCGCCCCGACGCTCGGTCCCACCCTCGGCGGATGGATCACCGACAACTACACCTGGAATTGGTGCTTCTTCATCAACGTGCCGATCGGCATCGTGTCGGCGTTCCTCGTCAGCACCTTCCTCAAGGATCCGCCGGACCAGCAGGCGCGAAAGGGCGAGGTCGATTGGTTCGGCATCGGGCTGTTGATGGCAGGTGTCGGGTCGCTGCAATACGTCCTCGAGGAGGGAAATCAGAAGGACTGGCTCGCCGACACGACGATCCTGCGACTCACCATCCTCGCGGTCGTGTGTCTCTCGCTCATGCTCTGGTGGGAGCTGACGCCGCGCAACAAGCATCCCGTCGTGAACTTCCGCGTCCTCAAGAACCGACAGCTCGCCGCGTCGATCTTCCTCTTCGTCTCGCTGGGGTTCGGGCTGTACGGCGGGACGTTCATCTTCCCGCTGTTCACACAGAGCATCCTGCACTTCTCGCCGACGGAGACCGGACTGGCGATGCTGCCGGGCGGGCTCGCGACAGCCGTCACGGCGCTCATCTGCGGGCGTCTGCTCAACGGGCCGCGCCCCCTCGTCGACGCGCGCATCCTCATCGCGATCGGCATCAGCCTGTTCCTGTACTCGATGTATCGGCTGGGGCACCTCACCACCGCGGCCGGCGAGTCGGACGTGCGAGCGGCGCTCATCATCCGCGGCGCGGGGCTCGGGTTTCTCTTCACGCCGATCAACAACGTCGCCTACGGCAGCCTCGAGCCGCACGAGGCGCAGCAGGCGGCCGGTCTGATCAACCTGTCGCGCCAGCTCGGCGGCTCGTTCGGCATCGCGATTCTCGCGAACTACGTGACGACGCACGCACAGATGCACCGGGTGGATCTGGTGAGCAACGTGGTCGCGGGCAATCCGGCGACGGAGGAGCGGCTGCGCATGCTCGCCGCCCCATTCCTCAACCGCGGGCTCCCGTCATTCTCCGCGCAAACCGCCGCGCTCGGGCTGCTGAATCAGCAGGTGTCGCAGCAGGCATCGATGCTGGCGTACAACGACGCGTGGCTCCTGCTGCTGCTCACCTTCGTGCTCGTGTCTCCGGCGATCCTCCTGCTCCGCCGTCCGCGGCGGTCGGCGATGCCGGTGGACGCCCACTGACGACGCGCGACGCCAGTCAGGCCGCGCGCGGGGGAAACGCGGCGCGTACCAGCGTGTCGAGACGTTCGCGGAACATCTCGTAGGAGAAGTGCCGCTCGAACCGCGACCGCGCCGCGTCGCCCATGGTGCGGCGGCGTTGGGTGTCGCCGAGCAGTGCGATCACGGCCTGCGCCACCTCGTCGGCCTCGGGAGAGGAGACGACGAGTCCCGTTTCCCCATCTACCACCATCTCGCTCCCCGCGTCCTGCGCGCTGGCGATGCACGGGACACCGGCCCGCATCGCGCGCAGGAAACCAAGCGGTGAACCCTCGTTGCGGCTCGGCAAGGCGAATCCCGCGGCGCGGGCGAGCATGGCATCGAGCGTCGCGCCGCTCACGAAGCCGGTGAACCGCACGCTGCCCATCACGCCGAGCCGGGTGGCCTTCGCCTCCAGTCGCTTCAGGTCGTCGCCGCGCCCGACGATGGCCAGCCGTGCGTCGGTGCGCCGTCCGAGAACCGCCTGCCATGCGTCGAGCAGCGCATCATGTCCCTTCGTCGGCTCCGCGGCGTGCATGCGGCCGGCGATCACGATCGTGCGCGACGTGATCGATGACACCAGCGCGCCGTCCACCGCGCCCGTGTCGAGCGCGAGAGGGAGACCGGGCACGCAGATCTCCGGCGCTCGGGCCTCGGGGTTCGCCTCGGCGACGCGCCGTGCGGTGTACGCGGAGCTGGCGAGGAGCAGCGCGGCGCTCGCAATCGCCCGGCGCCGGGATGGGTCGGACTCGACGTCCCACGCTTCCCTCCCGTGCACGGCGATCGCGTGAGGCCGGCGCATGGACGCCGGCAGCATCGCCTCGACCGTGGCGACGCCTGCATGGTTGAACAGCACGCAGTCCGCGCGACGACCCGCGCTGACCAGGCGTGCGGTGAAACGCGCGCGCTGCAAGAAGGTGGGATCGGCGCCGCCCTCCGACGTGGGGAAGACGGTCAGCGTCTGCGCGGACGGCGACAGCTCGCCCAGCGCCCGCTCGAGCAGGCGACCGGTCGTGGAGATGCTATCGTCCGGCTCGCCCCGGTCCACGAGCGCGAGGAGGGTGGCGGGAAAGCCGGGTGCGCGCCCGGCGTGCGGCGCGTCCGCGTCGTTCCCCGTGCTCACGTCGTCGCGCCGGTGCGTGCCTCCAACCGCACATCGGCCCCGGCCTGCTCGAGGCGCCCACGCAGCCGCTCCGGGAGCCGCGCCCGAATGACCACCCGGTCACCTTCCGTCCGTTGATCCAGCACTTCCCCGTGCTCGTAGATCTCGGCGAGCAGCCGGCCGTCCGACGGCGCGAGCCAGACTTCGGCGACCGGCCGACGCATGCGCATCGCATGCCGCAGTGCGCGTCGCAACGGCTCGAGCCCATCCTCGGTCTCCGCGGAGACGAACACCGCGTTCGGCACCAATGCCGTCACGCGCGCCTGCAGCGCCAGGAGCGCGTGCTCCTCGAGCAGGTCGATCTTGTTGAACACGAGCAGGACTGGCTGGTCCTGGAGCCCGAGCTCGAGCAGCACCTGGTCGACGACGAGGCGCTGTTCCTCCCAGAGCGGATGACTCGCGTCCACCACGTGCAGCAGCAGATCGGCGTCGCGCGTCTCCTCGAGCGTCGCGCGGAACGACGCGACGAGATGGTGCGGCAGCTTGCGGATGAAGCCGACGGTGTCCGTGACGAGCACGCGCGAGTTCTCGCCGAGGTCCACCTCCCGCGTCAGCGGATCCAGCGTCGCGAACAGGCGGTTCTCGACGTAGACGTCGTTGGAGCCGGTGAGCCCGCGCAGGATGGACGACTTGCCCGCATTGGTGTAGCCGACGAGCGACGCCTTGAACGCGCCGGCGCGCGACTGCCGCTGCACCGCGCGGTTCTGCTGCACGTGCACCAGCCGCTCCTTGAGCAGCTTGATGCGGTGGTTGATCAGCCGGCGGTCGCTTTCGAGCTGCGTTTCGCCCGGCCCTCGCACGCCGATGCCGCCGCGGAATTTCTCCAGGTGGGTCCACATCCGCGTCAGGCGCGGCAGCGTGTACTCGAGCTGCGCGAGCTCGACCTGCATCTTGGCCTCGCTGCTCCGCGCGCGCGTGGCGAAGATGTCGAGAATGAGCTCGGCCCGATCGACGACGCGGGTGCCGACGACCTCCTCGACGTTCTTCCCCTGGCTCGGCGACAGCTCGTCGTCGAAGATGATGAGCGTCGCGTCGGTCTGGGCCACGAGGGCGCGGAGCTCCTCGATCTTTCCCTTGCCCAGGTAGGTGCCAGGGTGCGGGCGGTCGAGCTGCTGCGTCAGCTCCCCGACGACGGTCGCGCCGGCCGTGTCGGCAAGACGCGCGAGCTCGCGCAGATGTTCCTCGAGCGCCTGGCGCGCGCCGGCCCGCTTGAGCGGAGCGCCGACGAGCAGGGCGCGCTCGACCGGCGCCTGGACAGTGATGAGATCGCGGGAGATAGAGCCTCGGGATTGATCTGAATTGAGATACTGCTACTCAAGTACCAGGTACGGAGTAGACCTGGTACCGGGCCTGGCATACTGGCCATTCCAATGACGGGACAGGACTGCCGTAGTACCAGCTTGTTGCTAGACCTCTTACAGCTTTCGCTTATGGCTCGCTGTCCCGCCGTCCCCGCCCAGCGAGATCAGCTCATCGCGTATTCCCGGCGAACGCCGAGAACCGCCCAGTCGACGAATACGGGACGGTGAAGTTACCGACAACCGTGCCCACCGTCACGTCACCATTCACCCGGTACGGGACGGCGCCCGTGTTGAGGAGCTGACGTCCCGCCGCCCCGATGCCCGCGTAGGTGAACGAGACCGGAATCATCACGACGGCCGAGTCGCCGGACTGCACCGTGAACCGGCTGTCGAGCACCCCCTCGGCGAGCCTCGTCGGGTTGGCGTCGTCGCCCACCACGAGGTTGTAGCGCAGCTGGGTCGCGTCCAGGCGATATCCGTTGGGGTTGTACACGTTGAGCTTCACCGCGAGGTTGCCGCCCGTGAGCCCGATGCCCTGCACCTGTACGTCCCTGAGGTTCACGACCGGCTGCTGGAACGCCTGCCGGCCGATCGCGCTGCAGGCTCCCGTGACTGCGATCGCGGCTGCTGCCGCTCCCAACATCAGACGACGCATGCGTTCACTCCTCGGTTGACGGTTGCGGGTCGTTGCCCCGCCCGATCGGGCGTGCGCCCGGCGATTTCTCGTCCTGCTTCTCACCCTGCTTTGCGCGCTGTCTCAGCTCTTCCCACCACGCGAGCCGTTTCGCGATCTCCTTCTCGAAGCCGAACGGCCCTGGCGTGTAGAAGGCCGCGTCCGCCAGCTCGTCAGGAAGGTACTCCTGCGGGATGTATGCCTCAGGGACGGCGTGCGCGTACTGATACCCTTCGTGGTACCCCAGTTCCTTCATCAACTTCGTCGGCGCGTTGCGGATGTGCAGCGGGACCGGTGCCGCGGGGTGCTCCTGGGCCGCCTCGAGCGCCGCGGTCAACGCCGCCTTGCTGCTGTTGCTCTTGGGTGCCGTCGCGAGATAGATCACCATCTGCGACAACGGGAGATACCCCTCCGGCGCGCCGAGCATGTGATACGCGTCACGCGCCGCGACCGCGAGCTTGAGCGCTTCCGGGTCGGCGAGCCCGATGTCCTCGGCAGCCATCGCGATCGCACGCCGAAAGATCACCATCGGGTCCTGCCCTCCCTCGAGCATGCGCGCCATCCAGTAGAGCGCGGCCTGCGGATCGCTGCCGCGCAGCGACTTGTGAAAGGCGCTGAGGATGTTGTACGTCTCTTCACCGCCCTTGTCGTAGCGCGCGAATCGGAGCTGGGCGGCTTCGCGCGCCAGCACCGCGGTGATGCGACCGCCCGCGCCCACATGATCGGCCGCCGCCTCGAGCACGGTGAGCGCGCGTCGCGCGTCGCCGTCGGCTTCCGTCGCCAGGAGCTCAACGGCGTCGTCGTCGAGCGTGAGACCCATGGCGCCGAGACCGCGCTCCGCGTCGCCCGCGGCGCGGCGCAGCAGGCCGGCGACGTCGGATGTCGCCAGCGGCCGCAGCACGAACACGCGCACGCGCGACAGCAGCGCACCGTTGATCTCGAAGCTCGGATTCTCCGTCGTCGCGCCGATCAGCGTGATCGTCCCCGCCTCGACGTGCGGGAGAAACGCGTCCTGCTGCGCCTTGTTGAAGCGGTGGATCTCGTCGGCGAAGAGGATCGTCCCGCGTCCCATCGTCAAACGATCCTCCGCTTCGCGCACAATCTCGCGCACGCGCGGCACGCCCTCGGTCACGGCGGAAAACGGCACGAACTCCCGGTCGGTGTACCGCGCGATCAGTCGCGCCAGCGTCGTCTTGCCGGTGCCCGGCGGACCCCAGAACACCATCGAAGTCACCGTGCCCCGCTCGATGCTCTCGCGGAGGGGCATCCCGGGCGCGAGCAGATGCGCCTGGCCGGCGAACTCCTCCAACGAGCGCGGGCGCATGCGCGCCGCGAGTGGTTGGGCTGGCGCCGCCCCCGCGAAGAGCGACGGGCTGCCTCCCGAGCCGTGGGGGCGCGTGCGTCCCGCGCGTCGCTCGGGCACCGGTCAGGCTCCGGCCAGCACGCGCGCGACGAAGTACACGCCGCTGCCGCCAAGAAACGCCAGCGGCAGATGCCAGCCGCCGCGCGCGCGGAACTCGGGCACGAGATTCGACATGCCGACGTACAACATCACGCCCGCCGCCAGCGCCAGCCCGTTGTCGCGCAGCGACGGCACGAACTCGGTCACGACCACGCCGGCGATCGTCGCCGCGCCGAGCGCCGACGCGGCGAGCAGCGCGCGGCGCCGCCCCTGGCCGGCCGCCAGGAACAGACTGGAGATCGCGAGCCCTTCGGGCACCTTGTGCAGAACCACGGCGACGAACACCAGCGCACCGACCGCGCCACCGACGTCGAACCCGCTCGCTACGGCGACGCCGTCCACGAAGGTGTGAAGCAGCAGCCCCACCAGCGCGGCGAGGCTCACCGACTGCGAGACGTGGTGCGTCTCCTCGCCGAAGTGGAAATGCGTACCGATGACGTGCTGGGTGAGATGCACGGCGAGATACGCGCCGAGCGCGATCACGGCCGCGCGATGCCCGCCGTGGGCGATCGCCTCGGGGAAGAGATCGATCAACGCGACCGCGACCATGAAGCCCGCGGCGAAGGCGAGCATCCCGTCGAGCGCGCGCACGCTCCATCGCGCGCGCGACGTCACGGCGAGGGCGCCCACCAGATTCGCGCCGGCCGCCGCGGCGGCGTACACCAGGTTGCCGCGCGTCACGTGTCGCGGGGACTGGGAGGGGTCGGCCTCACACCCGTTGCAGACCGAGCCGCTCCGCGGCCGCGGCGACCGCGCTCACGAGATCGGGCGCCGCGGGGAACGACTGTCGCTTGATCTTCCAGCTCTTCGGCTCGAGCTGCTGCCGCTCCTCGAGGCCACGGCCTTCCAGCAGATAGAGCCACTTGTCCGATTTGGAGTAGATGAACAGCTCGAGATACGGGCTCAGCGCGAGCTGGTCCTCCGAGTTGAAGACGCTCACCTCCGTCCCGCCGAATCGCGCCAGCAGAAGGCGCAGCCGCGCGAGCGCGTCGCGCACGTCGGGGAGCGCGAGCGCGTCCCCCCGCCAACTGCGGCCGCTCCGCAGATCCTCGATGTGCACGTCGACGGCCGGGCTCAGAAGATTGGACAGCGTCCAGAACAGGTCGACGACGCGCTCGGCGTTCGCCGCGACGTGGGCCGTATAGACGCCGTTCTCCTCGCCGAAGGTGAATCCGTCCCGGCTGGTGCGGAACCGTCGCCAGATCGAAGCCTCCGGCTGCTTTCCACGAAATAGCATTCGCGCCTAACGCTCGGTCGAAGGGTGAGCTGCCGGCGTGGCGGCAGCGCCGAAACCGGCCGCCAACCGCGGCACGTCGGCGAGCAGCGCTTCTGGCGTGTTCCGTGCCGGATCCTCCAGCACGCGCGCGAGCAGCGCGTTCAGAATCTTAGCATAGATCGGCCCGGCAGGGATGCCCAGTCGTCGCAGATCGTCGCCGCCGATGCGCAGATCGGCGATCTCGATCGGATCGGCGTAGAGACTACGCCGCAGCCGGCGGTGAAGCGCACGGGCGGCGGCGTCGGTCGGCGCCGGTCGGCCTTCCGCCCGCTCGGCAGCCCATCGGGCCATCGCCACGCGCAGAAAGGCGCCCGCGAAGAGGCGGCCGAGCGACGCGAGCCAGCGCCGCACCTGCAGGTCCGAGGGCACGCCACGCTGCAGCGCGGCCGAGAGCTCGGCACCCGATCGGTGCCACCGCTCGACGAGGGCGATCGCCCAGTTGGTCTCGTGCTTGGAGAAGCGCAATGCGGCGAGTGCAGCGCGGACCTCGGCCGGTTCGACGTCCAGGAACAGCGCGGCCAGACGGTTCGACGTCCGCTGCGGCAGCGACCGGCCGCCGGCCGTCGCGCGTGGCAGCGCGTCGAGCGTGGCGAGCGTCGTCTCGCTCAGGCTGGAGAGCGACGGGATCAGGACGGCCAGGGCGCCCGTGTCACGCCAGAGGCGCAGCGCGCCGCCCGGGTGATCGACCTGCTGCATCGTCTTCACCAGCTCCTGCTGTACGCGCTCGGCCGACAGGCGCGTGAGATGCGGCGCCGACGAGCGAATCGCGGCGAGCGTCGCGTCGTCGATCGCGAAGTGATAGCGGGATGCGAACCGGATCGCGCGAAGGGCGCGGAGGCGATCCTCGCGCATGCGCTGCTCCGGGTCGCCGACGGCGCGCACGACGCGCCTCTCCAGATCCGCGCGTCCCTCGAACGGGTCGCGCACCTCCTCCGTGCGCGGCCGGTACGCGATCGCGTTGATGGTGAAGTCGCGCCGCGCCAGGTCGTCGTCGAGGCTCGCGCCGAATTCGACTTCGGCGTGCCGGCCGTCGGTTCGCACGTCGCGGCGGAACGTCGTGATCTCGTGCGGGACGTTGGCGTCATCGAGCACGCTGACCGTGCCGAACTCGATGCCGACCGGGATGGTCCGCCGACGGCCGAACAGCTCGCGCACCTCCTCGGGGGTGGCCGGCGTCGCCAGATCCCAGTCGAGCGGGTGGCCGCCCAACAGCGCATCGCGGATGGCGCCACCCACACACCACGCCTCGAATCCCGCTGTCTCGAGGCGGCGGGCGATCTCGAGCACGCTCTTGGTGGGCCGCAAGTGAGGCATCGTTCAGCCCGCTCCGGGGCGCTGGTCGTCCTGAGCTTACCCGGACCGGCACGCCGGGAGAAGGCCAGCCTGGAATTTGGAAACAGATGTAGTCATATTATTGGACTCTCCTTCCCCCCACCCGCCAGCCCATGCCCGACTTGCTCCCGCTTCTCGCCGCCGCCGCCGCAGATCCCGAGTTCAAGGCGGAGGTGCTCGCCTTTGTCGTTGGCGGCCGAGCGGAGCGGATCGAGCTCGACGGACATGCCCCACGGGTAAAGGTGCAGCGCGTTCTCACGCAGCTCCTCCACGCCCATCCGGACCTGCCGATCGAGCGCGTACGACTGCGCGCCCGCTCCGGGTGCTCCGACTTCACCGGGGAGATCGTCGCCGTGGCGGGCGATACGGAGCACCGTTTCGCGTTCACCTGGTGCTGCGCGTGGAAGGCCGAGCAGGAAGGCTGGCGCGACTGCTTCGGGTTCTGGGATCAGGGGCGCGCGGCGCGAGAGTACGGGTGGCGATGCTTTTCCCGCTGGGAGGAGTTGGCAGTCGTGAGTTGACGGTGCAAGCGTCCGGTGTCAGCTGACAGCTCCCGCCGTTGACTCACAGCTCGCACCGTCGACTGTACGCTCGACCGACGGCTGACCGCGGTCGACTGCAGCGGCGAGGTCGATCGCCTGCACGAGATCCTCGACGAGATCGTCTCCGCTCTCGATTCCCACGGACAGCCGCAACAATCCGTCGGTGATCCCTGCCGTCTGCCGCGCTGCCGCATCCATGGACGCGTGCGTCATCGTCGCCGGGTGGGCGATGAGGCTCTCCACCCCGCCGAGCGACTCGGCGAGGGTGAAACATCGGAGCGCACCGGCGACGACGCGCACGGCGTCGAGTCCCCCGGCGAGCGCGAAGCTCACCATCGCGCCAAATCCCGTCTGTTGGCCTGCCGCGATCGCGTGGCCTGCGTGATTGCGCAGTCCGGGATAATGCACTACCAGCACTTCCGGATGGGCGCGCAGCGCCTCGGCGACCGCGTGTGCGTTCTCCTCGTGCACGCGCATGCGCGCGAACAGCGTGCGGATGCCGCGCAGCGTGAGGTAGCTGTCGAACGGTGCGCCGGTGATGCCGAGGCAGTTCCCCCACCACGCGAGCGTCTCGAGATGCGCCGGATCGGCCGCGATCACCGCGCCGCCAACGACGTCCGAGTGCCCATTCAGATATTTCGTCGTCGAATGCACGACGAGATCGGCGCCGAGCGTGAGCGGCTTCTGCAGCGCGGGAGAGAGGAACGTATTGTCGGCCACGACGATCGCGCCGCAGCGCCGGCCGGCGGCGGCGACCTTTCGCAGATCGGTGATGCGCAGCAGCGGATTGCTCGGTGTCTCCACCCAGAGCATCGCCGGCGCGCAACGCGCGATCACCTCGTCCGCATTCGGCGCCGTGAGATCGGCCAGCTCGAGCGCGATCTGGCCGCGCGCCGCGAGCGCGCGCAGCAGGCGGTGCGTGCCACCATAGCAGTCGTGCGCCGCGAGGACGCGCCCGCCCGGCGGTACGAGCTGGAGCGCCAGCACGACGGCCGACATCCCCGTGCTCGTCACCACCGCGCCAGCTCCCTCTTCCAGCTCAGCGATCGCTTCGCCGAGCAGATCGCGCGTCGGGTTCGCGGTACGGGTGTAGTCATAGCGTCGTTTGCCGCCGAATCCGTCGAACGAGAAGGTCGACGACAGGTGAATGGGCGGTACCACGGCACCATGATGCGCATCGGTGGCGATGCCGGCGCGCACGGCGCGGGTGGTCGATGAGGACGGCGTGAGTTTCGGCATCAGTCGTTCAGCGCGTTGAGAAGAAGTGGAGCGAGCTTCGGCGCCTCGAGGAGAAAGGCGTCGTGCCCGAACTGGGTGTCGAGTGTGTACGCGGCCGAGAGCCGCGGCAGACGGCGCGCGAGCTCGTCCGTCTGCCATGCCGGCACGAGCGTGTCCCCGCGCGCCGCGATGACGGTGACGGGCACGTCGATGCGCTCCGGGACGACGCGGTGCAGATCGCACGACAGCGACAGCGCGAGAAACCGCTCCGGCGGCGTGCGCGCGGCGAACTTCTCACCCGCGTGCAGCAGATAGCGCTCGACGTCGAACTCGGCCGAGCGCTCCTTCAAATGCGGCGTATTGTCGAAGCGCGCCGCGAACTCCTCCGCCGTGCGATACGTAGTCATCGCGACACCGCGCGCGATCGTCATCGCCTCGGCGGCGCGTTGCGTGTCGAGCCCGAGCTCGACGATGCGCCGCTGCATGGCGCGCAGACCGGTCGCCATTGGATGCGACTCGTGGGCGGCGCTGATCACCACGAGCCGGCGAATGCGCTCGGGCCAGTGTTCGCCGAGCGCGAGCCCCACCATGCCGCCGTACGATGCGCCGACGACGTCGATGCGGTCGATCTCGAGCTGGTCGAGGAGTGCGACGATGCTGTGGGCCTGATCGGTCGTCGTCACCGCGCGCGCCGGTCGGCCATCCGGTGCGCGTCCGCCGTCGAGGAAGTCCACGCCAAGGATCCGGCGCGATGTCGCGTCGAGTGCCGCCCCCGGTCCGACGACCCCGTCCCACCATCCGGGCGGCTCGTCCGGCCGCCACTGCGCGACGTGGCGCGAGGAGGAGATTCCGCCGAGCGCGAGCACGACCGGTGTGTGTGCCGGCCCGACGAGCTCATAGGGCATCTCGGTCGATGACACGGCCGGCGCAGTCACGATCCCTGCTCCGCGCCGCCGCGCTCGTCGTCGTCGAGACGCGCCGCGACAGGCTCGGCACCTTCGGCGGTCAGCGCGACCAGCAGCCGATCGATATCGGCACTGCTCTCGTCGTCCACGAGCGTCCACGCTTCGGTCGCATCGGCGTTGGTGTGCACCAGGCCGCACGCCGGCACGAGCCGGTGCAGCAGGACCGGCGCGCCGCGTATGCCAAGCGCCCACCGGAAGCGGCGTCGGTCGCTGCTACATCGCGACGCGCGGCCACGCTGTGGCGCTCCGACGCGCGGCGAGAGGAGATCGCTGAGCAGCGCGGTCGCCGTCGGTGCGCCGCCCGCGCCGGGCCCCGAGGCACAGAGCGGCGCGCTCCATCCGGTGTGCACCTCGATGCGATTCCCCTCATCGCGCGTATGCGCCAGCGCACTATCGCGCGCCACGAGCAGCGGCTCGACGCGGGCGACGAGCTCCCCGTCCACCAGCGCACACTCCGCGACCTGGCGCACCGAACGTCCGACGCACCGGGCCAACTCGACGTAGCGAGCCACGTCGGGGAGCAGTGAGCGGCGCTCCACCTCGACCGCCTCCGGCGCCGTGCCGAACGCTGCCCACGCGACCAGCGCGATCTTCGCGGCGGCGTCGCGGCCATCGAGATCGCGCGACGCGTCCGCCTCGGCGAAGCCGGCGTCGCGCGCGTCTCGCAATGCGTCATCCACCGTTGCGCCGCGCTCCACACGTCCGAGCACGAAGTTCGTGGTGCCGTTCAGGATGCCGCGCACGGCACGCGGCGTTCCGGCGCCGAGCGCGTCGTCGAGCATCCGCAGCACGGGAACGCCGCCACCGACCGCCGCATCGTAGCGAAGCGTTCCACCGTGACGCCGTGCCGCGTCCGCGAGTGAGGATCCACACGCCGCGAGCAGCTCCTTGTTCGCCGTCACGAGCTCGCGGCCGCTGCGCAGCGTCCACTCGGCGATCCGTCGCGCCGGCTCGAGACCGCCGATCGCTTCGATGACGACGTCGGCGTGGGCGGCGGCAGCGAGAAAGGCATCGAGATCGGCGGTCAGGCGCGTGCGGTCGAGCGGTGCGCGGCGCTCGCGGGCCACGTCGCGCACCAGCACGCTCGTGACGGTGACCTCGATGCCGTGTCGTTCGCGCAACGCTGGACGGCGGGCGGCGAGCTCGCGCAGCAGCGCACTGCCGACCGCGCCGCACCCCGCGAGCGCCACGCGCACGGGTCGCGCCGCACTCCACGTTCCGATCTCGTCCGACTTCAGTTCGACGACGCTGGTCATGTCGCTGCCTCGCGTTGAAAAAAGAAAAGCCCCGCTCCTCGCCGAGAGGACCGGGGCCGAGCGGCGTCCGTCTGCCGCTTCGTCGACTATGCGCGTGCGCGCCGTCGCCCGTCCGTCTCTCGCGCGGAGAAACCGGTCGTCATCGACATGCGCATGTACATTCGCGTCTGCTGCATTCCGACGGCTCCGATGCTCTTCGCGTTCTCGCGGCCGGAAAACAAAAAAGCCCGGCGGGCCGCCAGGCTATCGCGTTTTAGCAATTATTTAACGTGGCTGCAATAGGCGGCAAAGACCACGGGGTGTTTCGATTGTGCCGGTATGATAGAGCCGGTACGCGCGGCCGTCAACCCTCGAACAGGTCGACCAGCCGCGCCCGGTCGTAACCGGCGCCGAGCGCGAGCATCGTCTCGATGCGCGCCTGACCCGGCCGCCTGCCGTATGCGAAGACCGCACCCGCCTCCAACAGCCGGCGACCGCCGCCCGGATAGGCGTAGCTCGGACCCACCCGCCCGCGGAGCGCCCGCGAGCTGACGATGACCGGACGCCCGGTGTCCACCCACCGCACGATCCCGTCGAACATGGGCGGCGGGACGTTGCCTCGCCCCATCGCCGCCAGCACCACCGCCAGCGCACCGCTCTCGCGAGAGGCGTCGAGCAGCCTCGCGTCCGCGCCCGCGAACGCGTGCACGAGATCCACTGGCTCGGCCGGCCGCTCCGGGACGATCGGCGCGGGAATCCCGCGCAGTGCTCGGTGATAGAGCACGACACCTTCGTCCACCTCGCCCAGCGCACCCAGCCCCGGACTCTCGAACGCATCCCGGGCTTCCGTGTGTGTCTTTCCGACCTCGAGCGCGCTGTGAATGCGCTCGCCGATGCACACCAGCACCCCGTTGCCGCGCGACTCGGGATCGGCGGCGACGCGCGCGGCGTCGAGCAGATTGGTCGGTCCGTCCCATCCGAGCTCGCTCGCGGAACGCATTGCGCCAGTGAAGACAACGGGCTTCTCGGCGGGCAGGGAGCGGGCCGCGAGATACGCCGACTCCTCGAGCGTGTCGGTGCCGTGCGTGACGACGACGCCGTCCACTCCCGGGCGCGCAAGGTGCTCGGCGATGCGGTTGCGCAGCGCCCACATCCGCGCGACGTGCATGTGCGGACCGGGGAAACGCCCCCACTGCTCGACCTCGATGTCCGCGACCTCTCGCAGCCCCCGCGTCGCGGTCACGATCTCGTCGCCGCTCAGCGCCGGCACCGCGCCGCCAAGCGACGCGTCGTACTTCATCGAGATCGTCCCGCCCGTGAAGAGGAGAACGATCATCCGCAGAGCACGCTGCCGCCGTTCACATTCAGAATCTCGCCCGTGATGTGGCGCGCCAGCGCGGAACACAGAAAGACGATCGGACCGGCGATGTCGTCCGGCGATGCGACGCGGCCCAGTGGGATGCCGGCCGCGATGCGCGACCGCCCGTCGCCGACCATGGACTGCGCGACCATCTCCGTGTCCACCCAGCCCGGCGCAACGGAGTTCACGGTGATGCCGCGCGGCGCGAGCTCCACGGCGAGCGACTTGGTGAAGGAGATCACGGCGCCCTTGCTCGCGCCGTAATCGGCGTGAAACGCCTCGCCGCGTTGGCCAGCGGTGCTCGACACGAGGACGATCCGTCCATCCTCACCCATGGCGCGCGCGACGGCGCGCGTCGTGAAGAATATCGCATCGACGTTCTCGCGGATCGTGGCGCTCCACTGGGCGTCGTCCATCTGCGAGACCGGGACGTCGACCGGCGGCCACACCCCCGCACTCGCGACGAAGAGATCGAGCCCGCCAAGCTCGTCGACCGTGGCCGCGACGAGCGACTCCGCGCCCTGCCGCGTCGAGATGTCCGATGCGTGTGCCGCCGCGCCGACGCCGAGCGACGTCAGCTCCGCCACCAACCGGCCGGCGTCCGTCGCGCGCGACCGGTACCCGATCATCACGCTCGCGCCGGCCCGCGCGAGCAATCGGGCGGTGGCGGCGCCGATCCCGCGCGAGCCTCCCGTCACCAGCGCGCGTTTCCCCGAGAGATCGATCACAGCGTCTGCTCCACGAGATCGCAGATGATGTGTTCGACGCAGAGGTGCAGCTCCTGTGCGCGGTCGGTCCGCGTCGTCGGGATGATGACGTTGGCATCGGCGAGCTCGCGGAGCGCCCCGCCGTCGCGCGCGCTGAACGCCAGCACCGGCACGCCCAGCCGCCGTGCCGCCTCGGCCGCGCGCAGCACGTTCGGCGAGTTGCCGCTCGTGGAGTGGATGATCAGCAGGTCGCCGGGCTTGGCGAGTGCCTCCACCTGGCGGGCGAACACGTTCTCGAACCCGATGTCGTTCCCCGCCGCGGTGATGAGCGACGTGTCGGTCGTCAGCGCCACCGCGGGATAGGCACGCCGATTCCGCATGTAGCGCACGACATACTCGGTGGCCATGTGCTGCGCGTCGGCGGCGCTGCCGCCGTTGCCACAGAAGAAGAGGGTGCCGCGCGCGGCGACCGCCGCGCGCACCATCTCGAGAGCACGGTCCATTGCGGGGCCGAGCTCGGCGGCGGTTCGCTCCGCGGTCGCGGCGAGCTCCCGCAGCGCGGCGCTGAAGGGTGACGTCATTGGCTTCCGGGTATGAGAATCATTCAACGGCGACGAAACAACCGACGCAGCTGTCCGAGCATCCGCGGCCGGCGGGGCAGCGGTGGAACCGGCAGCACCGGCTCGCCGTCGAGCAGCCGGCGCGGGTTGGTGCGCGTGAGCAGGTCGGCATGCTCTTCACCGGCGACGCCGCTCAACCACTCGCGCGCGGCAGCGAGGGAGCGTGCGTCGCCGTGATTGTCGCTCGCCACGAGATCGGCGAGACCGGCGTCGAGCAGCGCGCGGGCAAAGGTCGCGGTGCGCCCCGTGCCCAGCAACCCCGCGGTGTCGAGCTGCATGACCGCGCCCGCGGCGCGCCACTGCGCGATGGTCGCCGGCGTGCAGCCGCGATACCGCTCCGGATGGGCGACGACCGGAACCACGTCGCTGCTTCGGATGCGATAAAGCTCGTCGACCGCCCGCACCGGGACGTGCATGCGGCGGAACTCGACGAGAATGGCGCGCGTTCCCCCGCCGCCGAGGCGGAGCGTCGACGCACGCAGGTCGACGTTCGGCTCGTCCAGCAGGATCTCCCAGCCGAGTCGCAACTCCGGGGCACGGGGGGCGGCGGCTCTCAGCCGCTCGAGGATCTCGACGTTGCGCTCGTACGGCGCGGCCGCGGCACGCGACGCGGCGAGATGCGGCGTCAGCACGAGACAGGTGACGCCGTCGCGCGCGAACCGCTCGAGCACCGGCACCGAGGCCTCGATCGACGGCGAGCCGTCGTCGACGCCCGGCAGGAGGTGGGAGTGAACGTCGATCACGTGATTCGGCTCGCCGCGAACCGACGCGCCTAACGCGACATGGGCGCCGGCGCTGCCAGCGCGGCGAGACGCGTCATCGCGCGCGACGCGTCCACGACGAGGCCGGCCGGCGATTCCGCCGCCGCCTCGAAGGCGTACGTCACCAGCGCGTCGGCGGCCAGCAGATCGAGCGCCGATTGCCGCGACGCCGCATCGCCACGCAACAGTCCCCGTACCAGCGACTCGGCCGCCTCCAGCAGGATGCCGGTCGCATCGGCGGCGTCGCGCCCCAACCCGGGTCCGAGCGCCGACTCGAGCCGCGCGCGCAGCGCCGCCGGCGGCGCGGGAAGACGCTTCACGAGCCATTCGCCGACCGTCACAGCGACGAGACCATCGCGCCGACCACGCGCGGCGCCTCCGCGAGCGCATCGTCCAGGCGGCCGGCGTCCGGGATGCCCGCCTGCGCCATGTGCGGCTTGCCACCCCCACGTCCACCGACGAGCGCCGCGACGTCGCGCACGATGGTGCCGGCGTTGAGGCCGCGCGAACGCAAGTCGTCGGTCACGACCGCGAGCAGAGCTCCTCCCCCGCCCTTTCCGCCCTCGAGCCGCGCCGCCAGCAATCCGACGCCGCTCCGCAGCTGCTCGCGCAGCGCATCGCCGAACGCCTGCAGCGACTTCACGTCGGTCGCGCTCACGACGCCCACCACCAGCTGCGCGCCGTTCGCGCCGATCGGCTGCGCCGCGGCGATCAGCTTCTGCAGCTCGTCGCCGCCCCCGCCGCCACGCATCGCCTCGTCGAGCCGCTTCTCGAGGGTGCGGCGTTCATCCATCACCTGTTGCACGCGGCGCTCGACGGCGTCGATCGGACTCCGAAGTGCCTCGGCCACGCGTTGCAGCGTGCGCTCGCGCTCCTTGAGCTGCGCGAACGCAGCCGCACCCGTGAGCGCCTCGATCCGGCGCACGCCGCTCGCCACGCCGGTCTCACTGAGGATCAGCAACAGTCCGATCTCCGCGGTGTTTCGAACGTGCGTGCCGCCACACAGCTCCATCGACACCCCCGCGACGTCGACGACCCGCACGACGTCGCCGTACTTCTCGCCGAACAGCGCCATTGCGCCCTTGGCCCGCGCATCGGCATACGGCATCTCGCTCCAGCGCACCGGCTGCGCGCGCCATATCTCGCGGTTTACGATGGCTTCGATCTCCTGCAGGTCCTGGGGACGCACCGGACCATGATGCGTGAAGTCGAACCGCAGCCGATCGGGGGCGACGAGGGATCCGGCCTGATGCGCCGCATCGCCCAGCACCTGGCGTAGCGCGGCATGCAACAGATGCGTCGCCGTATGATTGCGCTCGGTATCTCGGCGCCGCTCACTGGGGACCCGCGCTCGCACGCCACCCCAGTGGAACTCGCCAGTCAAGCGGCCGAGCGCCGCCGAGCGACCGTCGATCTTGCGCACACCGTCGACGTCGATGCGCCACCCCTCCCCCACGATCTCACCTTCATCCGACACCTGCCCACCCGACTCGGCATAGAACGGTGATTCGCGCAGCAGAACGGCGACGCGATTGCCGCCGAGTCGGCGTAGGGCCGTGACGTCCGTGTCGATCTCGATCGTGTCGTAGCCGACGAACCGCCAGTCGTCGACGGCCGACGACGGGCGCTCCCACTGCGTCGGATCGCCGAGCGCGTCCGCCTCGACGCCGAGCTTGCGCGACTTGCGCTCGTCCTTGGAGCGCGTGCGCTGCTCGGCGAGCGCCGCCTGGAAGCCCGGAATGTCCACGGCGTATCCGCGCTCGTGGGCCATCAGCTCCGTGAGGTCGATCGGAAAGCCGAACGTATCGTAGAGGCGAAACGCATCGTCGCCACTGATCGTGCCGCGCACCTCGAGGCTGCCCTGGGTCGTGTGGGGCGGCGCCAGCTGCTCGAACCGCGCAAGCCCGCCGTCGATCGTGGCGAGGAACGCCTGCTCCTCGACGCGCGTCGTCTGCATCAGGTGCTCGCTGCGCTGGCGCAACTCGGGGTACGCGTCGCCCATCGTGTCGATCACGGTGCGCACCACCTCGACGAGCGTTGGTTCGCGGCGGCCCAGCAGGTAGGCGTGACGGACGGCGCGCCGGAGGATGCGGCGCAACACGTAGCCGCGGCCTTCGTTGCTCGGAAACACCCCGTCGGCGAGCAGGAACGCCACCGCGCGCGCATGGTCGGCGAGGACGCGGAAGGACGCCGGGTCCACCGCGTTGGGCACGACATCCGCAGCGCCTCCGCGGCCGCCGCGAACGCGCACCCCCGTCCGCGGCTCGTCGCTCTCACGTCCCCAGTACGAGAAGCCGACGGTGTCTTCGACCGTTTCGATGAGCGGTGCGAACACGTCGGTGTGGAAGTTGTTCGTCACCCCCTGCTTCACCGCGGCGATGCGCTCGAGGCCCGCCCCTGTGTCGACCGAGGGCTTCGGCAGCGGCACGAGCGCGCCGTTCGCCTGCCGGTCGAACTGCATGAAGACGAGGTTCCAGATCTCCAGGAAGCGGCCGGCTTCCGCGCCTTCGACGAACGCGTCGTGTGAGAACTCGGCTCGCGAGACATCGGTCCACTCGCCGCTCGCGTCGGCGGGAAAGCGAAAGTCCGTCGCGACCTTCGCGAGATCGACGTAGATCTCCGTACACGGACCGCATGGTCCCGTGTCGGCCATCTGCCAGAAATTGTCCGCGTCACCCAACCGGTAGATCCGCTCGGGCGGCAGCCCCGCGACCTCCTGCCAGAGCGCGAACGCCTCGTCGTCGCTGTGATGCACCGTCACGCGCAGCAGCGATCGATCGATCCCGAGCTCCCCGGTCACGAACTCCCACGCGAAGCGGATCGCGTCGCGCTTGAAGTAGTCGCCGAACGAGAAGTTGCCGAGCATCTCGAAAAAAGTGTGGTGCCGCGCCGTGTGGCCCACCTGCTCGAGGTCGTTGTGCTTTCCACCGGCCCGCACGCACTTCTGCGCCGTCGTCGCGCGACGTTTGCCGCCGGGCGGCTCCTCCATGCCGAGGAAGACCTTCTTGAACTGCACCATCCCCGCGTTCACGAAGAGTAGCGTGGGATCGTCGGCGGGGACGAGCGACGAGCTCGGACGAACGACGTGCTGCTGGCGCGCGAAGTAGTCGAGGAAGCGGCGGCGAATCTCGGAGGCGAGCATATCGGGAATATAGGGCGCCCGCCGCGCTCCCTGGGAGCCCACGCCGCGAGGCGGCATCACCGACACGTCGGCGTCAGTCGGCCAACTCTTCCCCGCCACGCAGCTCTTCGCCGACCGCCTCCATCACCTTGCGAACGTCGTCGGCATCGTAGCCGCGGCGAGCGAGGAAGGCATATAACCGCCGGCGGCGGACGGCGGGCTCAAGTCGCACCAACGAGCGGAGCTTCTTGCGCGCCGCGGCCTCGACGATGGCGCTCTGATCGACGCTCTCTTCCTCGAACACAGTGGCGATCGCGGCGTCGCTGACGTCGCGCGCGACGCCTTTCTTCGCGAGCCCCTGCTGGACTCGACGTTTGGACTGTCGCGCACCGAGGACCTTGGCCCGCGTGAACGACTGGGCGAACGCCGCATCGTCGAGGAGTCCCTGCTCCTGCAGGCGATCCACGGCGCGCTCCACGAGCTGCTTCGGCTCACCCTTGCGCACGAGCAACCGCGCCAGCTCGGCGGACGAGCGAGCGCGAAATGCGAGCATGGTGAGGGCGCGGTCGTACACCTTGAGCTCGGCGGCGGCGGACGCAAGCTGCTCCTCTCGCCCGGCGATGCTGGCGCCCTCGGCGAGGCGCAGCCGTTCGATGGCGTCGAGGGACAGGGTCGCCATCGGGCGGCCATCGACGAGGACGTCGAAGCGGCCGGGATGGCGGGGCGAAGCGGAGATGGCGGTAACGATCGGCATTGTCCAACTCGGATAGACGGCCACTCGAGGACTGCTGCTCAAGTATCAGATACGAAGTAGACCTGGTACCGAGACCGACCATCCAACCCATTCCAATGCCGGTCGGCTTCTCCGCTTGGACCGGCGTGACAGCGAGCCGTGAGGGAAAGCTGTCAGCTGTCAGTTACCAGTCGGTACTACGGCTGCCCTATCCAAGCATTGGAGTGGCCAGTATGCCAGGCTTGGTACCAGGTCTACCCAGTACCTGGTACTTCAGTAGCCGTTAGCAGTATCAGGTACTCGAGTAGCAGTATCGACTACGTCAGTGCTAGCAAAAGAACCGAGGAGCGTCCCTGTCACGGTGGGGATTCCGGGCCCCATCGATTCCAGAAAGCGACTCCTCGGTCCTCGTTGTCTGCTACCCCACCTTGCAGCGGGAGAGCCCTCGGTCGCATTGCCTGTGCCATCGGTCGACGCCGGGAACGATGCCCCTCGCCAGCCGACGGCCACAGCGCACGCGGGCCTTACTCGGCGTCCTCCGGCTCCGGTGATCCGGGCTGATCGGGGTTGATCCCCAGCACCCCCTTCACCTTCTCCTCGATCTCGGCCATCATGACCGGATTGTCCTTGAGATACATCTTGGCGTTCTCACGGCCCTGCCCGATCTTCTGGCCGTTGTAGCTATACCACGCGCCCGACTTCTCGATGATGTTCGCCTCGGCGCCGATGTCGACGAGCAGGGAGGTGTGGCTGATCCCCTCCGCGTACATGATGTCGAACTCGGCCTGCTTGAACGGCGGCGCGACCTTGTTCTTGACCACCTTCACGCGGACGTGCGAGCCCACCACCTCTTCCTTCTCCTTCACCGGCCCGATACGCCGGATGTCGAGACGAACCGACGCGTAGAATTTGAGCGCCTTGCCGCCCGTCGTCGTCTCCGGGTTGCCGAACATGACCCCGATCTTCTCACGCAGCTGGTTGATGAAGATCACGATCGTCTTGGAGCGCGAGATGGCACCGGTGAGCTTGCGCAGCGCCTGGCTCATGAGCCGCGCCTGCAGCCCCACGTGACTATCGCCCATGTCGCCTTCGATCTCGGCCTTCGGTACGAGCGCCGCCACCGAGTCGACGACCACGATGTCGACCGCGCCGGAGCGCACCAGGATCTCGCAGATCTCGAGCGCCTGCTCGCCGGTGTCGGGCTGGGAGATGAGCAGCGACTCGACGTCCACACCCAGCTTGCGCGCGTACTCGGTGTCCAGCGCGTGCTCCGCATCGATGAACGCGGCCACGCCACCCATCTTCTGCGCGTTCGCGACGACGTGGAGACACAACGTCGTCTTGCCGCTCGATTCTGGACCATAGATCTCGGTCACGCGGCCGCGCGGGATCCCGCCGACGCCGATCGCCGCATCGAGATTGATCGCGCCCGTCGGCACCGCCTCGACGCGAACCTTTTCCTTGGCGTCCATGCGCATGATCGAGCCCTTGCCACAGCTCTTCTCGATCTGCGCGATCGCCAGGTTCAGCGCCTTCTTCTTGTCCTCTGCAATCGTGGACACTGCCATTCGTCTACATCCTCTCGTTTGTCGTGGATTCCTCTGCCCACGCGGACATAAGCGTACCGGAAAATCAGCCCACCCGATACCCGAACAAAGTACGAAGCCAGGACCCCGAAATCAAGCCGAAAGATGCAGGGCGAACGCGTTTTCGACGTGTCGGATCCGGACCCGCTCGCCGGCCACCAGCACGCCGATCACGTCGAAGCGGTAGGCCTCCCGCTGCCGCCCATGGCGATCGATCCACACCCGCGCCGACCGGCCAAGCTCCCGCTGCTTGCGCCAATCGACGGCCTCGACCGGACTCCCGAATTGATCCCCTCGGCGGGCCTTCACCTCGACGAACGCCACCACCCCCTCCTGCTCGACGACCAGATCGATGTCCCGATGGCCGCTCCGGAAGCGGCGTTGCACGACCCGCCACCCCCGGGCGCGAAGCCAACGCTCCGCAATTCGCTCCCCCAGCTCACCCAGTGCCTGCGTGGTCGCGGACATGAGGCCAGGATACACGAACGCCGGCGGTCCCCAGCACCGCCGGCGTTCGTGCGCCATCCAAACCGCGCGAGGTCAGCGCGGTCGAACCGGAGGGCGAGAAGGCGGGGTCGACCGCGGTGGCGAAGCCGGCGGGGACTGAGAAGGCGCCGGCAGATCGGCCGGGAGGTAGATCGGTGGCGAGCCGGGGATGATGATGGGCAACCCAAGCGGCAGCATACCGGACACAGCCACGGCGTCCGGAATGACCGGGGCCGGCCGGAGCAGCGCCGTCAGGACCCCGGTCGGCGTCGCCTGCTCCGTCTTGATGACCCGGGGCGACTCCTTGCTCACCCAGAGAAGCTCCTCGAGCGTTCCCGCCGTCAGCCGAACGACCCAGCAGTCGGTGCTCTTGTCAGCCAGCGTCACCGCTTCTTCACGCTCCACCGCGATCACCGCCGGAGCTGTCCTCGGCGTGCCCAGCTCGATGAGCACGAGCGACGCGCCTGTCCGGTAGCCGGCCCGAAGCGGGAGTAGCTCGACGATGCGATCCACCATCCCCGCCGTGAGCAGAGCCCCCGGTGGCACGTCGGCGATGAAGGACGCCCGCCCCTGATAGCTCTGCATGGCGCCGAACATCGAGTCGTGGGTGAACGACGCCGCCAGTCGCGCGGACCCGATCGCACCGACCCAGCGCGTCGGTGAGAGATCGGCGCGCGACAGATAGAGCGAGTCGCTCGTCGGGACGGCGGTGCCGACCCGCGATTCGGCAACGAGCCAGCCCGGCAGCCCGCCGACGGACGTCTCCGTGACGTCGACGGCGCGAGTGCCGAGGTCGCGCACGAGCGTATCCTGTCGCACGGTGAGCTGGTACACGAAGCTGCCCGGACGCAGCAGCGTGCCATTCGGCCGCTCGAACGCCGGCAGCGTGTCCGGCACGGAGGATGGCACCGATGCCTGCGCTCCGGCGGTCGCCGATGCGACCAGCACCAGCAGTGCTGACATCGAGCGACCGTTCACTCGCGCACCCCGCAGATCCGGTCGAGGTCTTCCAGGCCGACGAGCACCGCGCGCCCCTTGGGGCCGGCGTGCTGGTCGAGAACGCCCGCGTCGGCGAGCTGGTCGATCACACGTGCCGCCCGTCCATAGCCCATGCCGAGCCGGCGCTGCAACAGCGACGTCGAACCGCTCTGATTCTTGATGCACAGCTCCGCCGCGGTGCGGAACTCCGGATCGCGCGTCCCATCGTCCGCACTCCGGTCGCCGCTATCCCCCTCGGCGGCCGCGCGCGCTTCGGCCTCGCGCGTCCGCACCGTCTCCAGGATGTCCGGCTCGTCGGGCGACATCTCCGCTTCGAGCGCGAGCCCCGCGGCCGCGAGCTCGGCACGACGGCGGTCCCGCTGCGCCTCGTACCACCCCATGAGTCGCTCCGTCTCCTCGCTCGACAGGTAGGCACCCTGCAGGCGACTCGCCTCGCTCTTGCCGGGCGGAATGAACAGCATGTCGCCGTTGCCGAGCAGCGACTCGGCGCCGGCGCCGTCAATGATCGTGCGGCTGTCCACCTGGCCCGCCACGCGGAACGCGATCCGACTCGGAAAGTTCGCCTTGATGAGACCCGTGATGACGTTCACCGAAGGTCGCTGCGTCGCGAGGATGAGATGAATGCCGATCGCGCGCGCCTTCTGCGCGAGCATGGCGATCGGCGTCTCGACCTCGCCCTGCACCGTCATCATGAGGTCGGCCATCTCGTCGATCACGACGACGATGTATGGCAGGATGCCGCCGCGATAGACGTTGTCCTCGAAGGCGACGTCCTTCGACTTCGGTTTCTTGAGCGGCGCGTCGTCCTGCACACGCCGATTGAAATCCTGCAAGTTTCGGCAGCCGTTGGCCGCGAGCAGCTCGTAGCGCTCCTGCATCTCCATCACCGCCCACTTGAGCACGGCGGCGGCGTCGCGGTTGTCGGTGATCACCTTGTGCCGCAAGTGCGGCAGCGTGTTGTACACCGACAGCTCGACCATCTTCGGGTCGACCATCAGGAAGCGCAGCGTGCGCGGCGTGTGGCGGTAGACGAGGCTCGTGATGATCGTGTTGACGCAGACCGACTTCCCCGAGCCGGTCGCGCCGGCGATGAGCAGGTGCGGCATCTTCGCGAGATCGGCGATGACCGGCTTGCCCTCGAGGTCCTTGCCGAGCGCGATCGGCAGCGCCGCGCGGGCGCTCCGGAAGTCGTTGTTCTCGATGAGCTCGCGGAACCCCACCATCTCGGGCGTCGGGTTCGGTACCTCGACGCCGACCGCGCCGCGGCCGGGGATCGGCGCGACGATGCGGATCGACGGCGCACGCATCGCGAGCGCGAGGTCGTTCGACAGGTTGGCGAACTGTCGCACCTTCACACCGGGCGCCGGCTCGACTTCGAACTGGGTGACGACGGGGCCGGTCGTGCGCCCGACGAGCTCACCGTCCACCTTGAACGTGCGGAGCGCGTCCATGAGCTTCATCCCCATCGCGTCGAGCTCACGGCGGCCCGCATCGACGTTGCGGCCCGGCGGAAGGTTGAGCAGCTCGGGTGGCGGCAGCTCGTCGCTCGTCGCCTCGGGCTTCGCCGTCGCGTCGATGGCGGCGGCAATCTCGTCGTCGCGCTTGGGCGGAGAGGATCCTTTCCTCTTGCCGCGGCGTTTCGCCGCCTCCTCGATGGCCGCGTCCTCCTTGGCGTCGGCGTCGGCGGACGCTGCCGCCTGCAGCGCCGACAGCGCATCCACCGCCTCGAACTCTTCCGGCGGAGGCTCGAGGGCGAGCGCGAGGTTCGCGGCGCCGTCCTTCTTCCGGCGGCGCTTCGGCGGCGCGTACGGCTCCTCGGCGGCGAGCGCCGCAACGGGCGCCGGCGTCGTGGCGCGGCGGCCGATCACCATCCGCACCGGATTCCAGCGCAGCGTGACCGCAGTGAGCGCGCTCGCCGCGAGCGCCTCGACGACCCACGCGCCGACCGCGCCGAACCACTGGCGCCCATAGAAGGCGAAGAATCCGCCCCACAGGCCGGCGATGCGCGATGCCTCGCCGCCAGGCGCGGCGACGAAGGTCAGCCCGATGGCGATCGGCAGCAATGCCACCACGCCGGCAAAGAAGATCATCCACGACCGGTCCGACTCCGACTCCAGCCGGTCGAACAGCCGCAGCGCGTGCACGGCCGGGACGGCCGGAACGAGAGCGGAAGCTGGCCATCCGAGGAGGGCGACGAGCGGACGGGCGAGCCACGACCCGACCCAGCCGACATTGCCGCGCACGTCGACACCGGTGCGCAGCTCGGCGAGGGCGAGCGCGCCGAGGGCCGCCGCAAGGAAGACCGCAAAAAGCAGGAGCGCGATGCCGGTCAGCTCGCGCTTGAGTGCAGAACTACCCACGGGGGTTACCGCTCGCGTTCGGGCCCCAGCTTGGTGATCTGTCGGTCGTGATAGATCGGGATGACCGGGAGGGAGTCGACGGCCGCGCAGGCCGTGAGATCCTCCTCGAACCCCGCGGCGGCCAGGGCCCGGCCATGCGCCG
>DASXHF010000276.1:0-2561 GCA_036488775.1 Gemmatimonadaceae bacterium | reverse complement strand
TCAGGCCGCTCGTGGTTGCGCCGGCCTCCGTTCGCGACACCTGGGAGCAAGCCATGCGTCGCGCGGCCGTGCCGTGCGCGTTCATCTCCCACGAGGCGTTGAGCCGCGGGCGCCAGCCGGATGTCGCGCCTGATGGAGTGATCGTGGACGAGTCCCATCGGTTCCGCTCGACGACCGCTCGTCGCCACGAGACGCTGGCTAACCTGGTGGCGCGCGTGCCCGTTCTCTTGATGTCCGCCACCCCGCTGCAGAACCGCCCGCGCGATCTCGCGGTGCAGCTCGCAATCTTTCTCGGCACCCGTGCCTTCTCGTTCGACGTCGAGACGTTGGCGCGATTCGTCGTGCGCACTCCCATGCTTACACCGTCCGCGCTGCCCGACGTCGCTCCGCCGCGGTGGCTCACGCTGGATGCCGACGACAGTTCCGTCCTTCGCGCCGTCCTCGCCCTTCCCCCGCCGCCCCGCGCCATCGACGCCGGCGATGCCGGTATTCTGCGTACCATCACGCTCGTGCGCGCGTGGGCATCCAGTCGCGCCGCGCTCCAGCAGATGATCGATCGCCGGCGTTCGGTTGCCGTTGCCATCGGACAGAGTGTCGCTGACGGCGCATGGCCCTCCCGTCGCGAGCTGGACGCCTGGTTTGCTGGGGAGGGTGTCACACAACTCGGCTTTGCGTCCATTCTTGCGGCCAGCACGATTGACGGGAATGCGCGGGATAGCCTTCGACGAATGGCCGACGCGGACGGGGCCGCGCTCGACCTGATCGATCGCGAGATGCAGGCGAGTCCCAACCCGGACGAGGCTCGTGTCGCATCGCTGCGGGCCCTCCGCCATTCTCTGCCGGCGCGACGCATCCTTGCGTTCAGCGAGCTGGCCAGCACCGTGCGGGCATATTGGCGCAGTCTGCGCAGCGATCCCGCGGTCGGGATGCTGACCTCGCACGAGGCGCGGATCGCGAGCGGACGGATCACGCGTACCGACCTGCTCGATCGATTCGCGCCGGTTGCCCGAGGAGCGCTTTCTCCCCACCAGCGCGAAACGGTCACGCTGCTTCTCACCACCGACCTCCTGTCGGAGGGGGTGAACCTTCAGGACGCGAGTGTCGTCGTGCACCTCGACCTGCCGTGGAATCCGGCGCGGCTGGCGCAGCGCATCGGGCGTGTGCGGCGGCTCGGTGGCGCGTCGGAGGTTCTCTCCTTTCTCGTGCGACCACCGGCGTCGACCGAGCTCCTGCTCGGCGTCGAAGCCAGGCTGCGCACCAAGCTCGCGGACGCTGAGCGCGCCATCGGTCGCATCTTGCCGGTTCTGCCATCGCTGACGCAGGCCCCGGGCGCCGATGATGCGCCACGGCTGCTCGCGACGAGCGCCGACGCGCTCGGCGAGATGTACTCCCGAATCGTCGCGTGGCGACGCGCGTCCTGGGAACTTCACGAACGTCGTCCCCCGCGGCCGATCGTCGCCGCAGTCGCCGCATCACGTCACGGGTGGCTCGCCGCGTTCGACGACGGACGCCTGCTCGCCTCTCTGGATGGGGCGCCACCCGACGACGCCGCATCGGCGGTCGTCGCAGTCCGCCTCGCCGACGGACCCGCGCGTCCGCTGCGCTGCGGTGAAGCCGACGCGCCACTACACACGCTCATCCGATGGCACGACGCACGGCGTGTCGAGCGCCAGTGCGGTTTGGACTCGAGCGCCGACGACGTGCGGCATGAGTGCGAGCGCCGCATCTCGCTCGACATCGCGAACGCCGCGCGGCATGAGCGTTCGTCGATGCTCGCGACGGCGCAGCGGCTACGCGATCTGCTTCAGCGCCCCCGCTCGCTCGGCACCGATCGCGCGTTGCTGGCTCTTCTTCGCGCCTCGCCGCGTGCGGGTGGTGTGTCGGACTGGATCACGAGCGCCGTCGCGCTCCTCGACCCGTTGCGCGGTGCTAGAGGGGCCGGCGACGACGCATCGCTGGTCGCGCTCGTCATCCTTGGGCCAGACTGAGCCGCCGCCTTTCGACGCACACGACGGTGGCGGTGATCCCAAGACGTCGGCCGCGCCTGCGTCGATATCAAAAATATAGATCCACGCAGGCGGCTAGTGGATGGGCTTGGGGACGACGCGTTGATCGCGTTGGTCGAGAAGCACGCAACTCCTCCGGCCTGCGAGCACGCTGTCCGGCTCCGCACACAGCCGGTGGACGGTCGCACTGTCCATCTCGGCTGTCCGCTGCTGAACTGACCCGTTCGAGCGCGGAGCTGCGCCGTGACAACCGAGCAAGGTCGCAAGCAATAGTGTGAACTGTCGGTTCCTCATGATGTCGTCTCCTCTCTCTCTGCCGAGCCGCCAACCCACGCCACCTTCCACGTGCGGCTTACCGCACTTTGCTCGCCGCGCGGTCTTCGCCAAACTGGTGCACCGCCAGCCCCGTCACGGTCCCACTCGCGTCTTTGGTGAAGGTCACCTGCGCGTCCACGGTTTTGAGGAAGAAGTCAGTCGCCGTCTCCGGCCACAGGCGGGCTGCCGGCCGCGCGCCTGGTTTGACGTACAGCGCACCGTCCCTCAACGTCACCTCGA
>DASXHF010000269.1:0-5548 GCA_036488775.1 Gemmatimonadaceae bacterium | reverse complement strand
GACGTGCGTCAGGCATTCCCAGCAGGGAACGGTGATGTTGTCGCCGCCGAAACCGCTGTCGGGGCTCAGTAGCCACTGCTTGCGGCGACGCCGCTCGTAGCTGCTGCCGCGTTCGTTGCTGTTACAGCGGCCGTTCGTGCTACTCATGCCTCGCGCACCTCGTCGACGAACGCGGCGAGCACGGCGAACGGCAGGCTCACGACGACCTCGCGGCCGAGCGCGCCGAGGTCGACCTGGCCGACGAGCTCGACGCGCCCCGACGGGCTGTACGCGAGCTCGAGGGGTTCGCCTTTGCCGAGGTCGGTGTCGTCGAGGAATATGTCGACGTCGGTTGTCTGGTGGACGATTTCGCCGTCGTCGTCGGGCTGAACGCTCACCATTCCTCCAATGCGCTGATTGCGTCGACGAACGCGCCGTGCGGGCCGTCGGTGTGGTGTAGGCGCCGGCAAAACACGTCGGGCCGGTCGGGGTGCACGGCGTTGCAAAACACGGGATCGCGGCGGGCGCGGGCGACGAACGCCTCGGCGTCGATTTCGACTGCCATCAGACGGCCTCGCGACCTGAGCCGGCCGGCGTGCCGGCGCCGGGGCAGTAGGCGCCGACGGCCGCGCCCACGTAGTAACCGGCGTCGTAGCTGTCGAGGCTGGTTATCAGCCACAGGCGGGTTATCTCGGTGGCCTCGGGTATGCCGGCGTTGAGGTCGTTGCAAATCTCGTGGCCGACGGTGATGGCGAACGTCGCGCTCGGGTAGTGGATGGCTTGCCCGTCGAGGGTTTGCAGAAATGCGACGTCGCTGATTGTGTCGGCCTTCGCCGGCGCGCAGCTGGCGGCCAGCGCGACGCCGATAATGGCGCCGGCGGCGGTCGTCCACAGCCACCACGGGGTTTGTAGGCGGGGCCGCTGGTATTGGTTACGCTTGCGTCGAGACATGGGTTGGTGCCTTTCCTGTGTTTCATGGCCTCGGCCGGCGCACGCACGCTGGCCGGGGCCGTTTCTTATGGGTTCCGGCCGGGTTCGGCGGGAAGGTTGGGAACCGCGACGATGCGCGGCGAATCGCTGGCGTAGGTCGACGGGTAGGTGCGGTCGAGCTCGGCCTGCGTCATCACGAGGTCGAGGTCGTGGCCGAGCGGCGCGCTGCGCAACATGTCGGCGAGCACGGCGACGAGCTCGGGAAATGCGCGCAGTAGTGCGGCTATCACGCGGGCCTCGGCTCGGCCGGGCGCAATGTGGTCAGGTAGTCGATGGCGCGCCGCTCGATTTCGTTCAGCAGCGGCTCGACGAGGTCGTATAGCTGGTCGTACAGCCAGCGCAGCGGGTTCACGCGATTGCCTCGACGGCGTCAGCTGGCAGCCAGCACATGACGCCGTTCGGCAGTTCGACGTGGTATGCCTTGGCGCCGGCTACGGCGTGGCCGAATATGCGTCGAACGACGCCGGCGCGTCGAACGCCGTTACTGTCGGTGAACTCGACTCGCGTGTCGGCCGCGTGCATGCTCACGCCGACCTCGGCTCGTCGGATGGCAGCGCGTCGGCGAATCGCTGCAGCTCGTCGACGTGAAATAGGACCTTTGTGCCGTGTTTCTTTGCGGCCAGGTCGCCGCGCCGGCGGGCTTCGTCGATCTGGCGCACGGAAATCGACAGCATGCGGGCGGCCTCGGGCTTGTCTACGAGGATGCGATCGGTTGTCGGTGTCATGTGCTTACGCCACGCTTGTATCGGTAGTGGACGACACTCTTGGCACGAATAAGGTGCCGGGCAGCACGCGAAGCGATTCCTCGAGGCGGCGCGCCAGGGTTTCGGTGCAGCTGGTTCGCTGGCCGGTGGCGAGTTTGTGAACAAACTGCCGCGCGCAGCCGGCGTGTTCGGCGAGCTTGGCCTGGTTCTGGTTTTCGATGTAACGCCGGAACAGGTCGACGTCGCGTAGTTGCATTGATCTTTCGCGGGCGCGCATGTATCTGCTGCTCTCCGTTGGTATTTCGTCCGTTTATGTGCTCGTCGAACAGGTGCAATATTGCATCGTTGTCGTTTGGGTGTCAAGCACTACGCGACACGTGTCGCGTTCAGGTTTACAGGCGTCACCCTGTGGCTATTTGCTGGAATTGTCGTTTGCGCAGGTTAAGTGTGGATGACGGTTCGGGTAGTGGTTGACAATGTGTCGCTAACCTGCTGACATTGTTGGTTGACGGAGTGGCACCGTCTTACGAACTGACATCTGGGGAGGGTCAGCGAGTGCACGAGTATCGGCGGTTCGTTCAGGCCGAATTAGATGCGCGCGGATGGCGGCAGGCCGACCTGGTTCGCCGGTCAGGCCTGAGCCGACAGTTGATATCGACGATCTTGAGCGACGACCGTACCCACCTCGGGCAGATGCCCGACGACGCGACTATCGAGGGGTTAGCCGCCGGGTTCAGCGTTTCGGCCGAGCGTGTTCGCACGGCGGCCGCACGCGCGCTGGCCGGCTATACCGACGACGGCGTGCCCATCACGACCGACCTTGCCGACGTGCCTACCGACGTCCTGCTGCGCGAGGTCCGGCGGCGCATCGACCCCGACGCGCCGGCGGTCTAGGCCGCGCCTGCGAGTTGGCGTGCACGGCGCCGCCACGAGTAGCCGAACGCCAACGCGAAACCAGCAGACCCGAAACAGCAGCCCCACCAAATCGGACAGCCGGCGACCTCGCCGTCGATCGCCGTCACAACGCGCACGGCGCAGACAGTGAGGCCGGCAGCGATGACCGCGAGATACATGTTCGCCGTGCGGCGGTGCACTGCATCGCGACGCAGGATCAGCAATAGCCGGGCGGCATAGATCAGCAGATAGCACACGATGCCGCACACAAGGATCCAATACACGGCGAGCCAGGGGCGGCCCGTGAGACGAAAGAAATCGCGCGCATAGGTGTGTGAGCCTTTGCTCAGCGCGAAGGCGCCGAGCCGCAGCGGGAACGTCAGAGCAATGGGGTAGTAGACAAACGTTTTGAACTCTGCAGCGTGGTCGGCCATGAGTCGCGACAGCGCGTGATAGACGAGCGTCGCGGCCGCGAAAATGAAAAAACAGTGCGCCGCGAAATCCTCGACGTTCCACATTCCGGTTAACGCGTGCAGCGCCGGGCCGACGACGTGTGACGTTAGCGGGCAGGCGAGAATGACTGCCGCCGTTTGCAATGCGATTGTGAGCGTGCCGGCGCGCTCCCAGGTCGATCGCCACGTATTTCGCCGGGTCCACAGCGACCACGCGGCGATTGTGACAGTAGCGAGCAACGCTAGACCGAGCACGCGAAACACCTCAGTATTCGTCAGATTTTCGTCGGGTCCCGACCCAGGCACCTGAATACTGCATTCAGCAACGTTAATTTGCAAGGGCCGCGGGCTAGTCTGGTCGTTGTCTGTTCGTTAGCTATGAATTAGCGGTATTACCCTGTGACGCGGGCGGTTTCGCGGTATCCGCGTTTGCGTCGTCGAGGTCGACGGGCGCCGGCATGAGGCTCGACAGGTTTGCCATAGCGTCGCGGGCTAACGCCTGGTCCTCGTGGGCATAGATGCGCTGCGCGACGACGCTCGAGTGTCCAATGATTTTCATTCGTGTCGACTCGGCGACGCCGGCCTTGAGTAGCAGCGTGGCCGCGGAATGCCTTGCCACATACGGGATTATCGGCGCGGTTTCCTTGCCGGCCTTGTCGACGGTCGTCAGTCCGGCGGCGCGCATCAGCTCGAGCCAGGCGTCGTTTTCGTCCTCTTGTGTGTGTGGCCGGCCGTCGGGCCAGTGCCAAACGAGGTCGTTCGGGTTCGGGCCGGTGTCGAGCTCGCGCAGCCGGCGCAGCATCGCCAGCATGGGTGCGACGAGCGGGACGAGTCGCGTGCCGGCTTTCGTTTTCGGCCGCGTGAACGCCATCGACTTGTAGCACTCTTGCATGTCGAAACCGGGCGGTACGCGCCAGCGCGTCGACGGGCACCAGGCCGGCCTCGACTTGCCGCACGTCGGCGGTTCGCCGCAGCCGTGCCGGCGCGGCAGTCGGCGCAGCTGCCACGCCAGGTCGATTTCGCCGTCAGCAAGGGAGAGGTCGGTTTCGCCGGCGTCGAGGTCGACGTAGGACCAGCGCAGGCCGCGCAGCTCGGCGGGCCGGGCGCCGGTCACGAACGCCGCACACCATCGCGACGCCCACATTGCGTCACATGACGTAATTGCCGTGGTGATGATGTGCTGCGCGGCGTCGACGGCGAGCGGGTCACGTTCGATCACGAGGTGTTCAGGCACGGGCAGCGCGGCCGCGAGGTTGCGGCCGACGACACCCTCGGCCTCGGCGGCCTTGAGCGCGGTTTGCAGTGTGCCGTGTGCCTTTTGCGCGGCGCGCGTCGAGCTCTGCTGTATGTCGGCGATCATTTCGCGGAGGTCGTGCAGTGTGAGCCGGTCGAGTCGCTTGTGTCCGATCCGAGGCTTGATGTGCAGACGCGCCGACTGTTCGTAGTGGCGAAAGGTTGACGGGCCGACGTTGGGCTCGACGATCGCGCGCAGCCAGTAGTCGAGCCATTTTCCGACGGTCGTCGACGGGCTGGTCGACACCTTGCCGGCGGCGACGTCCTTAAGCAGCTCGCGGTGTTTGCGTATCGCTTCGCCGCGGTCGCGGCTCGAAACCGTTTTGCGCCGGCGTTTTCCGTCGGCGGTCGGAATGTCCACGGCGCCAATCCACATGCCATCGCTGCGCTTGTACACGCCGCCCGTGCCGGCCTGGCGGCGACGATTACCAGCCACGGCAGGCCGTGACGAGCTCGCGCGTCGGATAGTGCTCGACGCGGCCGCCGGGCGCGGTTTCGACGATCGGCAGCAGGCCTGGCCGGCATGTCATGCAGCCGCAGCCGGCGTACCCGTCGTCGTGGCGCAGCGCGGCCTGGTTGGGGTCGATGCCGTAGCCGGTTTTGCGCCAGGCGCCGACGCCGGCGACCAGCTCGTCGCGCGTCATCGTTTGCGGCTGAACTGGCCGCGCTGCATGTCGGCGACGCGCTGCGCGGTTTCGCCGCTGTCGAACTCGGCTAGCTGCTCGGTCAGCAGCCGGACGGCGTCGCGCGCCTCGGCCTCGTCGAACTCGACGGCGGCGCCGGCCTTGTGGAGCTTGAACAACGGATGCCAGCCGAGAACCCTCGAGCAAATGGTCGTCGATGCCGTCATGTGCTTGTCGTCGCGATGCTTGGTGTCGTGTTCGATCTTCATGGGTTCATCCTCTCGGTTTGTGGCTGGAATCGGCAGAGCACGGCCAGGCCGTGTGTCGTGGCGAGCAGCGACAGCGGCGCGACGCATGCGACGATCGCGGCCAGCGCCGGCGGCAGCTCGGCGGGCAGCAGCGCGTGCAGCACGTTGCCGGCGACTGAGACGGCGGCCGCGGCGGTGAGCACGTACCAGAAAAAACGGCGGTTGCGGCGCTGTTCGGTGTAGGCGGCCAGGGCGACGACGGCGATGGTGGCCTGCACGATCGTGCCGTCGACGGCCAGCGGCCACAGCCAGGCCAGGTGTTGCGGGTAGCCGGCGCGGTGCGCCAGGTCGCACAGTGTCGCGAA
>DASXHF010000261.1:0-6388 GCA_036488775.1 Gemmatimonadaceae bacterium | reverse complement strand
CACCGACTTGCCGGCGTCCTCCTCCATGTGCACGCGCGTGATGCCGACGCGAATCGGCGACCCATCGCTCCGGATGCCGATCTCCACATGACCACCGACGGCAAGCGGCTTGTCGAACTGCGAGATCTGATAGCCTTTCGGAAGATCCGGATAGAAGTAGTTCTTGCGGGCGAACACCGAAACGGGATTCACCGTACAGCCGAGCGCCAGCGCGGCTCGCGTCGCCAACTCGACGGCGCGCTCGTTCAATGCGGGCAGCGCACCGGGCAGGGCGAGACAAACGGGACAGGTGTTGACGTTCGGCGCCGCCCCGAAGTGCGAGGAGCAGGAGCAGAATGCCTTGGTGCGTGTCTTGAGCTGGACGTGCACCTCGAGACCGACGACCATCTCCCAGTCGGCGCGCGCGCCCGCGCGTGCGGGGGCGGTCACGTGCGCGCCTCCGGGCCGAGCGCGCGTTCGAGGGCGTACGCGGCGGCGAACATTGTTTCTTCGGCGAAATGCGGCGCGATGAACTGTCCGCCCACCGGCAGGCCATCGACCAATCCGATGGGCTGTGACATGGCGGGCACGCCGGCCAGGTTGGCGGTCGCCGTGAAGATGTCGCTTAGATACATCTCGTAAGGATCGGAGATGGCACCGAGCGGGAAGGCGGGCGTCGGGGTCGTCGGTGTGAAGAGCACGTCGACGCCGGCGGCGAAGACGCGCGCGTAATCTTCGGCGATGAGCGCGCGCACCTGCTGCGCCTTGCGATAGTAGGCGTCGTAGTAGCCGGCACTCAACACGTACGTGCCGAGCATGATGCGCCGCGTCACCTCGGGGCCGAAGCCCTGCGAGCGCGTCGCCTCGTACATCCCGCGCAGGCCGTCACCCTCCATGCGAAGCCCGTACCGCACGCCGTCGAAGCGGGCGAGGTTCGACGACGCCTCGGCGGGCGCGACGATGTAGTACACGGGGATGGCGAGATCGGTGTGCGGCAGCGAGACGTCGCGAATCTCGGCACCGAGGGCGCGCAGTCGCTCGAGCGCGGCGTCGCAGCGCTGCCGGATGCGGGGATCGAGGGAGTCCGGAAAGAACTCCTTCGGACGGCCGATGACCATTCCCTTGGCCGATCGGTCGCCGGCACGATGATAGTCGGGCACCGGCGTGTCGGCGGAGGTGGAGTCGAGGGGATCGCGGCCGGCGATGACGCGAAGCCCGCGCGCCGCGTCGTCCACCGTCGCACCGAACACGCCGACCTGATCGAGCGAGGACGCGAAGGCGACGAGCCCGAAGCGGCTCACGCGTCCGTAGGTCGGCTTCACGCCGACGATCCCGCAGAATGCCGCGGGCTGTCGCACCGAACCGCCGGTCTCCGATCCCAGCGCCACCGGCACGATCCCCGCCGCCACCGCCGCCGCCGAACCGCCCGACGATCCGCCCGGCACCCGGTCGGGCGCCAGCGGATTTCGCGTCGGTCCGTACGCGCTGTGCTCCGTGGACGAGCCCATCGCGAACTCGTCCATGTTGGTCTTTCCGAATGGGACCGCGCCGGCGTCACGCAGGCGGCGCACGACGGTCGCCTCGTAGGGGCTCACGTAGCCGCCGAGGATCCGCGAGCCGCAGGTCGTCGGATCGTGCAGCGTCGCGATGTTGTCCTTGATCGCGACGGGAACGCCGAACAGGAGTCCGGGCTCCGAATCGGCAAGCTGCTCGACGGCGTGCGAGGCATGCTCGCGCAGGGCGCGTTCGTCGAGCGATACGAAGATGTTGAGCCCTTCGCGTCCCGCGTTCACGGCGCGTGCGCGGTCGACCGCCGCGTCGACGGTCGCCGCAGGACTGGTCTCGCCGGCACGTGTGCGCTCGCGGAGCTCCGACGCCGACGCGGATCGGGCGGGCGCGGTCATGTCTCCTCCGGCGACTCGTGCGTCGAGAGCCGGGGGACGAGGATGAAGCCGTCGCGGACCTTCGGCGCGATCGCGTCGAGCGAGCGGGCGAGCGGGATCGGCGGCCCGGTATCGGACCGGACGGGGAGCCCTCGCGCGCCGACGCCGATCACCTCGGCGACGCCGGCCGTGTCGACCTTCGACAGCACGTCCATGTGAACGAGGATGCCATTCAGCTCGCGCACGAGATCCTGCGCCTTCGACGGGGTGATCCCCAGGCGCGCGAGTGCCGCGATGTGGTAGACGTCGTCGATCGTGACGGTGGATGCCACTAGTCGATGTCCCGTTCCAGGTTGGCCTGCGCGACGACGAGGGTCTTGCGACCGACCGTCTCGTCGTCGAAGTCGATCTTCGCCTTGAGGTCGCGGCCGGCGCCCGCGAGCTCGGCGATCCTACCGCTGCCGAACTTGCGATGCCGCACGCGTGCGCCGACGGCGATGACCGCGGCGTCCTGGGAGGTTTCGGCTTCGTCGAAGCTCGGGTTGCGCACGACCGGCGTGCCCGGCCGGCGCGCCGCGGCGCTCGGGGGAAAAGACGCCATGTCATCGAGGACCGGCGTCCGGAGCGTATCATTGCCGAACCCGGGACGCTTGCGTGAGTTGCCCCACTGACTGCCGCCTCCGAGCGAGTGCATGAACGAACGCCCCGAGCTGCGCACCTTGATCGTCTTGCGCTGCTCGAGCATGTCCTCGGGGATCGTCTGCAGGAAGCTCGACGCCTTGGAGGGCATGAACTCTCCATTCCGCCGGCGTTCTTCGGCGTGCGTGAGAAACAGCTTTCGCTCGGCGCGCGTGATCCCGACGTAGAACAGCCGCCGCTCCTCCTCGAGGAGGGCGGGATCGTCGTACGCCTTGGCGAGCGGGAAGAGGCCGTCCTCGAGACCCGTGATGAAGACGACGGGAAACTCGAGGCCCTTGGCGTTGTGGAGCGTCATCAGCGTGACCGCGTCGGCGTCGGGGCCGAGCTTGTCCAGCTCCGCAACGAGCATCGCCTTCTGCAGGAAATGGTCGAGCGGCGTGAGGCCGACTTCGCCCTCCTCGTCGGCCACCTGTTCGCGCGCCCCGTTGGCCAGCTCGCGCACGTTGTCGAGGCGATCGGCCGATTCGGGTCCTTCCGCGCGGAGATACTCGTCGTAGCGGATTCCCTCGATGACTTCGACGAGCAGCTCGTCGACCGCGGCCTCGCGCGCCGACTCGCGAAAGCGCGCGATGAGCGCCGCGAACTCGGCGAGCGCGCCGCGCGCGGCGGGCCGGAGCGCGCCGACCAGATCGGGGCGGGTCGCCGCAGCGAGCATCGGAATCCCTGCCTCGCGGGCGACGCCGGCGAGCTGCTCGATCGTCGTATCGCCGAGTCCGCGCTTGGGCACCGCGACGGCGCGACGAAACGCCTCGTCGTCGGCCGGGTTGGCGATGAGCTTGAGGTAGCTCATCAAGTCGCGGATCTCACGGCGATCGTAGAACCGCACCGTTCCGACCAACCGGTACGGGAGGGCGCGCTTGCGCAGCGCCTCCTCGAGCGCGCGGCTCTGCGCGTTGGTGCGGTAGACGACGGCGAAATCGCGCAACGTCAGATCCGACGACTGCGCGCGGCGCTGCACCAGCTCTTCCACGACGAAGTCCGCTTCGTCACGCTCGTCGAGACAGCGGACGGCGGTGACCCGCTCGCCGCTCCGGTGTGTGGGGCGAAGGGTCTTCCCCATGCGGCCGGTGTTCGCGCTGATGACGACGTTCGCCAGGTCGAGCACCTCAGGGGTGCTGCGGTAGTTCTCCTCGAGACGCACGGTGTGGGCGTCGGGAAAGTCCTTGGTGAAGTCGAGGATGTTGCGAATGTCGGCGCCGCGCCATCCGTAGATGGACTGGTCGTCGTCGCCGACGACGCACAGGTTGCCGCGCTCACCGGCGAGGAGCTTGACGAGCTGGTACTGCGCGCGGTTGGTGTCCTGGTACTCGTCCACCAGGAGGTACTGGAACTTGCGGCGATACTTCTCCAGCTCCCCGGGATTCTCGGCGAGCATGCGAACCGGAAGCACCAGCAGATCGTCGAAGTCCACTGCGTTCGCGATGCGCAGCGCCTCGCCGAGGTCGCGGTACACGACGGCCGCGGCGCGCGAGAACGGATCCATGGCGAGGTTCGCGTACTCGTCGGGCGCGACGAGCGCGTTCTTCGCATCGGAGATGGCCGACTGCACGGCGCGCGGCGTGAACTGCTTGGTGTTCAGCCGGTGGCGCTCCATGATCCGCTTGACGACGCTCTGGGTGTCGTCCTGATCGTAGATCGTGAAGGCGGCGGTGCGTCCCGCGAGATGGGGCGCGGCGCGCAGCAGGCGCGCACCGATCGCGTGAAAGGTGCCGACCCACATGCCGGTCGGGGTACGTCCGAGCAGCCGCCCGATCCGGCCCTTCATCTCGCCGGCCGCTTTGTTCGTGAACGTCACGGCGAGGATCCGGCTCGGGTCGACGCCATGCTGGTCGATGAGCCGCGCGATGCGCGTCGTGAGGACGCGCGTCTTGCCGGAGCCCGCGCCGGCGAGCACGAGGAGCGGGCCCGTCACGTGCAGCACCGCTTCGCGCTGCGCCGGGTTCAGCCCCTCGAGCAGCGGATCGTCGATCGCAATATCCATCAGGGTAAGATAATCTCGAACGCCGCACCGCGGTCGGCTGACGCGAGCCGCAGCGTGCCGCCGTGATTCTCCTCGACGATGCGCTGCGCGAGCGAGAGGCCGATCCCCCATCCACGCTGCTTGGTGGAGAATCCCGGATCGAAGATCCGCGCGCGCAGCTCGCGCGGGATGCCGGGCCCGTCGTCGGCGACGGTGACTTTGGCGCCGCCACCGGTTCGCGCACGGGCCGCGACGGCGATGCGGCCGCCCCGGCCCGCGAGCGCGTCGAGGGCGTTCTTGACCAGGACTTCGAGCGCCCACTCGAGCAGCACCGGGTCGCCGCTGACGGTCACCGGCTCGGTGTGCGCCGCGACGTCGATCGCCACGGTGTGCGCCAGCGTCGGCACGCGCGCGCGGAAGTAGGTCGTCACGCGCTCGATGAGCAGGTCGAGGTCCACGGCCTCGCGACGCCGCTCGCGGCCGATGCGCTCGAACCGGTGCGCCACGCGATCCAGCCGCTCGAGATCCGCACGCATGTTGCCGGTGGCCGCGCGCGTCGTGGCATCGCGGAGCGGATCCTCCTCGAGGAGCTCGATCCAGCCGGCAAGACTGGAGAGCGGGGTTCCGAGCTGGTGCGCCGACTCTCGCGCCATGCCGGCCCACACCCGCTCCCGCTCGGCGTTGCCCCGCGAGCGAACGATCGACACCGCGGCGACCAGCAGCACGAACGCGGTGACCGCCTGCAGCGCCGGAATGATGCGCAGCCATCGCACCAGCGGCGTGTTGCCGTAGTGGATCTGCACGCCAAGCGAATCGATGACCGGTGCGTTCTGTCGGTCGAGCTCGCGCACGTAGCTGCGCACCTGCGAGTCGGACGCCGCGACGTCCGGCGGCAGGTTCGCGTGGGCCGTCGGCCGGCCGGCGCTGTCGGTGACGATGAGGGGCACGCCCTGCTCGCGAATGCTCTTCGACAGGTCGAGGAGACCCTGGGTTCCCGCCGCCTCGCTGGTGTCGGTCTGTGCGCGGAAGACGCGCGCGTACATGCGGCTCGACCGCAGCGCTTCACCGCGGAGCTCGCGCACGACGCGCTGCGTGTACAAGACGTACGACGAGAGGAGAATCGCCAGGACGAGCGCGACGAGCAGCTCCGGCGCGCCGCGGCGCATCAGCCGATCCGGTCCGTCCCCATGTATCCGCGCAGCACCTCCGGCACGACGACGCTCCCGTCGGCCTGCTGGTAGTGCTCCAGCAGGCAGGCGATCGTGCGCGGAAAGGCGAGCCCCGATCCATTGAGCGTGTGCACGAACCGCGGCTTCTCTCCCTTCGCCGGCCGATACCGGATGTTCGCGCGGCGCGCCTGGAAGTCGGTGAAGGTGCTGCACGAGCTGACCTCGAGCCACGCGCCGACGCCGGCCGCCCACGCCTCGAGATCGTACGTCTTCGCGCTCGAGAAGCCGGTGTCGCCCGCGGCCAGCAGCTTCACCCGGTACGGGATGCCGAGACGCTGCAGCATGGACTCGGCGTGGCCGAGCAGCAGCTGCAGCTGGCGCTCGGATTCCTCGGGCGTGCAGTACCGCACGAGCTCGACCTTGTCGAACTGGTGCATCCGGAGAATGCCGCGCGTGTCCTTGCCGGCGGCGCCCGCCTCGCGCCGGAAGCATGGTGTGTAGGCGCAGAATCCCTTCGGCAGCATCTCGGCATCGAGGATCTCGTCGCGATACAGGTTGGTCACGGGTACTTCGGCCGTCGGGATGAGGAAGAGCTCCTCGCCCTCGATCTTGTACGCGTCGTCCTCGAGCTTGGGGAACTGCCCGGTCCCGGTCATGCTCGCGCGATTCACGAGGGCGGGCGGCCATACCTCTTCGTA
>DASXHF010000243.1:0-4876 GCA_036488775.1 Gemmatimonadaceae bacterium | reverse complement strand
GCTGGGCGGGATCATCAACGACAAGACGATTCCGCAGCTCAAGGTGGAGATCGTCTGCGGCGCGGCGAACAATGTGCTGCTGGAGGAGCGTCACGGCGTGGAGCTCGACAAGCGCGGGATCCTCTACGCGCCGGACTACGTGGCGAACGCCGGCGGCGTGATCAACGTGTATTCGGAGCTGGCCGGCTGGGATTCCGCGCGCGCCTTCCGAAAGGCGGACGAGATCTACGACACGATCCTGAAGGTCTTCAAGATCGCGAAGACGGACAAGATGCCGACGTACGTCGCCGCGGACCGGCTCGCCGAGCAGCGGATCAAGGCGGTTGGAAGCCTGGTGAAGACGTGGCCACAGTGGCCGAACAAGTAGCTCCGGGGACGGGACATGACGTAACTTTCGGTGAATGGGTGAATCGGTGAATCGGTGAGACAGTGCGGCGGCTGGTGACTCGGTGACTCAGGACCGAATGGCTACAACCGGCCTGGAGCCTTCTCGAAGCATCTCCACGCGGGTTGTGGCATGTGCCGTAGAGTCACCGAGTCACCAGCCGTTTCACCGTTTTACCGATTCACCGATTCACCGATTCCCCGTTTACGGACTCGCCCAGCAATCAGTACTCAGATGCCTGAATCAAAACACCCCATCCTCATCGCCAGCGACCACGCGGGCTTCGAGCTCAAGGAAAAGCTCGAGGCCCAGCTCCGCGCGCTCGGGTACGACGTCGACGACCTCGGTCCCGACGACGAGACGTCGACCGACTACGCCGACTTCGCACATCCGCTGGCCAAGCGGGTGTCGGAGGGCGACGCGGAGCGCGGGGTGCTGCTGTGCGGGACCGGGCTGGGGATGTCGTACACGGCCAACCGGTATCCGCACGTGCGGGCCGCCGTCGCGTGGACGCCGGAGGTCGCCGCGCTCGCGCGCGAGCACAACGACGCCAACGTGCTCGTGCTGCCGGCGCGCTTCGTCGGCGAGCAGGAGGGTGCGGCCATCTTGAAGGCGTGGCTCGACACGCCGTTCGCTGGCGGGCGGCATGCACGCCGCATCGCCAAGATCGAACGGTACGAGGACTCAACCGAGGAGACCCGCTGATGTCGTCCTGGACGGAATGGGAGCGCTGCCCGCCTGGTGAAGCGCTGCGCGAGGGCGATCCCGAGATCGCCGAGCTGATTGAGGAAGAGATCACGCGGCAGAACGACGGGCTGGAGCTGATCGCCAGCGAGAACTTCGTGTCTCCCGCCGTGATGGAGGCGATGGGATCGCCGCTCACCAACAAGTACGCCGAGGGGCTACCCGGCAAGCGGTACTATGGCGGCTGCGAGGTGGTGGACAAGGTCGAGCAGCTCGCGATCGATCGCGCGAAGCAGCTCTTCGGGGCGGATCACGCGAACGTGCAGGCCCATTCGGGTGCGCAGGCCAACGCAGCGGTCTTCCTCGCCTTCCTCAAACCAGGCGACACCTTCCTCGGCATGGACCTCTCACAGGGCGGCCACCTGACTCACGGGTCGCCGGTGAACTTCTCCGGTCTGCTCTACCGCGCCGTCTCGTACGGGCTGCGCGACGACGGCTACATCGACATGGACGCGGTGGCCAATCAGGCGCGGCAGCACAAGCCCAAGATGATCATCGCCGGCTACAGCGCGTACCCGAGAGTGATCGACTTCGCCGCGTTCGCCGACATTGCGCGCGAGGTGGGCGCGATCTTCATGGTGGACATGGCGCACTTCGCCGGCCTCGCGGCGACGGGCGTGTATCCGTCGCCCGTTCCGCACGCCGACGTCGTCACGACGACGACGCACAAGACGCTGCGTGGCCCGCGCGGCGGCATGATCCTCTGCAAGTCGCAGCACGTCGCCACGATCAACAAGGCGATGTTCCCCGGCACGCAGGGCGGCCCGCTGGAGCATGTCATCGCCGCGAAGGCCGTGGCGTTCAAAGAGGCGCTCGAGCCATCGTTCGCGGTCTACAGCCGACAGATCGTCGCGAACGCGAGGGCGCTCGCGAAGGCGCTCACGTCGCGCGGCTACCAGCTCGTCTCCGGCGGCACCGACAACCACCTCATGCTCGTCGACCTGCGCAACAAGGGACTGACGGGCAAGGTCGCCGAGAAGGCGCTCGACGTCGCCGGGATCACGGTGAACAAGAACACGGTGCCGAAGGAGACGCAGTCCCCGTTCGTGACGTCGGGCATTCGCATCGGCACGCCTGCCGTGACGACGCGCGGCATGGGCGAACCGGAGATGGACGCCATCGCCACGCTGATCGACCGGGTGCTGCAAGCGCCGGAGGACGCCGGGGTCGCGCAGCGCGTGAAGGCCGAGGTGAAGGCGCTGGCGGGACGGTTTCCGTTGTATCCCGCGCGGGGAGCTGCTGACCAGGTCGTCGAAACGGCTGCTCGGGTCTGATACTGCTGCTACTCGAGTAGCCGTTGCTCGAGTATCAGATCCGTCAGTAGCCCCATCAGTGGATTTTGCTGAATTCGACATTCCCGATCGCGTACTGCTTCCAGTCCGCGTAGTCGAAGTGCCACCACTCCGCCTCGTAGACCGTGAAGCCTTGCGCTTCCATCGCGCGCCGAAGGAGCTCGCGATGCCAGCGCTGGCGCGAGGTGCCACCGGGGTAATCGGGATACGCGCGGGGTGAGGTTTCGTCGTACGTGCTCACCATCTCCACCGGCGCGCCGGTGGCGAGGTCGTACAGGGTGAGATCGACCGCCGCTCCGCGGTTGTGCTTCGAGCCGAGCGCCGGATCGGCGACGAAGATGTGCTTGTCCTCGGGCGAGGCGTCCCAGAACATCTTCGTCACGTACCACGGCCGGTAGCCGTCGTGCACGAGCAGGCCGTAGCCGCGCGGACGGAGCGCGGCGCTGGCGCGCACGAGCGCCTCGGCAGCGGGACGCTGCAGAAAGGCGCGCGCCTCGCTGTAAAAGGGCGTGCCGAACAGATTGTTGCTCGTGGCGTAGCGGATCTCGAGCTTGATCGTGGAGTCGAGCCGCGTCAGCTCGACGAGGTCGGCGGGTCGGAACGGCCCTCGCTCGACCGGCGGCCGGCTCGCGAGCGCTTCGCGCCGCAGCTCGGCGATCGGTCGCACCGGCGTGATCACGAGCTGGTTTCCTGATTCGGGTCCCACCTGGCGGCGCGGCAGCATCGTGTCGCCGAGCGCGACTCGTGTCGCGCGACCGCCGCGTCCACGCGTGAACACGACCGCTCGCGCACCGGGCTGCGTGAGAAAGACGGAGTCCGACTGCTCGGCGAGCACCCGCTCGTCCGTCGCGCTCGTCCGCAGCACGAGGTGCCCGTCGCGCTCGAGCACCATGCGTACGCGGGAATCGGGTCCGTACTCGCCGATCAGACCAAGCCATCGCTCGGGGGGCGGTGGCGGGGCGATGTCGTCTCGCGCCGCCGGCGGCGATACGGGCGCCGGCGCGGGGGTCGCGCTGCCGTGGCAGGCCGCCCCGAGCGCGAAGGTGACGAGGAGGAGCGCACGCCGGCCGGCGTGCGGGTCGGGGCGGAGCGGTGAAGCAGGACGCATCGAGACCTCAGTGGCGGCGCGAGTGGTGAGCGGCGGCGAGCCGGCGTCGGCGCGTCGGGCGCGCGCGCCGGGGAAGCTACGTTGGCGTCCCGCTCTTGCCTACGGGCAGACCCCGGTCCATCGTTGTGGCATCCTGGAGTGGTATACCACTTTCCCCGAGGCGTTCCAATGGGCTGCCTTCCTGGTCGACTGCGCGCGTCCGCGTCTCGTCCGGCGCTGGTCGCCGCGGCGTTGCTCTTGGTGGGGACGGTGACGGAGTGGCTGGCAAAGAAACTGTGAATCCGTGAATCGGTAAAACGGTGAAACGGTATGGCGGCTGGTGACTCGGTGACTCTACGACCCTGGCCTCAACCCGCGTGGAGAACGCCCCGGGGGATCTCCAGGCTGGTTGTGGCCATTCGGTGTTGAGTCACCGAGTCACCTGCCGATTCACTGTCTCACCGATTCACCGATTCACCTCACCGTCTCACCGCAGCCCCTCACCCCCCCGCCTCACCCCGCCCTCCCTTCATCGGCCCGGTTCCTTGCCAGCTTCCCCGCTCGCCGTGCTGCTCGATGACCCGCGCCAACCGGTCGGCGGCGTTGTGCCAGTTGGTCTCGGCGGCGCGCTGGGCGGCGTCCGCGTCGCCGCGGGCGATGGCGGCGGCGATGCGCTCGTGCTCGCGCACGGAGGTCGTGATCTGGTCGAGGAAGACGCTGACGTACAGGCGCGAGTAGCGCTCGCTCTGCGGCTTGATCGCGTGGTGCAGGGTGAGCAGCCGTGGTCCGACCACCCCTTCGACGTAGCTGCTGTGGAACTCGATGTCGAGCTCGAAGAAGCTGGTGGCGTCGGTGTTCTTGCGGGAGCGGGCGGCGAGCTCGCCGTTCACTTCGCGGAGCCGGCGCACAATGGCATCGCGGCGCGCTTTGGGGAGCGAGGCCGCCGTCCGGGCGGCGAGCCCCTCCAGGTGGCCGGTGATGGAGAACACCTCCTGTCCATCAGGCATCGTCAGCGGAGCGACGATGAGGCGGCGTTCGCGGCCCTGGCCATAGGAGGCGACGAACCCTTCCTGCTCGAGCCGGTGCAGGGCGCTGCGCACCGGCGTCCGGCTGAGCCCGAGTCGATCGGCGATGATCCGCTCGGAGATTCGCGAACCCGGTGGGAGCTGGCCCCAGACGATGATGTGTCGGAGCTCGCGGTAGGCGCGCGACACGTTGTCGGTGGGTGGCGCGGTGCCGGCGGCGGCGCGCGCCGTCGGTCTCCGGGTCGGCGCGCCCGCAGCGCGGCGAGCGGCAGCGGTAGAGGCGGGAGGTGCCATGGTGGCGGAAGTGTAGGCCGCCGGTGGAGGCGCCGCAAGCGCGACGCAC
>DASXHF010000227.1:0-7190 GCA_036488775.1 Gemmatimonadaceae bacterium | reverse complement strand
GTGGCGCAGATCGACCGGTGGTATCCGGACGGGGCCGCGCGGACGGACGGCGGGTCGCCGCCCGTCGAAGTCGAGCACATCACCTTCGCTGCCGACACCGGAACCGCGCAGAGCGTCAGCGAGCCGGGCACCTCCGCCGTTCGTCTCGTCGATTCGTTGATCGCCGACGGGATCCGCGCCGGTGCGAGCGACATTCATCTGGAGCCCGAGGAGCAGGGCCTCGCCGTGCGGCATCGCGTGGACGGCGTGCTGCGGCAGGTCCGGACCCTCGCGCGCTCCGTCGGTCCGTCGCTCGCGTCGCGTGTGAAGATCCTCTCGGGGCTCGACATCTCCGACCGGCTGCGGCCGCAGGATGGTCGAGCGCGCGTCGCCATCGGCGGCGCCGTGGTGGATCTCCGGGTGTCGACCCTTCCCGCGTCGCACGGCGAGAAGATCGTCATCCGCGTGCTCGACGGCAGTGCCGGACTCCGGTCGCTCGACGCGATCGGATTCAGCGCCGCGGACCTGGCGCGCATTCGCACTCTGCTCGAGCAGCGCGAAGGGTTGGTGCTCGTCACCGGCCCCACCGGGTCCGGCAAGACCACCACCCTCTACGCGGCGCTGCGCGAGATTCAGATGCGCGGCGTGAACGTCGTCACCGTCGAAGATCCGATCGAGTATCGGCTGCCCGGGATCGTGCAGGTGCAGGTCCACGAGCGTGCTGGCCTCACCTTCGGCAAGGCGCTCCGATCCATCATGCGCCAGGACCCCGACGTCATCCTCGTCGGCGAGATCCGCGACCGCGAGACGGCGGAGATCGCGATCCAGGCGTCGCTCACCGGACATCTCGTGCTCTCCACCCTTCACACCAACGACGCCGCCAGCGCCGTCTCTCGGCTCGTCGACATCGGGGTGCCGCCCTACCAGATTGCCACGGCGCTCAAAGGCGTGGTCGCGCAACGGCTGGTGCGTCGCAGCTGTTCCACCTGTGCCGCATCCGGATGCGACGCCTGCGACGGCGGCTATCGCGGCCGGCTCGCCATCGCCGAGATCCTCGTCGCATCACCGGAGCTCGAGCGTCGCGTCGCCGCCGGCGCGCCCACGGATGCCGTCGCCGAGGCGGCGCGCGCGTCGGGGTGCGTCTCGCTGTGGGAGTCCGGGCTCGCGCTCATCCAGCGCGGCGAGACGACGATGGAGGAGCTGCGCCGAGTCGCGGCGCACCCTGCGACGGCCCCTGGCGTTGGAGCCGTCCACCGGCGACCATCCTGCATGGCTACGATCAACATCGGCACGGTCGACGTCTACCTCATCGACGTGCGCACGGACGGTTGGCGCATTCTGACCCTGCAGCGCGCCCGCACGACGCGATGCCCCAACGCCTGGGAAACGGTGCACGGTCGCATCGAGGCGGGCGAGGAGCCCGAGCAGGCCGCCCTGCGCGAGGTGCAGGAGGAGACGGGACTCCAGGTGCAGAAGCTTTACAACGTGACGGTGCAGCCCTTTTACCTGCACAAGACGCACACGGTCGAGATGGCCGTCGTCTTCGCCGCCTTCGTCCCGTCTGGCTCGACCATCAAGCTCGGCGACGAGCACACGCGGTCGGAATGGCTCATCCCGGAACGCGCGCTCGAGCGCTTCGCCTGGCCGCGCGAACGCGCCGCCCTGCGCGACATCCTGCTGCTCCTCAAGAACGGCGATGCGGGCCCGGTCGAGGACGTGCTGCGGGTGTTCTGAGCCCGACCGCGACCGGTGTGCGGCGCATCGCAACTGGCGACCGGCAACCGGCGTACGGCGAAAAGTCAGCTACCAACGCCCGGCTTACCCGTCGCCGACGCCGAGCGCAGCACCGTCGCCCCCGTCGCCGCCTCAGGCGCGTTCGGTTTCACGCGTACGCTCTTGGCCGGGATCCCGACGTAGACGTGGTACGGCCGCACGTCCTTCGTCGCCACCGCACTCGCCCCAACCATCCCCTGCTCACCGACGTGCACGCCGGCCAGCACCGTCGCGTGGTACGTCACCCGTACCCCGTCCTCCAGGATCGTGAGCGCGTTCGTCACGTCGCGCTGGTCCACGATGCTGTGCGTGTGGCTGTAGATGTTGGCGAAGTCGCTCACCGATACGTTGTTGCCGAGCCGGATTCCCCCACGGTCGTCGAGCAGGACGTACCGGTGAATCACGACGTTGTCGCCGACCTCCATGTTGTACCCGAACGAGAATTCGACGTTGTGAAACGCCTTGAAGTTCTCGCCGCAACGCCGGAAGATCCGCTTCGCCAGGATGCGGCGAAGCCTCACCCCCAAATCGACGTTCTGGCTCGCGAGTGGCGTGCGGTCGAACGAGTACCACAGCCAGAGTAGCGGCTTGACCGGCTGGAACTGCGCGTCGTCGCAGTCGGCGTAGAACTCCGGCTCGAGCGTGACGTTGCGCGGGTCGAGCGCGGAGAGCGCAAGCCGGGTGCCGAGCGGCAGCGACTCGTCCTCGACCGCCTCGTCCCAGTTCGCCGCGTACTCGGGATACGACAGCTCGGCGAGCACCTCTCGGCACAGCGTCGCGCGTTCCGCGGCGACGTCGCCGCCGCGGCGCGCGAGCCGATCCTCGATCTTGTCGAGCCACGCGTCGGCGAGCCGTGCGTTGCCCGAGGGCGGAAGCGTTCGGAGCGGGAGGAAGGCCATGCTCAAATCTGTCGACGCAGCGACGCAGGGCGCCACTGGCACCCGCCCCGGACGCTCCTGATGGACGTCATTGTCGTGGCTCGGCGAGCAGTGCCATGAGCGCGGCGGCGAGATCGTCCCGCCCCACGTTCGACAGCGCACTGAACGGAATCATCTGCTCCTCGTCCAGTTGCAGGGAGACGGCGATGTCGTGAATCCGCTCGGGAATCTCCCGCGGCCGGAGCTTGTCGATCTTCGTCAGCACTACCACCGTCGGGACTTCGATCTCGGCGAGAAAGTCGAGCATCGCCCGGTCGTCCGCCGTCGGCGTATGGCGGACGTCCAGCAGCTGCACCACCCCGCGCAGCACCGTCGAGCGACGCAGATATCCCTCGATCAACGGACGCCACTCCGCCTGCCGCTCCTTGGAGATCCGCGCGTAGCCGTAGCCCGGCAGGTCGGCGAGCACGAATTGGTCGTTGACCTTGAAGAAGTTGATCTCGCGCGTGCGGCCCGGCGTGTTGCTCACCCGCGCGAACGCCTTGCGTCGGACGAGCTTGTTCAACAACGACGACTTGCCCACGTTGGACCGGCCGGCGAACGCGATCTCGGGCAGGGTGTTCGTCGGACGCCAGCCATCGACAGTCGCCATCGGGCCGATGAACTCGAGCGACCGGATGACGAGCGGATCTGCGTTCGGGGAGGCTGCCCCGCGCGGCGCGTCGGGGCTCAATGCGCCAGCATGGTCGGGCGGTCTTCCTCGGCGCGCGACGCCCCGGCTTCCACACGCGGCGTCACCGCGTGCGCGAGCGCGACCGCGAGCACCTCGTCCATCGACCGCACCGGATGAAAGCGGATGCCCGCCTTCACCTCGGCCGGCAGCTCCTCCAGATCGCGCACGTTCTCCTGCGGCACGATCACCTCGGCGATCTTGTTCCGCAGCGCGGCGACGCTCTTCTCCTTGAGCCCGCCGATGCCGAGCACCCGTCCGCGCAGCGTGATCTCACCCGTCATCGCGACGTCGCCGCGCAGCGGGACCCCCGTGAGCGCGCTCACGATCGCCGAGGCGATGGCGATGCCGGCGCTCGGTCCGTCCTTCGGCGTCGCCCCCGCCGGGATGTGCACGTGCAGATCGCGCGTCTTCAGAAACTCACGCTCGAGTCCCAGCGAACCGGCGCGTGCCCGCGCATAGCTCAGCGCCGCTGACGCGGACTCCTTCATCACGTCGCCCAACGTCCCCGTGAGCTGCAGGCGGCCGCGACCCGGCACCACGCTCACTTCGATCTCGAGCACGTCGCCACCGACGCTCGTGTACGCGAGCCCCGTCGCAACGCCGACCTTGTCCTCCAGCGTCGCCGCGCCCGGATCGAACGGCGCGACGCCGAGCATCGCGTGCAGCATCTCTGCCGTCACGTGATCGACGACGCTCGCCTCTTGCGTCTCCGGCGCGTAGGCGGCGCGCCGCTCCGCCCGCGCGCGCGCGAGCTTGCGCGCCAGCCGCGCGATGCGTCGCTCGAGCTCCCGCACCCCCGCCTCGCGCGTGTAGCCATGCACGATCGCCGGGATCACGTCGAGGTCGAGCATCACGCTCGCCGGATCGAGACCGTGCTGTTTGAGCTGTCGCGGCAAGAGGAACTGTCGCGCGATCGCGTACTTCTCCTGGTCGAGATAGCCCGCCAGGCGGATGATCTCCATGCGGTCGCGCAGCGGCTCGGGGATCGCCGCGAGCGAGTTGGCCGTGGTGACGAACAGGACCTGCGAGAGATCGTAGTCCGCCTCGAGATAGTGATCGTTGAACGCCTTGTTCTGCTCGGGATCGAGCACCTCGAGCAGCGCCGCCGACGGATCGCCGCGGAAATCGCCCCCACCCCCCAGCTTGTCGACCTCGTCGAGCAGGATCACCGGGTTCACCACCTCGGCGCGCCGCATCGCCTGGATCACGCGGCCCGGCATCGCCCCGATGTAGGTGCGCCGATGACCGCGAATCTCCGCCTCGTCGCGCACGCCGCCGAGCGACATGCGGACGAACCGGCGCCCGAGGGCCCGTGCGATCGACCGGCCGAGCGACGTCTTGCCCACGCCCGGTGGGCCGACGAGGCAGAGGATCGGCCCCTCGAGCCGTTCGACCAGCGACAGAACGCCGATGAAGTCCAGCACCCGTTCCTTCACGTCCTCGAGCCCGTAGTGGTCTTCGTCCAGCACCTGCCGCGCGTGGGCGACGTCGAGCACGTCGTCCGTCCGCTCCTTCCACGGGAGCGCCGCCAGCCAGTCGAGATAGGTCCGTGCCACCCCGGTTTCAGGCGAGAGCGACGGAAGGCGTCTGAGCCGTCGGAGCTCGCGCCGCGCGCGAGTCAGGACCGGCTCGGGCAGCCCCTTTGCTTCGAGAGTCGCTGCGAGCTCGTCCGTGTCGTCACCGTCTTCTCCGCCCAGCTCGCGGTGGATCGCCTTGAGCTGCTCCTGGAGGTAGAACTCGCGCTGGTTCTGAAAGAGCGATCCGCGGACGTCGTCGTCGATCTTGCGCTCGAGCTTGAGGAGGTCGAGCTCGCTGTCGAGCGTGTCCCCGAGCGCGCGGAGCAGCGCGGGGAACTCCGCGACCTCGAGGAGCGCCTGCCGCCGGTCGAGCCGCGTCCCGATGTGTGCCGCGATCCCGAACGCCTGCCGCGCCGGCGAATCAGCGCTCTGGAGCAGCGTCACCAGCTCCGTGGGAAGCCGCCGGTGCAGGGAGACGTACTCCTCGAACAGTGACAGCGCCCGCCGCAGGAGCGCTTCGCCGTCCGCATCCTCGATCAGCGGAGTCGGCATCGGCTCGACGACGGCGCGGAGGCACTCACCGCCCGGTACGTACCGCGTCACCCTGGCCCGCGCGGCGCCCTCCACCAGGACCTTGACCGTCCCCGTGCCGAGCCGCGAGAGCTGCCGCAGCCGAGCCACGACCCCGACGCGGTACAGGTCGGCCGCCGCGGGCTCCTGCGTTTCAGGATCGCGCTGTGCGACGAGCAGCACGACGCGGTCCTCCTCGTTCGCCGCGTCCAGCGCCGCAAGCGACCCCGGCCGCCCCACGAGCAGGGGCATGACGACGTAGGGAAACACGACCACGTCGCGGAGCGGCAGCACCGGGATGCGCTCGGCCGTGACGAGCGTCTCGGATTCGAGAGGGAAGGAAGGCATGGACTGAATACTACTGACTGCGGTCGACTGATGTAGAGGCGGTCGACCGCTTCTCGATCAGTCGACCGCAGTCAGTTCAGTCGACCGCAGTTTCTCAGTTAGGCTTCCTTCTTCCGCTTCGTCGGCGCCAGCTCCAGCAGCGGCGCGGTGCCATTCAGCACGCTCGACTCCGTGATCTTGACCTCCACCACATCCTCGCGGGTCGGCAGGTCGAACATCACCTCGGTGAGCAGCTCCTCGAGGATCGCGCGCAGCCCGCGCGCGCCGGTGCCGCGCTTCAGGGCCTTCTGCGCGATCGCACGCAGCGCCGACTCCTCGAAGGTGAGCTTCACCTCCTCGAGGTCGAACAGCTTCGTGTACTGCTTCGTGAGCGCGTTCTTCGGCTCCTTGAGGATGCGCACCAGCGATTCCTCGTCGAGCCCCTCGAGCGGGACCGTGACCGGAAGGCGCCCCACCAGCTCCGGGATGAGGCCGAATCGCAGCAGGTCGTCCGGCTCTACTTCGGCGAACGCGTTCTTCGACAGCGCCGCGGCCTTCACCGGGTCCGTCTCGACCTTGGCGAACCCGATCTGTCGCCGGCCCGTGCGAGCCTCGATGATCTTCTCCAGCCCGTCGAAGGCGCCGCCGCAGATGAACAGGATGTCCTTCGTGTTGATCTGGATGTATTCCTGCTGCGGATGCTTGCGCCCACCTTGGGGCGGAACGCTCGCCACCGTGCCCTCGAGGATCTTGAGCAGCGCCTGCTGCACCCCTTCGCCGCTCACGTCGCGCGTGATGCTCGGGTTCTCCGACTTGCGGGCGATCTTGTCGATCTCGTCGATGTAGACGATGCCGCGCTCGCACTCGGCGACGTTGAAATCCCCCGCCTGGAGCAGGCGGACCAGGATGTTCTCCACGTCCTCGCCGACGTAGCCCGCCTCGGTGAGCGTCGTGGCGTCGGCGATCGTGAACGGAACGTCCAGGATGCGCGCCAGCGTCTGCGCGAGCAGCGTCTTCCCCACGCCCGTCGGGCCGATGAGGAGAATGTTGGACTTGTCGAGCTCCACGTCGTCCTCGCGGACCGACGCCGAGTTGATGCGCTTGTAGTGGTTGTAGACCGCGACCGCGAGCGCCTTCTTTGCCCGCTCCTGCCCGATCACGTAGCCGTCGAGCGTCTCCTTGATCTCGGTCGGCGTGGGGACCTGGGTGATGGCCTCCGCGACCTCGCGCTCCTCGTCCTCCGCGAGGATCTCGTTGCAGAGCGCGATGCATTCGTTGCAGATGTACACGGAGGGCCCGGAGATGAACTTCCGGACCGAGTCCTTCGACTTGCCGCAGAACGAGCAGCGGAGGTGTTTATCGTGCGACATGGCGGAGACTCTGCGAGAAGCGCACACCCGGCGCGGCCGGGCA
>DASXHF010000179.1:0-1861 GCA_036488775.1 Gemmatimonadaceae bacterium | reverse complement strand
GCATCGCCGCGCTCGGATCCGCCGGCCCCAACGACCTCCTCGCCGGAGTCGTAGACGGGCACGATATGCGGATGATGGAGGCGGGCCGCGATCTCGATCTCCTGCAGGAAGCGCGCTCTGCCCAACGATGCTGCCACTTCGGGCCGCACGATCTTGACGGCCACGTCACGGCTGTGCTTCAGGTCCCGAGCGACGTGCACGATCGCCATGCCGCCCCGGCCAATCTCGCGGCCGAGGCGATAGCGTCCCCCCAGCACCTCGGGGAGCGGAATGGCCTGGTCGGCGAAGATGGCTTCGAACCGATCGGCCGCGACGCCTTCGAGCGGCGGATACGTTCGCTCGCACTCCGCGATGAGGCGCTGAAGCTCGGCCTGCCGGAGCGCATCGCCGCCGCTCAGCTCCGTCAGCAGCGCGGCTCGGCGATGCGGAGGCGCGTCGAGCACGGCGTCGATGAGCGGCTCGAGCCGCCGCCACTCGTCGAGTGACGGGAGAGGGGAGGCGCGATCTCCGCGAGAATCGACGTCGCTCACGAGTCCAGCGCGCGTCGGAGCAGCATGCGCGCCTTCGCCCAGTCGCGCTGCACTGTGCGCACCGTGACGCTGAGCGCCGCGGCGATCTCCTCTTCGGTCAACCCGCCGAAGAACCGACACTCCACCACGCGCGCCAATCGTGGCTCCAGCTCACCGAGCCGTGACAACGCCTCCTCGAGCTGTAGAAGCGCCTCGCTCTGGCCATCGACGGCGATTCGCTCTTCATCGAGCGTGATGGCGCTGGACACCCCGCCGCGCTTCAGTCGTCCGCGCGCCTTGGCGCGATTCACGAGCACGTGGCGCATCGCCAGGGACGCGAGCGCGAGGAAATGCGGTTGGTCGTATGTCCCCGGTCGCGAATGGTCGACGACCTTCAGGTATGCCTCGTGGACGAGACCAGTCGTATCGAGCGTTGCGGCGTGTGGCCGCCGCGCAATTTGTCGATGCGCGATGGCGCGAAGCTCCTGATACAGCAGCGGGAAGAGCCGGTCGATCGACTCGCGACTGCCGCTCCGCAGGAGAGCCAGAATGGCCGGGGAGTTCGCCGACGCGTTCATGTGCTCCACGATGACAGGCAAATCCGGCATAGCGCGCTCGCAGGTGCAATGTCGGGTTTCGCCGCGATTCGTTGTGAATCCTGGTGACGGTCGGGCTTCACCCTCGCCGGGGCCCAAATCATACGATCCCGTCGGCAGACTCGCCATCGTACGAACCGGGTCGGTGACTCCGGGGCGTCCACTGCAGCAGCCATCTCACCCAAGCCGCAAGGAGATTTCATGCTTCCGGAACACATGCTGTATCGAACGACTCGCCACGCGGCGAAAGCGGTGCTCGTCGCGACTTCACTGGTGCTCGTGAGCTCGTGCGGTGATGGGAGTCATTCGACGTCCCCACCGCAAATGAGCGCCGAAGCTCCAAACATGACCATGGGCCAGGGTTCGACGCCAACCTACCTCGGCCAAGCCACGTATTCGGACATGAGCGTGAAGCGCATCTCCGACGATTGGCAAGTGCAGCTCAAGGCGCAGAAGGGGCTCGAGGTCATCGTCCGCAGCTTCGCCTATGCTCCCGGCTCGTTCACCGGATGGCACCAGCACCCGGGGCCCGTGCTCATCCAGGTCATCGAAGGGACAGTCACCTTCTTCGAGGCCGCCCACCCGTGCACTCCGATCGTCGTGAGCGCCGGACACGGCTATCTCGACGCCGGTGACGGGCACATCGGACGCAATCTCAGCGGCGCACCCGCCAAGGATATCACGATCTATCTCGCACCGCCGGGAACGCAGGTTTCGCAGTTGCGTATCGACATGCCGGAGCCCGCGGGGGCGGCG
>DASXHF010000170.1:0-9567 GCA_036488775.1 Gemmatimonadaceae bacterium | reverse complement strand
GCGCGGGGAGGGGATCACCTTCTTCCTCGTGAACGTCATTCCGTTCCTCAACCTCGTGCTCGCCGGATTCGTGCTTGCGTCGATCGCGGCACGGTTCATCTTCCCCAGCGTGAGCCTCGAAGGTCGTACGCTCTGGCTGCTGCGCTCGAGCCCGATGCCGGTGCGCGAGCTGTTGTGGGCGAAGTACTGGGTGGGCACGACGCCGCTGCTGCTGCTCGCGGTGGGGATCGTCGGTGTGACCGACGCGCTGCTTCAGGTGAGCGACTTCATGTTCGCGGTCTCGGTCATGACGATCGTCTTCATGACGCTCGCACTGTGCGGGCTGGCGCTCGGCTTCGGCACCGTGTTTCCGCAGTTCGAGACGGAGAACGCGGCGCAGATCCCGACGTCGTTCGGCGGACTCGTGTTCATGATCGCGTCGGTCGGTCTGATCGCCGGCGTGATCGTGCTCGAGGCGCGGCCGGTGTATGGATTCCTCTCCGCGCGTTTCTATGGCACGCCGACCTCGATGACGGAGATGGTTCTCGGCTTCGGCGCGGCGGGACTTCTGTGCATCGTCGCCACGCTAGTGCCCATCGGGATCGCACGCCGGCGGCTCGAGGCCGTGGAGCGGTGAACGTTCGCCTCGCGGCACTCGGCGCATGCCTTGCGCTCGCGACGTCGTGCGGCCGCACGGGCGACGACACATCGGTCATTCGCGGGCGCGGTTTGCAGCCCGCGGGCCCGTCGGCGGACGTCGAGGCACGGATGTACGAGCAGGCGATTCGCGCCGCGTTCGACGTCGGGCCCGATCTCGTTCTGCTCATGCATCCGTCACGTCTGCCGCGCCGCGCCGAGGACAGCACGGGCGGTCCTCTCCCCGACGCAGTCCTCGCGGCGTTGCGGACCCGCGGCCTCGTACGCGGCACGTGCATCCCGCGGCACGAAGTGGCGCGCGACACTCCGCGCTGCGAGTCATCAGCGCCGGGCTACGTCATCCGTGGATCGGAGGTGTTTCGCGTCGGTGGTGATACGGCCGAGCTCTACCTGGCTGCCGAGCAGTTCGCGCCGGCGAAGGGCATCAAGCCGCAGGCGCTGCGCTTCGAGAAGATCTATCAGCTCGTGCCGGACCGCGGCGGGTGGCGGGTGGCGCGAGAAGGACGAGTGCACGAGCGACCGTGAATCGTGAATCGTGGATGGTGAACCATCGCTGACTAGTTGACCGGCCGACCAGCCCGCCAGTCAACTATGCTTGGGACTGAATGGTCCACCCTTGTGTTTCGGTGTTTGTTCGGTATCATATACCGCCCAACCACCGGAGCGGACGATGGAGCGCGGACTTGGTCTGGAGCAGAAGCTCGAGCTGCTGATGTCGCTGGCCGCCGACGACCGCGAGGGAAATCCCGGAGCGTCGTCGCCACGGACCGAGCCCGTCCCGCTCCCGCCCAGGCTCCGACACGCCAACGACGTCGGCGCCCTCCGTCCCCTCAACATCCGCCAACTGCGCCCACTTCCCGGGATGCGGACGTCGCTGCTGCGCGTGCTCATGACCAACGCGTGCAGCTTCAATTGCCATTACTGTCCGATGCGCCGCGATCGTTCGATGCCTCGCACGCTGCTCAAGCCGGAAGAGCTCGTGCGCATCTTTCTCGGCGCGCTGCGCCGCGGCTGGTGCGAGGGGTTGTTCGTCACGACGGGAATTCCCGGCCGGCCGGTGAAGGTGATGGACGACCTGATCACCGCGCTCGAGCTGCTGCGTGAGCGACATCACTTCCGCGGTTACATCCACGTGAAGATCGTACCAGGCGCCGAAGCGGCGCAGGTCGAGCGGATCACGTCGCTCGCGAGCCGAGTGTCGCTCAATCTGGAGGCGCCGTGCGGCGAGAGCCTTGCCCGCATCGCACCCGACAAGAACTTCGACACGTCGCTCAGGACGTTGGAGCAGGCGCGCCAACTCGTCGTGCATGAGCGCGAGGCGCAATCCTACGGCCGTCCGCGCGACCCGGTACACCCCGGCGGCACCGCCGGCATGACGATGCAGTTCGTCGTCGGCGCGACGCCGGACTCGGATCGCACGCTGATCGATCGCGTCACCGAGCTATACGCGCGCGGTGGCATCCATCACGCGCAGTTCGCCGCCTTTCGCCCCATTCGCGACACGCCTCTCGAGGAGATGCGCGCCACGCCGGCGCTGCGCGAACAGCGTCTGTATCAAGCCGACTATCTGCTGCGCCAGTACGGATACGCGGCGGACGAGCTGGTGTACGACGCAAGCGGCAACCTTCCGCTCTCGGCGGAGCCCAAGGTGGCCTGGGCGCTATCGCATCCCGAGCGGTTCCCCGTCGAGGTGAAGTCCGCGTCCCGATCGCAGCTGATTCGAGTGCCGGGCATCGGTCCCGCGACGGCGCGGCGGATCGTGACCGAGCGCGGGACCGCAATCCTGCGCGGGCTGGCCGATCTGCGGCGGTTGGGCGTCGTCACCGCGCGCGCCGCCGGATTTCTCACGCTGGGCGGACGGCGGCTGCAGACGATGCGCTGGTCCGAGCAGCTCGGATTCTGGCGGCCGGACGAGGAGGTCGGGGTGGCGCAGGTAGTGTACGAGGTGAGTCCAGGCACGTTCCGATAACTCCGTCGGCCGCGGAGTGTTAGAATCCCGCGCATGCACAGCCGGCCATCTCGGTGGATCCTCGTCGGCACCATTCTCGGTTCCGGCGCCGTATTCGTGGAGGGATCGGTCACGATGGTCGCGCTGCCGGCGATCGCGAACGACTTCCACCTCGGCATCGCCGGATTGCAGTGGGTGCTCAACGGCTATCTGCTCACGCTCAGCGCGCTCATGCTTCTTGGCGGCGCGCTGGGCGATCGCTTCTCGCGGCGCGGTGTGTTCGCCATCGGGCTGATGGGATTTTCCATCGCCTCGCTTGCGTGCGCGCTCGCGCCCAACCTGCTGGTGCTCGTCGCGGCACGCGTGCTCCAGGGCGCCGCGGGTGCGCTGGTCGTCCCCAACAGCCTCGCATTGCTCGAGACGACGTTCTCCGGCCCGGAGCGCGGCGCGGCCGTCGGGCATTGGGCCGCGTGGTCGGCCGTATCCTCCGCGTTCGGGCCGCTCGTGGGCGGTTGGCTCGTCGACGCGGCTTCGTGGCGCTGGGTCTTCGTGTGCATCGCCCCCTTCGCGGCCGCGGCCGTCGTCGCGGTCGGAGTCGGACGCAACGCCCGCGAACCTGATGCGGCAAAGCCGGACGTCGATTACGCGGGAGCAGCGCTCGTCACGTTGGGCCTGGCCGGCGTGGTCGGTGCGCTGATCGCCGGACCGGACGCCGGATTCACTACGCCGGCCGTGCTCCTCGCGGGAATTGGCGGGCTCGCACTACTCGTCGCGTTCGTCGCGGTCGAGCGCCGCAGTACGTCGCCGTTGGTGCCACTCGACATCTTTCGCGATCGGCAGTTCACCGGTGTGAACGCCACGACGCTCGTCGTGTACGCGGCGCTGAATGGGCTGTTCTTCCTGCTCATGCTGCAGCTCCAGGGCGTCCTCGGCTACAGCGCGCTGCAGGCGGGCGCCTCGCTGCTGCCGATCAACGTGCTCATGGTGACGTTGTCACCGGTTGCTGGTCGGCTGGCGGCGCGCGTCGGGCCACGCCTCCTCATGACTGGCGGCTCGCTCGTCGCCGCGATCGGCATGCTGCTCTTTGCGCGAGTCCACCCAGGCGCCCGCTATGCGACGTCCGTCCTGCCGCCGGCGATCGTGTTCGGAGTCGGGCTCGCGTCGTTCGTCGCACCGCTGACGTCGGTGGCCCTCGGCGCGCTCGGTGAGAGACGAGCCGGCCTCGCGTCGGGCGTGAACAATGCAGTCGCGCGGCTTGCCGGACTGCTCGCGGTCGCCGTACTTCCGTTGGCCGCTGGACTCGGCGGCGCGCAAACTCTGCGCGGTGGAGTGGTTGCCAGCGGCTTTGCCCGGGCCATGATGATCTGCGCCGCACTCTGCGCCGCCGGCAGCGTGATCTCGGCCGTCACGATTCGTGGAGGTCCCGCCCATGAGCAAGTCCGACGATAGCGCAGTCGCCCGGTGGGCCTCGATCGTCGCGTCGGCGCTCACCTGGGAACAGGCGCACGCGTCGCTCGATCAGTCCGTCCGGAACCTTGCGCCGGCGCTCCAGGGCAAACGCCCCGCGAACTATCCACACTCGGTGTGGGAGCTGCTGGATCACATCCGGCGCACCCAACACGATCTCCTCGAGTTCTGCACGAACCCGAAGTATCACGAGCCCAAGTGGCCGGACGACTATTGGCCCGGCGCCCCCGAGCCGCCGAATACTCATGCGTGGATCGAGTGCCTCGCTGCCATCCACGCCGACGCGCAGGCCCTCGCCGATTTCACGGTCAAGAACGCCGCGAAGCTGACCGAGACGATTCCGCACGGCACAGGGCAGACCTATCTACGCACCGTGCTCGTCGCGGTGGACCACACGTCCTATCACACCGGGCAGATCGTTGCGGTGCGGCGGCTGCTCGGCGCGTGGCCGCCGTAAGAGCGAGCTGACCACCGGGTGACCGCCGGCTGACTGCGGCCGGAGACTTTGAGCGCGTCGCTACTCGACTCACTCTTTCCCGGTCGGCCCCGTATGTCGAATCCAGCCTCGCTTCTCGCCCCAGCCATCCGCACCACCCCTGCGCTCCCCGCGTCCCGTCCATCGACGTCGGGTCGCAGGTGGCGTCGTCCACGTCCGAGTCCGGCGCTGATGCACCTGCTCGGGACTGTAGGCCGCTGCCTGCTGACGGGAATTCCGATCCTGCGCCGGATTCCGCTCGTGCGTGACCTGCCTCTGGTCCGCGGCTACTTCCGCGTTCGACGAATCGCGCTGCCCCCCGCCGATCGCGCCCGGCTGCTCCGGGCGGTCAACCGTGACACCGTCGCCTTCCTGGCGCCGAACCATCCGGAGTTCGCCACGGATTGGCTGATCGACAAGGAGCTCTCGACGATCGTCGCGCCGCGCATGGCCAGTTGGGCCGATCGAGGCATCGTGTCGTTGGCACCGCGGTTCTGGGAGATGAACAACCTCGTCAGCAATGACGGTGGCGCGCGGGCCAAGGAATACTCGATCGAATGGGCGCTCGGCGGCGAAGGGGTCCTGCTGCACCCGGAGGGCAGCGTCCGATGGACGAATGACTTCGTTCATCCCTTGTTCCCCGGAGTGGCGCAGATGGCGATCGCCGCCGCGCAGCGGACGGAGCACGCCGTCTACGTCGTCCCGCTTGCGTGGAAGTATCAGTTCGTCGGCGACGTCAGCGCAGGCCTCCACCGCGAGATGACGGCGATCGAGCGGGGCCTGGGCCTGATCTCGATGCCATGGCTCTCGGTCGCGCAGCGCTTCCGCGTGCTGCAGTACGGGGCGCTCGCCCTGCGCATGGAGCACTTCGGCTACCATGCGCCGCTCGGCGCGGACTTCTTCGAGCGCCAGGAGGCGTTCCGGGATTTCCTGCTCGCACGGCTCGCGCACCATGAAGGGGCGCGATCGCCGGACGAGTCGATCGAGCATCGGCTCGCGACCATCACGCGCACGATTCGCCTCGCACGCCGTGCGTTGCGTGGCGACCACGGCGCCGACGCGGACGCCGAGCGTCGCCGGCTCGACGCCGACTTGGAGCGCGCGGAAGAAGCGAAGCGCCTCGGTGAGCTCGACCGCACGCTCTACGGCGGCGAGACGCTCACCCAGGAGCAGATCTTCGAGTGCCTCAAGCGGACACGCGACCGACTGCTGCGCACCGGTTGGTACGACCGCCTCACCGTGATGCTGCCGCGGCCGGCGGGACCCCGCATCGTGCACGTCGGGGCTCCCGAGCCGATACGCGTGTTGCGAGTGGATCCGGGCGACGAGGAAGGGTACGAGCGCGAGCTGCTCGATCGGACGCGGACTGCGATGCAGCAGTCGTTGGACGAGATCAACCAGCGGATCGCACCGGAGGTGGATCCATATCGCCACGCCAACGAGCTCGCGGCGCGGGCGGAGCCGTGACCGCTAGGCGGCCAGCAGGTGTCCGCAACTCGTGCAGTAGGCCGCGCCGGGTTCGGTGACCCGCGCGCCACAGGCCGCGCAGGTACCGGCGAGGAAGAGCCCGCACGTCGAGCAATACTCGGCGTCGGGCTCCGGCCGCGGCCCGCAGCGCACGCAGCTCTTCATGCGCGCGCGGTACGCCAACACCGCCGCCTCGATCTCGTCAGCGGGCGGCGGGGCGGCCCCGCGCCGCATCGCCTCGAGCGCGCGCTCCGTGTATCGGCTCTTGAGCTCCGCGTAGTCCGCGTCCGACAGCTTTCCCGTCGCGCGATCGAACTCGATCTCGCGCAGCGCGGCGACTGCCTCACTCTCGCCGACGTCGGCGCGCACGATCCCGGTCATGCGCGTCGGGCGCGGAGCGAACACAGGATCCATCATCAGCGGATACAACACGTACGCCAACGCGCCGACGGCGAGCAGCGTTCCCACGACGAGGGCGAGCATCTATTCGTCCCGGCGAATCGCCGCGTCCAGCCTCGCGAGCTCCTCGGCGGTCGCCCGTGGGCCGACTGGCGCCGTCGACGCCGCCGGCCCGGTCGCCGCGCCGCGCTGCCGCATCCGATGCAGGACGCCCGCGAGCGCCGCGGCGCCGACTCCGAGGGCCGCGAACGGCATGATGTACCCCGCCATGTTGAACCCCTCGCGCTTCGGTGCCATCAGCACGCGCTCGCCATACGTCTGCACGAAGGCGTCGATGATCTCCTGCGCCGAGTAGCCGCCGTCCACGAGCGCCATCACATCGCGGTGCATCGCGGGTGAGACCTGGCAGTTGAAGTCCGTCGTGCGGCAGGTGTAGACGTCGAGCGTGCACCCGCACTGACAGCGAAGCTGGTGCTCGAGCGCATCGCGGTCGTCCGCCGTCAACAAGGGACTGGCATTCCGCTTCCGCGGACGTACCACGGTGAGCGCCGCATCCTGATCCATGTTGAACAGGTTCGACGTCGTCCCCTGCGCCGGACCGGCGGACCGCGCCAACGTGTCGCTCTGCGCGCGCAGCGACGGCGCCACCATCGTCGCGACCCCGCCCAATCCGAGCCGCACGAGAAAGTCACGCCGATTCATCGGGACGCGCCTGCCAGCTCACGCTGCGTCGCCGGGCCCATCGTCGCCACATACCCGCCCGCGCGGCGCCGCTCGGCTTGCGGCCACATCACGATCAATCCGCCGATCGCCATCACCATGCCGCCGATCCACACCCATACGACGAGCGGATTGAAGCTGATGCGCAGCTCGGCGGTGTCGTCGCGGACGCCGGCGAGCACCACGTACAGATCCATCTTCGCCGACGTGCGGATGCCCACTTCGGTGCTCGGCTCGAACTGCGGCTGCTTGTTGCTGTCGAAGTATTGCCGCTTCTCGGTCGTGAGGATTCCCTGACGCACACCATCGCGCCACACCTCGAGCCCGACAGCGGTCACGAACCGGTTGAGCGTCTCCGACGTCGACACGCCCTGGCTCACGAAGCGCCACTGGTGGCCGAGCGGGTCGGTGAGCTCCTTCGTCTCACCCGACTTCATCTGCACGTCGTGATCGCGCTTGAATGCGAGGCCCGCGAACGCGCAGAAGAGGATCACGATTCCGGCGTGCACGACGTAGCCGCCGTACCGCCGCCGATTCCTCGCGACCAGGCGCACCGCCGCGACAGCCAGCGATTCCCCGTGCATCGAGCGCCGAGCGCGAATCCCCTTGTAGAACTCCTGCACGATCGTCGCGGCGACGAACGCGGCCAGCGTGTACGCGACCAGCGCGTGGAAGTTGCGCATCCCCAATGCGAAGAGCAGCGCGCCCGCGGCCAGCCCGGTCGCCACCGGCATCGCGAATTGGCGCTTGAGATTCGACGTCGACGCCTTGCGCCACGCGATGAGCGGGCCGATGCCGGTGAGGCCGAGCAGCAGCAGGCCGAGCGGTACGTTCACCGTGTTGAAGAACGGAGGGCCGACCGTGATCTTCGAGCCTCGCACCCACTCGCTGAGAATCGGGAAGAGCGTGCCCCACAGCACCGCGAACGCGATCCCGACCAGCACGAGGTTGTTGTACAGAAACGCCGCCTCGCGGCTCACCATGCTCTCGAGCTCCGCCTTGGCCTCGAGATCCTGCAGCCGGGTCGCGACGAAATAGATCGTCGCGGCGGTGCAGACGAAGAAGAACGTTCCGAACCAGGTGCCGACCGGGGACTGCGCGAACGAATGCACGCTCTCGATCACACCGCTGCGCGTGATGAAGGTACCGAAGATCGCCAGCAGGAACGTCGTCACGACCAGCACGACGTTCCACTTGCGCAGCATCCCGCGCTTCTCCTGGATCATGATGGAGTGCAGGAACGCCGTCCCGGTGAGCCACGGAAGGAACGACGCGTTCTCCACTGGATCCCACGCCCAGTAGCCGCTCCATCCGAGCTCGACGTACGCCCACCACATGCCGAGCGTGATCCCGACCGTGAGGAAGAACCACGACACGAGCGACCACCGCCGGACGATGCTGAGCCATTCGGCATCCAGCTTCCGTGTGACCAGCGCCGCGATCGCGAACGCGAACGGGATCGCCGTCGCCACGTAGCCGAGGTACAGGTTTGGCGGATGGATCGCCATCCCCGGATTCTGCAGCTGCGGATTCATCCCGCGCCCGTCCGGCGGCACGAAGCTCAGCCGGTCGTACGGATTCGCCTTGAAGCACACCGTGGCGATGAAGAACACCAGGATCGCCGCCAACGTCCCGCACGCCCATGGCGCGAGGTCGCGCGCAGACTCCCTGACCGACCAGATCGCGATCGCGCTGTACAGGGAGAGGATCAACGCCCAAAACAGCATCGACCCCGCCTGTCCGCCCCAGAACGCGGTGAACACGTACACCTTCGGCATGTTCGCGCTGGTGTTCGACGCGACGTACTTGAGCGAGAAGTCGTGGGTGAGCAGCGCCGTCCACAGGCCGATCGAGGCGAGCACCACCATCGCGGCGGTCGCGTACAGCCCGCGTCTCCCACTGGCGACGAGATCCTCACGCCCCAACGAGCCACCCGCATAGGACGTGACGGTCGCCCAGGCCGCCATCAGCAGTGCGACCCAGAGTGACAGCTCACCGACGAGGATCACGCCCGCGCTCCCGCTTTGTATCCCGGCGTCTGCTTGTACTTGTCGCCGCCGGCCGGTGCGTTCTCGTAGCGCGACGCGCACTTGGCCAGCAGCGTCGTCGCGCGGAAGGTCCCGTCCTCTCCCATCCGTCCCTCGACGACGACGTCCACGCCATCGGTGAAGGTGTCCGGCGCGATACCACGGTACACGACGGGAAACACCTGCGCGCCATCGGTGACGCGGAACGCATACTCGCGGCCGCCGGGCACGCGCTGGATCGAACCCGGCACGACGCGCGCCCCGATCTTCACTCCGGTATTCCGGAACGTCGGATCGGCATGCAGCCGCGTCGCGAGCTCGCTCGGCGTCAGATAGTACGTCCCCGTCTCGGTGATGGACGTCGCCATCAGATAGCCCGCCGTTCCGAGCACGAGGGCGCCGCCGATCAGAAACTTGGTGCGAGCGGA
>DASXHF010000163.1:0-7131 GCA_036488775.1 Gemmatimonadaceae bacterium | reverse complement strand
CGGGCGCCTCTCCCACCTCGCCGATTCGATCGCCGATCAGGCGGACCGCTTCGCGCGCCTCGCCCTGATCGCGATGCTCGTACAGCGCCAGATACTCCTCGCCGAACCAGTCCTCGAACCAGTCACTCTCAGACATGACGGGCCGGCCGCCGATGTCCGGGTCGAGCGTCGGGCTCGTCATTTGTGGTACGGCTCCCCGCGCGCGATCGTCCCCGCACGGTACAGTTGCTCGGCGAGGACCAGCCGCGCCAGCTCGTGCGGGAGCGTGAACGGGGCCAATTGGATCGATCGTGACGCCCGCGCGCGTACGGCGGGCGGAAGTCCGTACGCGCCCCCGATGACGAAGCCGAGGTCGCGCGCGTCTTCGCGGGCCGATGCGACGAGCCGCGCGAAGTCCGCCGAGGTGAGGCGGTCGCCGCGCTCGTCGCAGGCGAGGAGCAGCGCGCCGGACGGGAGGCGCTCGAGCAGCCGCTCGCCCTCACGCTCGCGGGCCTCGTCGGCCGGTACGCTGCGTCCCGTCGCCTCACGGACCTCCACCACCTCGAGCGGCCAGTACCGCGCCGCCCGCGTCTCGTAGTCGCCGATCGCCGCCGCCACGTGCCGGTCGCGCGGCTTGCCGACGACGGCGACCACGAGCCGCACGCCCGATCAGGCGTAGATGCCGCGCAGCCGGTGCACGGTCGCCACGCGACTGATCGACAGCATGTACGCCGCGGTGCGCATGTTCACCTTGTGCTGCAGCGACAGCTTCAGCACGTCCGTGAAGCTGCGCGTCATGATGTCCGTGAGGCGCTCGTTCACCGTCTCCAGCGACCAGAAGTAGCCGCCGCGGTCCTGCACCCACTCGAAGTACGACACCGTGACGCCGCCCGCGTTGGCGAGGATGTCCGGGATGACGAACACCTCCTTCTCGTCCAGGATCGAGTCCGCGCCCGCCGTCGTCGGTCCGTTGGCGCCTTCGCAGATGATCTTCGCCTGGATCTTCTTGGCGTTCTTGCTGGTGATCACGTTCTCGAGCGCTGCCGGCAGGAGCACGTCGACGTCGGAGGTGAGGAGCTCCTCGTTGGTCATCGGCTCGCCGCCCTTGAAGCCCTCCAGACTCTTGTGCTGCTGCACGTACTGGATCGCCGCGTCGACGTCGATCCCGCCCTTGTTCCAGTAGGCGCCGGTGCGATCGCTGATGCCGCGAATCTTGCACCCCTCTCGCGCCAGCAGCTTCGCCGCGACCGAGCCGACGTTGCCGAAGCCCTGCACGGCGACCGACGTGCCGGAGACTTTCATCCCGAGGTGCTTGAGCGCCTCCTTCGTGACGATCGTACAGCCGCGTCCCGTCGCCTCGCGGCGCCCGAGGGAGCCGCCCATCTCCACCGGCTTGCCGGTGACCACCGCGGTGACCGTGTGGCGGTGATGCATGGAGTACGTGTCCATGATCCACGCCATCACGCGCTCGTTCGTGTTCACGTCGGGCGCCGGCACGTCGGAGTCGGGGCCGAGCGTATGGATGATCCCCGCCGTGTAGCGGCGCGTCAGGCGTTCGAGCTCGCCCGCGCTCATCTTGAGCGGGTCGCAGACCACACCGCCCTTCGCGCCGCCGAAGGGGAGGTTCACGACGGCGCACTTCCAGGTCATCCACGCCGCGAGCGCCTTCACTTCCTCGAGGCTGACCTGCAGGTCGAACCGGATCCCGCCTTTGGCCGGCCCGCGCGACGTGTTGTAGAGCACGCGATAGCCGGTGTACACCTCGACTTCGCCGTTGTCCATCATCACCGGCACCGACACGGTGATCTGCTTCTCGGGGTGGCGGAGCACCTTGTACAGACCGGGCTCCAGGTCCAGCAACTGCGCCGCGCGGTCAAAGCGGCTCATCATCGCCTCGAAGGGATTCTCCTCGTTCAGGAAACGATCCTTGTCCGGCATGACGATTCTATTGGTCGGCAATCGAAGGTCGGTGGCCATTGGGCTGGAGAACTCAGGCCGGCGAGCCGGCGGTTGGAGAAGCTGCCTGACGCGCCGCCAGGACGACGTCGAGCGAGGCATCGAGCGTACGCTCGCCATGCTCGACCACGGCGCGCTGCGAAACATACCACAAGGACGGCCCGATGCGAGGCCACAGCGGTGCGAGCTTGACCGCGTCCTTGAGTGTACAAACCACACCTTCGGCGCCCGCCGCGCGACGTACGAGCCGCGCGACATCGCGTGCGTCGAAGCGGTGGTGGTCGGGAAACGATTGCTCGTCCAGCCGCGCGCCGACCGCGCGAAGCTGTGCAAAGAACGCGTGGGGTGCGCCGATCGCTGCCGCGGCGACCACTCGTCGGCCATCGAGCCAGCTCAACGGTGCCCGCCGGCCCGTGATCGCATCGACGAGGGCGTCCGGCGCGAGATGGCACACGGCCATCGCGTCCGTTCGCATGTGATGCGCGAGCCGGCTCGCGACCCCCATCGCCTGTTCGTGCGACGCGACCTTGCGCGTCACGACGAGCACGTCGGCGCGGCGCAAGGCGCTCAGCGGCTCCCGCAACGGACCAGCGGGCAGCAGTCGATCGCCGGCCGTTCCCTGCTCCGCCGACACGAGCACCCAATCGGCGTGCCGCGCGATCGCGCGATGTTGGAACCCGTCGTCGAGGATGACACAGTCCGCGCCGGCGCGCCGCGCCGCGAGCACGCCCCGCACACGATCCGCATCGACCACGACGTCGACGTCGGGATTCAGGCGCCGGTGAACGAGCGGCTCGTCGTCCCCGTACCCCCGCAACACGATCGCCGGCCTCGCACCGTCGCGACGCATCCGGTCAGCCGCCCACGCGGTCATCGGGGTCTTGCCGGTGCCGCCGACGCTCACGTTCCCGATGCTCAACACGGGGACGGCGGGCGTATGGACGGCGAGCACGCGCCGATCGTACAGCGCGTTCCGCGCCGCCGACGCGGCGGCGTACAACCAGGACGCTGGCGCGAGTGCCGCCCGCGCCGCGCGCGCGCTCAATCGGTCGCCGTACCAGACGCGCTCGACGCTCATGTGACTCCGCCGCCCGCGGCGTCGAGGATCGCCTGGAGCCGCGGGGCCTGGTCGGCCGCCGCGCGCGGAGAGTCGGCCTCCACGGCCGTGAGCGGACCGTACCGCACCCGAACGCGCGCGAAGGGCTTGGGAATCAGAAAGCGATCCCAGCTCTTCAGCCGCCACGCACGGCTCGCCTCGGCACGGATCGGCACGATGAGCGCGCCCGTCCGCTGCGCGGCCACCGCCGCCCCGGGCGCAAACACGCGCGCCGGACCCCGCGGCCCGTCGGGAGTGATCGCCGCGTCCATGCCGGCGTCGATCGCCCGCATCAACCCGATGAGCGCGCGGCTCGCTCCACGCGACGACGAGCCGCGCACCGTTCCATAGCCGAGCGACTCGGCGATCCGGGCGATGATCTCGCCGTCGCGATGCTCGCTGATCACGATGGCCACCCGCTCACCGCGATGCTGCCAGAGCAACGGCAACAGCTCGCCGTGCCACAGTGCGAACAGCACGCGGCGTCCCTCGGCACGCGCGCGGTCGAGCGGCTCTTTCCCGATCGGCTCCATGCGCCACGTGCGCGCCAGCAGGCGGATCACCAGGACACCGAGGCGCACGCTCCAGCGCAACGTGCGATCAGCATTCATCGCGCGCGCGCGTGCGCCGGCATTCCCGCGGCGAGCTCCGTCGCGAGCGCTGCGACGCGCTCCGCCGCGCCCACTTCACCGAGCATGTCGCGCACCGCCGCGAGCTGCTCCACCATCGCCGCGCGGCGCGGACTGCGGGGGTCGAGCAGCGGCTCCAGCGCGTCGGCGACGCGTTCCGGAGCGAGCGCCTCCTGCACGAATTCCGGCGCGACCTCGCGACCGGCGACGACGTTCACCAAGCCGATGTAGGGGATGCGCACGAGACGTCGGGCCGCGGCGTACGTGATCGCGCTCGTGCGATACGCGACCACGAGAGGACAGAGCGCGACCGCCGCCTCGAGCGTGGTCGTGCCGCTCTTGCACATCGCCGCGTCGGCGGCCCGCAGCAGCGCGAACGACGACCCGTGCACCAGCGGGAAGGGGCAGCGCTCTGCACGGATGGACACGTGCGGCGCCGCGCTGACGATCACCTTCAACGACGGATCGCGCCGCCGCAGCTCCGTCGCCGTCGCGACGAATGGCGCCAGATGACGCGCGATCTCCTGCGCGCGACTTCCCGGGAACAGGACGAGCAGACGCTCGCCGGCCTGCACGCCCAACGAGGCGCGCGCCGCGTCGCGGTCGGGCAGCGTGCGCGCGCGGTCGAGCAGCGGATGCCCGACGAACGTCGCGTCGATGCCATGGCTGCGCAGGAGCTCCTCCTCGAACGGCAGGATCACCGCCGCCTTCGTCACCGTGCGCGCCAGCTCGGAGAGCCGCTTCGCACCCCACGCCCACACTTGCGGCGTGATGTAATACAGCACCGGCACGCCGGCCTGCTCCGCCGCTGCCGCGACTTTCATGTTGAAGCCCGGATAGTCCACGAGCACCACGAGCGCGACGCGCCCGCTCCGGATGCGCTGCTTCAGCTCGCGCAGGAGCCGCCAGTGCAGCGGCACATGCTTCAGCACCTCGACGAACCCCATGACGGCGAGTCGTTCGGCGTGCTCGATCAGCTGCACGCCGGCGGCGCGCATCTCGTCGCCGCCGATGCCGGTGAGCACGTAGGGCGCGCCCGAGGCGCTCAGCGCGCGCGCGACGCCCGCGGCATGGAGGTCGCCGGATGCTTCGCCGGCGACGAACAGGATCTCACGCACGCGCACCCTGCGGCACGGCGCGACGGCCCGCGAGCGCGGGCAACGAACGCTCGATGTCGGACACGATCTGCAGCGCCACGGCGAGGGCCTCGCGCCCCGCCTCGCCCGTCACCACCACCGGCGCCTCACCGCGCACCGCCGCGAGAAAGCTCTCGAGCTCCAACCGGAGTGGCTCCCCCTCGTCCGCCTCGAGCGGAATGCGCTCCACCACCTGCTCGAGCGCGATCGGGGCCGCGGCGAGCTCGGCGAGGTTCACGTCGTCGCGCAGCCGGAGCAGCTCGCCCGTCCCGGCGGCGAGATCGAGCGAGAAGTACTCCTTGCGCTGGAAGATGCGCAGCTTGCGCGTCCGCTCGCGGGACATCCGGCTGGCGGTGATGTTCGCCACCGCGCCCGACTCGAACGCGAGCCGTGCATTCGCCATGTCGACGAATGGCGTGATCACCGGCACGCCGACGGCGACGACCGACGATGCCTTGCTGCGCACCAGGGTGTGCACGAGGTCGATGTCGTGGATCATGAGGTCGAGCACCACGGCCACGTCCGCGCCGCGCGGATTGAACGTGGCGAGCCGGTTGCTCTCGATGAACAGCGGCGCGCGCACGTGCGGCAGCGCGGCCCGGATGGCGCGGTTGAACCGCTCCACGTGTCCCGTCTGCACGAGCGCACCGTGCGTCGCCGCCAGCGCGAGCAACGCATCCGCCTCCTCGAGCGTCGCGGCGATCGGCTTCTCGATCAACGCGTGAATCCCACGCGACAGCACGCGCTCGGCGACCTCGAAGTGCGACGGCGTCGGCACGACGATCGTCACCGCGTCCACGTCGTCCAGCAGCGCGTCCAGCGACGGATGCGCGCGGACGCCCAGCTCGCCCGCGATCTTCGCCGCGCGCTCCGCGTTCGATTCGTAGAATCCCGCGAAATCGGAGCCCTGCAGGTCGCGCAGGATCCGGACGTGATGCTGCCCCAGCCCGCCGGCCCCGATGACGCCGGTCCGCACGCGGGTCGTCAGACGACCACCCCTCGGCCGCTCTCCTCCATGAACCGGAGCAGCTGCAGCACTTCGGGGAACGGCTTCAGCTCGGCGGCGGCGCGCTCCTTCGCCTGCGACACGTTCAGCTCCGAACGGAAGAAGATGCGGTACGCGCGTTTGAGCTCTCGCACCACCTCTTCGGGAAAGTTGTTGCGCTGCAGCCCGACGCTGTTCAACCCGTAGAGCTTGATCGGGTTGCCGACCGCCTTGACGTAGGGTGGCACATCCTGCGAGATGCGCGAGCATCCGCCGACGAACGCGTATTGGCCGATCTTCACGAACTGGTGCGCCGCGCTCTGGCCGGCGATGATCGCCTTGTCGCCGACGGTGACGTGGCCGGCCAGCTGCACGCTGTTCACCAGGATCACGCCGTCGCCGACGTGACAGTCGTGCGCGAGATGCACGTAGGACATGATGAAGCAGTTCTTGCCGACCGTCGTCTTGAACGACTGGGTCGTGCCACGATTGATCGTCGTGTACTCGCGGATCGTCGTCCCTTCGCCGATCTCGACCGTCGTGTGCTCGCCCTTGAACTTCAGATCCTGCGGGTCGCCCCCGAGGATGGTCCCGCTGCCGACCTTCACGTTCGGCCCGAGGATCACGTTCCGCTCGAGCGTCGCCCGCGGTCCGATCAGGCAGCCTCCGGCGATCGTGCACCCCTCGCCGATGATCGCGAACGGGCCGATGTCGACGTCGTGATCGATCTGGGCGTCGGGGCTCACGATCGCCGTCGGATGGATGCGAGGGCTCATCGATCGCGCACCATCGCCGACATTTCCGCCTCGCACACGATCTCGCCGTCCACCTTCGCCACTCCCTGCATCTTGCACATCATCCCGCGCACCTGAAGCATGTCGAGCTCGAAGCGGAGCTGGTCGCCCGGCTTCACCGGACGGCGCCACTTCACGTTGTTGAGCGAGGTGAAGTACACCACCTTGCTCTCCGGATCGGGGATCGCGCCCAGCAGCAGCATCCCCCCCACCTGCGCCATTGCCTCGACGATCAACACACCCGGCATGATCGGATGTCCGGGGAAGTGCCCCTGAAAGAACGGCTCGTTGATCGTCACGTTCTTGATGCCGACCACCCGCTTCTGCGGTATGAGCTCCACCACTCGGTCCACGAGCAGAAACGGATACCGGTGCGGCAGCACCTTCATGATCTCTTCGATTCCGAGCACCTGATTCTCCTGGGCCAGCGACGCCTGCAGCGCGCGCACGAACAACACGGTGCCGCGATGACTGGGTTTGTGCGCCCGGATGCGTGCCTTCAGGCGCACGCCGGCGAGCGCGAGGTCTCCAACGCAATCCATCATCTTATGCCGGA
>DASXHF010000158.1:0-3547 GCA_036488775.1 Gemmatimonadaceae bacterium | reverse complement strand
GGAGTTCCCGGTTGAGGCGACGGCGAGCTGTCTCGACGTGCATGGGAAGCGCACCTATACGTTGATCGTGCGCGACATCTCCGAGCGGAAACGCGCCGAGGAAGCGCTGCGCGAGCAGGCGGAATCGTTGGCCAAAGCGATGAACGAGCTGAAGGCGCTGAACGACGAGCTCGGGGAGCGCCAGGCGGAGCTGGAGCGCGCGATGGCCGCGCGGAGCCGCTTCTACGCGTCGATGAGCCACGAGCTGCGCACGCCGATCAACGCCGTGCTCGGCTACAGCACGCTCCTGCTCGAGAACATCTACGGTCCGCTGAACGAGAAGCAGACGGAAGGGATCTCACGCACGCACAAGGCGGCGAAGCATCTGCTGGAGCTCGTGAACGACGTGCTCGACCTCTCGAAGATCGAAGCGGGGAAGATCGATCTGCGCCTGCAGCCGGTGCAGTTCCCGCAGCTGATCGAGGATCTGTTCGTGACGGTGCGTCCGCTGGCCGACCAGTACGGCTCGCCGCTCGCGCTGCAGCACGACGGTGACCCGATGAAGGTGGTCAGCGACCCGCGCCGGGTGCGGCAGATCCTGCTCAACCTGCTGTCGAACGCGATCAAGTTCGGCCGCGGCAAGCCGATCCGGGTGTGCTCGCGGCCTGTGGCCGAGGACGGTGTGGTGATCGAGGTGCGCGACGAGGGTGAGGGGATCGCGCCGGCGGATCTCGAGAAGATCTTCGACGAGTTCGTGCAGCTGGGCAAGACGCAGCTCACCGAGGGCACCGGTCTCGGGCTTCCGATCTCTCGCCGCCTCGCGGAGATGCTGAACGGCGCGCTCGAGGTCGAGTCGGAGCTGGGTGTCGGCAGCACATTCCGTCTGCGACTTCCGGCGAATGCCGACGCGCCGACGATGCGCGGCGGCCGAGGGGTGGATGCGTCGACCCTGCCGCACGCGGCGGCCGAGCCCCCTGGCGCGCGGCCTCGCGACAGCACATCATCGCCCATGACGCGCTGAAGGCCGCGGTCGCGGCCGATCAGCCCGGTCGCCGTGCGACCGCTCAACATCCACGGCCTGACGCGGTATATTGGGGCATGCGAGTGCTGTGTGTGGGTCGTCACGCGTACCTGAGCGAGCATCTCTGTCGCTTGTTCGGTGAAGCCGGTGCGGAGTGCCAGCCGGCGGTCGGTGGCGCCGAAGCGCTGCGCATCGCGGCTCGGTTCGAGCCGCACGTCATCGTGTGCGACAGCGATCTGGTGACACCGGCGCTGCTCGTGCCGTGGGCGCTCGATCCGGCGCTCGCCGACGTGCCGGTGCTCGCGGTGACGCTGACGCACCGTCCGGACGACCAGGCAGCGACGGCGTCCAACGAGCTCGCGGCGGCGGTGTATCTCCCCGCGCTGCAGCGCGCGCAAGTCTCGTCGCTTCTCTCCTGCCTTCCACGACCGCGGCGCGTCGCGCCTCCGCTTGGATGGAGCGTGAGCCCCGCGGATTCGTCCGCCCAGACGCGCTAGCGGCCGAACCCGGAACGTGAGAGCAAGCCAGAGCGATGAGCTCAGCGCGATGACGCCTGGCTCGAGCCGCCGCGACGACGCGGTGTCGCACGATGTGAGCGCGGGGAGTGCGCTCGACGCGCTCGATGCGCTCGACACGGGCGTCCTGCTCCTGTCACCGGACCTGCACGTCCTCTACGCGAACGCCAGCTGGACCGTGTGGCTCGACGGCTTGCTCGTCGGACGCCCGTACTTTCCGACGATGATCCAGGACGGAGCGGGCGGCGCGGGCGAGCCGCTGCGTGCGACGCTCGCCGACGGTCAGACGCGGACAGCGCTGTTGACGATCAAGCCGGAGCGACCAGACATGGCGCCACGAGCGCTGAGCTGCGTCGTGCGCCGCATTCCGAGCGGGCTGGTGGTAGAGGCGCGCGCGGAGGCTGGCGCCGACGGGAGCGGCACACTGCACGACGTGGCCCGCCGGCTGGCCGAAGTGACGGACATGGCGGAGGTGCTCCGCGCGCTGTGCGACATCGCCGCGCGGCAGTGTCACGGAAGCGGCGCGGCGGTGCTCCGGATGACGGGCAACCTGGGTGAAGTCGCCGCGGCGTCAGGCGATCTGCTCGCCGCCCGCGGCCGCTGCTTCGAGCTCACGGGCTCGATGCTGCACGAGGCGATCCGCAGTGGAGGGCCCGTCGCCGAAGAGGCGTTCACGGCGTCGAAGCGCCCACTGCAGCGGGTGGTGCCGGAGTTGGCGATCGGGCCGGTGCTCGTGGCGCCGCTGCTCGCGCACGGCGAAACGCTCGGCGTTCTGGCCGTGTCCCGCGCGATCGGCGAGCGGCCCTTCCGGGTGCGCGACGAGGAGCGGCTGCGCATGCTCGCAGACCACGCGGCGCTCGCGGTGCACAAGTCGATGCTTCTGCAGCAGGCGCAGAGCGCCGACCGCGCGAAGGGACGCTTCCTGGCGACGATGAGCCACGAGCTGCGGACGCCACTCACGGCGCTCGCGGGCTACAACGAGCTCCTGGCCGATCAGGTGATCGGACCGATGACGGAGCCGCAGCTCGACATCATCGAGCGCATGAAATCCGTCACGACGCACCTCTCGGCGATGATCGAGGAGATTCTCGCGTTCACGAGCCTGGAGGAGGGACGCGAGACGGTGCGGCCGAGCGATTTCCTGGCCGAGGATCTGGTGCGCGCCGCGCTGGCCGTGATCGAGCCGCTCGCGGCGCAGAAGGGGCTGAAGCTCGAGGTGGCGTTGTCGCGCACGTCGATCCGCATGTCGAGCGACATCGACAAGGCGCGGCAGATTCTCGTGAACCTGCTCGGCAACGCGGTGAAGTTCACCGATGCGGGATCGGTGACGCTCCGACTCAACCGCGGGGGGCGATCGGTCCGCGTGGACATCACCGACACCGGGATCGGGATCCCGGCCGACGAGCTGCCCCGGCTGTTCCGGCCGTTCGCGCAGGTGGACACGGGGCTCACGCGGCGCCATGGGGGAACGGGTCTGGGTCTCTACATCTCACGCCGGCTGGCGACGCTGCTGGGCGGACACATCGAGGTAACGAGCGCGGTAGGGTCCGGGAGCACGTTCAGTGTCGTGCTGCCGGTGACGTGGGAGGGCAGCTCTTAGGCGGGCGCCGCGCGCTCTCATTAAATTGGAGTGATGAGCTTCCCCCCGACGACCACCGTCTTCAATGACGGCTACATCGCCGAGCAGTACGATGCGTATCGACGCGACCCGGCAGCCGTCGACGAATCGTGGCGACAATTCTTTCGGACGGCCGAGTCACTCGCGGGGATCACCGGCGGTGACGGCGGGGGAGGGCGCGTCGACGAACGCTTGCTCCGCAAGACGGCCGGCGCGGCGGGGCTCGTGGACGCGATCCGCCAATACGGCCATCTCGCCGTGCAGCTCGATCCACTCGGCACTCCGCCACCGGGCTCGCCCGAGCTGACGCCGGAGTTCCACGGGATCACCGAGCAGGAGCTGCACGACGTGCCGGCAGCGGCACTGGGCTATCCCGAGGGCACGGCGGCCGACGTCGTCCAGCATCTGCGCGAG